>NZ_WOTN01000001.1:644336-966504 GCF_010993745.1 Fodinicola acaciae
GTTCACCGCGATCGACGAGGTGATGGCCGGCGATCCGGTCGACGTGCTGATGGGGGACTATCTCGCCGAAGTCACCCTGGCGGCCTTGTCCGGCAGGGAAAGTCGCGGCTATGTCGGCTATTTCGTCAACCAGATCCGGCCACATCTGGCGGCCATCGCCGACCGTGGCATGAAGGTGGTGACCAACGCCGGTGGCTTCGCACCAGCGGCGCTCGCCGAGGCGTTGAGCGGTCACGGCCTGCGCGTGGCGTACGTCGAAGGCGACAACGTGCTCGACCGCCTCGGCGCGTACGCGGATGCCGGTCATCGCTTGGAAAATCTCGACACCGGCGAGCCGCTGGCGGCCTGGGGCCGTCAACCTGTGGCGGCCAACGCATACCTCGGCGGCTGGGGGATTGCCAGGGCATTGCGCGAAGGCGCCGACATCGTCGTGTGTGGTCGGGTCACGGACGCGTCGCTGACCGCTGGACCGGCGGCGTGGTGGCATGGGTGGAGCGAGGACGACTGGGACGCGCTGGCCGGTGCCGTGGTCGCCGGGCACGTGGTCGAGTGCGGCGCGCACGCCACCGGCGGAAACTTCTCTGGATTCACGCGGATTCCGCACCTGCTCGCGCCGGGTTTTCCGATCGCGGAGATCGCCGCTGACGGCACGAGCGTGATCACGAAACACTCGCGCGACGATGGTGCGGTCACCGTCGACACTGTGACAGCGCAACTGTTGTACGAGATCCAGGGACCGCGATATCTGAATCCGGACGTCACCGTCGATCTGCAGAGCGTGGAGCCGCGTCAACTTTCGCCCGGCCGCGTGGAAATCCGCGGCGCGACAGGTTCACCGCCGCCACCGACGACAAAGGTAGCGGTCTTCGCGCCGGTCGGCTATGAAATCGTCAACACAGTTTTCGTGACGGCGCCCGACGTGGACCAGAAAATCGACCTGCTGAAAGCACAGATCGGCAACGACCTGCCGGACGGCGTCGAGGTGCACTTCACGCGTATCGGCTCGGCGGCTGACAATCCGCGTACGCAGTGGGACGCGACCGTCGCGTTGCGCGTGATGGCGACCGCCGCCGAACGCGATCCGCTGATGCGGCTGCAGCTCGCGCGGCGGCTGACGTCGCTTTATCTGCAAAGCATTCCGGGTTTCTATCATGACGGCGGCTCGCAGCTGACCGGCACGCCGAAACCGCGGATCGACTTCTGGCCGGCGTTGTTGCCGATGTCGGCAGTCGACCACCGCGTCGTTGTCGAGGGACGGACGTACGATATTCCGGCGCGAGCCAAGACCGAGATCACCAGCCAGCCAACGCACCCGGAGCCCATGGAGCCGCCGCCAGCGACGGACGTACGCGAGGTGCCGCTCGGCACCATCGCGTACGCGCGCAGCGGCGACAAGGGCGGCAACAGCAACGTCGGCATCTGGGTCAGCGACGACCGGGCCTGGCCGTGGCTGCGGCAGGCACTGTCCACTGTGGAGCTTCGCCGGCTGGTGCCGGAGCTGGCCGGCCTTGAGGTCGTACGCCACGAGTTTCCGCGGCTGCGCGCGGTGCACTTCGTGCTGAAGGGACTGCTCGGCACCGGGGGCTCGGCGAACCTGCGCGTCGACCGGGTGGGGAAGGCGGTCGGCGAGTACATCCGCGCCAAGCACCTGCCGGTGCCGGTGGAGTTGCTGGAGCACAGCGCCAACTGAAGGCGTCCGCGTTTGACGCGATCTTGGTTCCGGGAGTAGAACTTAGATCGTCATCAACGAACTAAGTTCGTACGTCTGGAGACGCGATGCGAGTTTCCGTGGTGGGAGCCGGCCTCGGCGGCCTGGCTCTCGCGCAGGGTCTGCGCGGCGCCGGGATCGACGCCGAGGTGTTCGAGCGCGACCCGGGGATCGTCGCGCGGTTCCAGGGCTATCGGCTCGTGCTGGACTTGGTCGGCTTCCAGGCGGTGCGCGACTGCCTGCCGGCGCGGTGGCATCCGTTGCTGGACGAGATCGTCATGGATGCCTCGGCTGAGCAACTGATCCTGGACCCGCAGCTGACCGAGATCGGCCGGCTCGGCGCGAGCCGCACCGGCATCGTGGTCGACCGGCAGGTGTTGCGGCACCTGTTGCTGACCGGCCTCACCGTACGCACGGATGCCGCGCTGACCGGCTACGACGTGCTGCCCGACGGCAATGTCGAGGCTCATTTCGCTCGCCGCGACCCGGTCGCCGCCGATCTGCTCGTCGGCGCGGACGGCGTCACCTCCGCGGTCCGCTCGGTGTTGTCGCCGCGGACGACCCCGACCGACACCGGCGTCCGTTTTGTCATCGGCCGCACTCCGCTGACCGACGAGTTCGTCAGCCTGTCCAAGGCGTACGGCTCGAAGGTCGCCGGCGACGGCGTCAGCCTCCTGCTCGGCGCGATGCGCTTCCGTACCCCGCCGAAGCGAGCCGCCGAGCAACTGGCACCCGAGGTCACGCTGCCGGACATCGGGGACTACGTACGCTGGGCCATGATCCTTCCGCCGGATGGCCTGCCGGCGGACCTGACCGCGCGGGATGCCGTGTTGTCCAGGATGGACGGTTGGCACCCGGAGCTGCGCGCGCTGATCGAGCAGGCCGACCCGGACAACAGCGCGCTGCTGTCCATCCGCGTGGTCACGCCCGGTGAGCGCTGGCCGTCCGGCCCGGTCACGCTGCTCGGCGACGCGATCCACGCCACCTCGCCAACCGGCGGCAACGGCGCGAACACCGCCCTGCGCGATGCCGACCTGCTGCGCCGTTGCCTGATCGAGGTCAACGAAGGCCGCCAGGATCTGCTCAGCGCGGTCGACGACTACGAGCGGCGGATGTTCGACTACGGCGCCGAGGCCGTACGCGGCAGTCTTGCGAAGCTGCCCGCCTTCACACCTGGCGCACTGTCGGATTGTTGACAATAGGACGAGGCGCTCGTTACCGTGCCGGTACGATACGGATCGCGCGAGAGGCGGGTTGATGGCTCGGTATATCACGATTTCGCTGGACAAGCGGGGTGTCACGTGCCGGGCCAGGCTGCTCGACCAGGAGGCGCCGCGCACCTGCGCCGCGGTGTGGGACGCGCTGCCGCAGTCCGGCGACGCGTACCACGCCAAATACGCGCGCAACGAGATCTACGCGTTGGTGCCGTCTTTCTCCGACAACCCCCCGGGCCCGGAAAACCCAACGGTGACACCGATTCCTGGCGACGTGTGCTATTTCGGCTTCGAGCCGTGGCAGATCGGCAATCCGGCATACGGCTACAACGACGGCAGCGAGGCGCACAGCGGCGAGCATGTCGTGGACCTCGCGCTTTTCTACGGTCGTAACAATTTGCTGATCAACGGCGACCAGGGCTGGGTGCCCGGCAACGTGTTCGCCACCATCGAGGACGGCCTGGCCGACATCGCCGCCGCGGCGCAGGATCTGTGGCTGCGTGGCGTGGAAGGCGAAACGCTCAGCTTCCGCCGCGCCGACTAAGCTCGCCGACGGGTGAGAACGGACAAACCGGACCAGGAGTGTGGCTGGGGCGCCCGAGGTGCCATGGTGTGAATGTCGAGTTACTAGCGCTGGATGCAAGGAACAAGGCTGTCACACCCGCGCGACCGCAGGTCCCTGTTGCGGGTGTGACTGCTGAGCCGCATTGTCAGCCACAGTGGTCACCTCGGTATCGCCTGGCCGCCATTCAAAGCCGTAGCTGCTGCGTTTTCGTAGTCAGTATCATGACGGCATGCAGGAGATCAGCCGGCGCGAGCGCAAGAAGCGGCAGACCCGCACCACGATCGGCGACACCGCCTTGCGGCTTTTCCTTGAGCGCGGCTTCGACGCGGTCAGCATCAAGGAGATCGCGGACGAGGCCGATGTCGCGGTCACCACGATTTTCAAGCATTTCCCGAGCAAAGAGGCGCTGATCTTCGACGAGGACGCGGACATCGAGGCCGGGCTCGTCTCGGCCGTACGCGACCGCGCGCCAGGTCAGTCGGTGCTCGATGGCTTGCGCGACCACATCATCGCGAGCTCGCATCCGGAAAGCGCGGAAATGCGCGCGTTTCTGCGCTTGATCGACGAGACGCCGGCGCTGCGTGACTACGGCCATCGCATGTGGATGCGGCATGAAACGGCTCTGGCTCAGGCGATCGCGGAGGAGACCGGCGCCGCGTCTGACGACATCAAGCCAGCGGCGCTGGCGCATTTTGCCCTGGAAACGCGTGCCGTCGTACGCGACCGCGCCGACCGCGAGCAGGCCTTGAAAGACGCCTTCGAGCTGCTGGCGATCGGCGCGGATGCCGCGTTTTTACAGCGCTGACAACGCTTTCGACCAGAGGTCCAGCCCTTCGTCGACCTGCTCTCCGGTGACGACCAGCGGCGGGATCATCCGCACGACGTTGCCGTACGGTCCACAGGTCAGCAGCAACAGCCCGTTTTCCGCGGCGGCGGCGTGTACGCGCGTCGCGGCGGCGGCGTCCGGCGTGCCGTCGGCGGCGGTGAACTCGGTGGCGACCATCAGGCCGAGGCCGCGTACGTCGCCGATTTCCTTGTGTTCACCGGCGAACTTCGCCGCGCCAGCCAGCAGCCGCGCACCCTGCACGCGCGCGTTTTCCACCAGATTCTCGGACTGGATGACGTCAAGGGTCGCGACCGCGGCGGCACAGGCGACGGCGTTGCCACCGTAGGTCCCGCCCTGCGAGCCTGGCCACGCCTTCTCCATGGTGGCGGCCGGCGCGGCGATCGCGGACAGCGGAAAGCCGGACGCGAGACCCTTCGCGGTGATCAGGATGTCGGCGCGGCCGTCGAAGTGGTCGTGGCCCCAGAACCGGCCGGTGCGGCCGAAACCGGTCTGCACCTCGTCGAGAATCAGCTGGATGCCGTGACGGTCGGCGCGCTCGCGCAGGCCGGCCAGGAAGGCCGTGTTGGCCGGCACGTAGCCGCCTTCGCCGAGCACCGGCTCGACGATGAAGGCGGCCGTGTCGTCCGGCGCCGACTGCGTCGCGAGCACGAAATCGAGCTCACGCAAGGCAAACCGCGTCGCGGTCTCCTCGTCCCAGCCATAGTGGAAGGCATACGGGAAAGGCGCCACCGACACACCGGCCATCAGCGGCGCGAAGCCGGCGCGGACCTTGGTGCCGGAGGTGGTCAGCGAGGCCGCCGCGACCGTACGGCCGTGGAATCCGCCGGCGAAGGTGATGATGTTGGGCCGGCCGGTCGCCATCCTGGCCAGCCGGATCGACGCCTCGACCGCCTCGCTGCCGGAGTTGGCGAAGAACAGCGTGTCCAGGCCGGCCGGCAGCACCTCGCCGAGCCGCTCGACCAGGGTGAGCAGCGGCTGGTGCATGACCGTCGTGTATTGGCCGTGGATGAGCTTGCCGACCTGCGCCTGCGCCGCCTCGACGACCCGCGGATGGCAGTGCCCGGTGCTGGTCACCCCGATGCCGGCGGTGAAGTCGAGGAAACGACGGCCGGCGGCGTCGAAGACGTACGTCCCCTCGCCGTGCTCGACGAGGACCGGCGTGGCCTGCTTCAGCCGGGGGGAGAGGTGGGCCATCGCGTGGGTCTCCTCAAGAGTTGTCGGATTGTCAACAATATGCATAGCATGGCTGGCGAACCCGCACAATCTCACTGTCCCGACGGCTGTCCGGACAGGTAGGGCGTGTGCAGGATGGCGAGTACGAATCCTTTCTCGACTTCAGGAGCGCGGCAGTGCAGGCACGAGAAAAAGCGGTGGTCGACGCGGTCCACAAGGAGCTCTTCGTCGACGGCAAGTGGCGGCCGTCCAGCGGCGGAAAGGGGTTGCCGGTCGAGGATCCGGCCACCGGCGAGGTGCTCGCCGAGGTCGCGGACGCGAGTGTCGAGGACGGGTTCGCCGCGCTGGAGGCGGCGGTCGCCGCGCAGCGCGACTGGGCCGCGACCGCGCCGCGCGAGCGTGGCGAGATCCTGCGCCGCGCACACCAGCTGCTGCTCGACCGCGCCGACGACCTGGCGCTGCTGATGACGCTGGAGATGGGCAAGCCGGTCGCCGAGGCCAAGGGCGAGATCACCTACGCGGCGGAGTTCTTCCGCTGGTTCGCCGAGGAGGCCGTACGCATCGACGGCGGCTACGCGACCGCGCCAAACGGTCAGGGCCGGTTCCTGATCATGAAGCAGCCGGTCGGCCCGTGCCTGCTGATCACCCCGTGGAACTTCCCGATGGCGATGGGCACGCGCAAGATCGGTCCGGCCGTCGCCGCCGGCTGCACGATGGTGATCAAGCCGGCCGAGCAGACGCCGCTGTCGATGCTGGCGCTGGCCGACATCCTCGCCGAGGCGGGCCTGCCGGCCGGCGTCCTCAACGTGATCACCACCAGCGACCCAGGTGCGGTGATGGAGCCGCTGATCCGCGACGGCCGGATCCGCAAGATCTCCTTCACCGGCTCGACGCCGGTCGGCAAGATCTTGTTGGAGCAGGCGGCCGACAAGGTGTTGCGTACGTCCATGGAGCTCGGCGGCAACGCGCCGTTCGTGGTCTTCGACGACGCCGACCTGGACGCCGCGGTCGACGGCGCCATGCTCGCCAAGACGCGGAACATGGGGGAGGCCTGCACCGCCGCCAACCGGTTCTACGTGCAGCGCGGTGTCGCCGAGGAGTTCGGCCGGCGGCTGACCGCCCGGATGGCGGCGCTGAAAGTCGGCCGTGGCACCGAAGAAGGCGTGCAGATCGGTCCGCTGATCGACTCCGACGCGATCGCCAAGGTGACCGAGCTGATGGCCGACGCGACCGCCAACGGCGCGCGCGTACTCACCGGCGGGTCCACTGTGGACGGTGCCGGCCACTTCTACCCGCCGACCGTGCTGACCGACGTGCCGCGCGACGCGCGGATGGCCAGCGAGGAGATTTTCGGCCCGGTCGCGCCGATCTCCGTCTTCGACACCGAGGACGAGGCCGTCGAGGCCGCCAACGACACCGAGTTTGGCCTGGTGAGTTATGTCTTCACCACCAACGTGAACCGCGCGCTGCGCGTCTCGGAGCGGTTGGAGGCCGGCATGATCGGTCTCAACACCGGCCTGGTGTCCAACCCGGCCGCGCCGTTCGGTGGCGTCAAGCAGTCGGGCCTGGGCCGCGAGGGCGGCCGGGTCGGCATCGAGGAGTTCCTGGAGGTCAAGTACGTGGCGGTGGGCCTGTGACCTACCGGATCGCCAGCATCCCCGGCGATGGCATCGGCGTCGATGTCGTCGCGGAGGCCCGGCAGGTCCTCGACCGCGCCGCGTCGCTCTACGGTTTTTCCTTCGAGTGGACCGAATTCGACTGGAGCTGTGAGCGCTATCTGGCCGCCGGCGCGATGATGCCGGCGGACGGCATCGAGCAGCTGCGGCCGCACGACGCGATCTTCCTTGGCGCGGTTGGCTTTCCTGGTGTGCCGGACCACGTTTCGCTGTGGGGACTGCTGATCCCGATCCGGCGGGCCTTCCGGCAGTATGTCAACCTGCGCCCGACGCGGCTGCTGCCCGGCGTGGTGAGCCCGCTGGCCGGTCGGACGGCCGACGACCTGGACATCGTGATCGTACGGGAAAACTCCGAAGGCGAGTATTCCCAGATCGGTGGCCGGCAGAGCGTCGGCCTGCCGGAGGAGTTCGCCGTACAGCAGGCGGTTTTCACCCGGCTCGGCGTGACGCGCGTGATCCGTTATGCGTTCGAGTTGGCGCGTACGCGCGGCGGACGCGTGTGCTCGGCGACGAAGTCCAACGGCATCATCCACTCGATGCCCTTCTGGGACGAGATTTTCGCGGAGATAGCGGCCGAACACGGAGACGTTGAGTCCGAACAGTCCCATGTGGACGCGCTGGCGGCACGGATGGTCATGCGGCCGGACACGCTGGACATCGTCGTCGGGTCCAACCTGTTCGGCGACATCCTGTCCGACATCTCGGCGGCGATCGTCGGTGGTCTCGGCACGGCTCCGGCGGCAAACCTCAACCCGGAGCGCGAGTTTCCGTCGATGTTCGAGCCGGTGCACGGCTCGGCGCCGGACATCGCCGGCAAGGGGATCGCCAACCCGGTCGCGCAGATCCTGACCGGCGCGATGATGCTCGATCACCTCGGCGAGCCGGCCGCCGCGCGCGCCGTGGAAGCCGCGGTCGACAAGGTGCTGACCGCCGGTGTCCGTACGCCGGATCTGGGCGGCTCGGCCACCACTTCGGAGCTCGGTAGCGCGGTTCGCGACGCGGTAGAGTCCGGAAATGCACCTGACTCCGCGGGAAAATGAGCGGCTGACGATTTTCACCGCCGCCGAGCTGGCTCGGCGGCGGCTCGCTCGTGGCGCCAAGCTCGGTGCGGTCGAGGCGACCGCGCTGGTCTGCGACGAGGTGCTGGAGTGGGCCTGGGACGGACTTTCCCTGGAGGAAGTCGTTTCTCGTGCGCGCGAGATCGTACGGCCGGAATCGCTGTTGCCCGGTGTGGCGGCCGCGGTGCCGCGGATCGAGGTCGAGGCGTTGTTTCCGTACGGATCCACGCTCGTGCACATCGAGGCGCCCTTCGGACCTCCTGGCGAGGTGGTGCGTACGCCGGACAGCGAGATCGAGCTGGCCGCGGGACGGGAGCGGCGCGAGCTGACGGTCGTCAACCGTGGCCAGCGTCCACTGTGGATCTCGTCGCATTTCCCGCTGGAAAAGGCAAACAGCGCGTTGGAGCTGGACAGAGAGCTCGCCGCCGGCTGCCGGCTGGACATTCCGGCCGGCGCGTCCGTTGAGTTTCCGCCTGGACAGCCGCGGACGGTTTCGGTGGTGGCGCGATGAAACGCGACGCGTACGCGGCCACCTACGGGCCGACGACCGGTGACCGCGTACGGCTTGCCGACACCGACCTGTGGATCGAGGTCGAGGCCGACGACGGCGAGGCCGGCGAGGAACTTCTGGGTGGTTGCGGCAAAACCGCGCGCGACGGCCTGCTGGTGACCGGCCGCGCCAACCCGGATTCGGCGCTGGACCTGGTGATCCTCGGGGCGCTCGTGGTCGATCCGGTGCTCGGCATACGGAAGAGCAGCATCGGCATCAAGGACGGCCGGATCGTCGCCGTCGGCCGAGCCGGAAATCCGGATCTGAGCAGCGACATCGAGCTGGTGGTCGACTCGCACACGGCGATGATCCCGGCCGAGGGACTGATCGCGACGGCCGGCATGATCGACTCGCACGTGCACCTGTCCAGCGCGGAAATCGCGCCGGCCGCGTTGAGTGCCGGCGTGACGACCATCGTCGGCATGGGGATCGGCGGCGTCTGGGACGTCGGCGCGAATCCGGCGTACAACCTGCACTCGCTGATCGCCGGCTGGCGCGACATTCCGCTGAATGCGGCGTTTCTGGCGCGCGGCTCGTCCTCTTCGGCCGAGTTGCTGGAAAACGCGGTGTTGGCCGGCGCCGGCGGCTTCAAGATCCACGAGGATTGGGGCGCCACTCCGGAGATCGTCGACACTTGCCTTTCGGTGGCCGACAACGTGGATCTGCCGGTGGCGCTGCACACCGACACCTTGAACGAGTCGGGCTTTCTGGCCGACACGCTGGCGGCGACGCGCGGCCGCACGGTGCACGCGTACCACGTCGAAGGCGGTGGCGGCCATCCGGACCTGCTGGAAATCGTGTCGCAGCCGCACGTCCTGACCTCGTCGACCACGCCGACACTGCCGCTGACTCGGGCAACAGTGGCCGAGCTGCTGCCGATGACGATGACGGTGCACCGACTTTCCAGCGGTGACAGGGACATCGCGGCGTCGCGGATCCGCGAGTACGGCATCGCCGCGGAAAACGCGCTGCACGATCTCGGCGCGGTCAGCATCGTCAACTCAGACTCGATGGGGATGGGTCGGATCGGCGAGATCGGTCGGCGGACGTGGCAGCTGGCGCACGTACGCGCACATTTGGCCGGTGAGGTCGGCGTCGACTTCGCCAACAACGATCGGGTTTTGCGCTATCTGGCCAAAGTCACGATCAATCCGGCGATCGCGCACGGCCTCGCGCACGAGGTCGGCTCGCTGCAACCTGACCGGATCGCCGACATCGCGTTGTGGAATCCGGCGTGGTTTGGCGCCCAGCCTGAGCTCGTACTGAAATCCGGCTTCGTCGCCTGGGGCGTGTCGGGCTCCGGCTCCGGCTCGACGCGGCTCACCCAGCCGCGCACGATGCGGCCGTATTTCGGCGGTCTGGGCGCGGCTCCGCGGCGGCTGTCGACGGTTTTCGTGTCGACACACTGTTCCGGCCTGCCCGACGGCGTACGCAGGTCGGTGATCCGGGGCAGCCGCGGCCTGGCGCGCGCGGACATGGTCAGAAACACCGCCACACCAACGGTTTCCGTGCCGCTGGAGGCCGCGCCGATCACCGTCGACGGCCAGCCGGTCGACATCCACCACGCCGAGACGTTGCCGCTGACCCGCCTCCACCATTTGGGGTGAAGCCGCAGGGTCGGGACTGTCGGGTGATCGCAGCCGGCTGTCTCGCACATCGAGTGCGGAAAAATCCCGCATCCAAGGGCCGGTCGTACCGGGATTTCTCCACATTCGACGAGCCGTCACCACGGATCCGGGACGGCCGCAGCATGCGGTGAACGGAGCAACCCGTGCACCAGGCGCACGGGTTGCTCCGTTGCCACCATCAGACGGCCCGACGGTGCGCCCATTGCCCAGTCAGCAGTTGGGCGCGACCTGGCCGTCGGCGCCGGTGTAGACGTACGCGTCGGCGACGTAGCCGACCGGCGAGCTGATCTTGTCCCACAGGTCGCTGGTGCCGTACGTGCCGGTGACGCTGGTGCCGTGTGTCTGGCAGGTGATCGTCACGTTGGAGCCGTTCGCCACGCTGCCGACGACCGAGTCGGTGGTGTGCGGGCCGGAGCGTACGTTCAACGGGTCGCCGGCCGTCTTGACCGTGCCGGTGATCGTGCCGGTGCCGCCGCCGCTGGTCCACAGGAACGTGACCGTCACATAGCCGTTGTCGTTGAGGCCGACGTTATAGAAGGTGCCGTCGGCGAGGTCGATGCCGGCCGGGTTGAGCACCCTACGGCCAAACTGGTCCTTGCCGCCGTTGTAGCCGTTGAGATACGCGGCCTGCGCCTCCGGCGTGCCCTGCGGAAGGTCTTTCCACATCTGCCGCGTGCTGCTCGGGTTCCAGTAGTCGTCCTTGGTGTTCCACGGACCGACATCCCACACCGGTGCGGTTTCGCAGCGCGTCGGACCGCAGACCTTCACCGAATACTGCGTGCTGCCTTTCGGCGACAGGTTCTTTCCGGACGGCAGCGCCACGAAATGGTCGTTGGAGACGATGACGTGACCGTTGGCCGTCGTGCCGCCGACCAGGCCTTCGCGCGTGGCATAGACGCGATAGCTCAGCGCGGCCATCGGTTTGGCGACCGGTTTGCGGTCGACCACGCTCGTCGACACGTCCAAACCGGACAGCGCAGGAGCCGCGCCGTTTGCGTTGCTGTGCATGGTGATCCGCAGTTGCAACTGGGTCGCCGGCCGGTCGAGCGCGGCGTTTTTGGCGTCCTGCCACGATGTCCACTGCTGGCCGTCGGACGCGCGTACGTCCACGGTCGCGTCGGAGCCGGCCGGCACCTTGCCGGCGAGCTTGACCGAGACCTGGTTCGCCGGCTGCGCGAGCGTACGCGGCGGCAGGATTTCCATGCCATAGCTCTGGTTTCCGCCGGCCGCGGCGGTACGGAAGGCCGGGTCGGCGATGGTCAGCGTGCCGGCACGGCTGGCCAGGTTGACCTGGCCGGCGACCGGTGCGGCCAGGTTTTCGTGCCACGCCGGGCTTGTCGGCGCGGCGTCGGCCGGTGTGGCGGCTCCGACGACCGCGGTGGCCGCCAGTGCCAAGGCAGCCAGGATGCGCGTCCCTCTCATGTCCCACTCCCTCGTCGCGGCAGGACCCGATTCCCGTCCGCGCGACGGAGTATGGGATCGACCGATACAAACCTGATACAACGCCGCGAAAATATAGCCGAAGTCTGGACGAAGGTGGCATAGCGGGTGGCATTGACAACATGTTGGCGAGATGACATGATGTTGTCATGACATCGACTGTCCATGTAGCGGTCTACGACACGCTGTCCGACTGGGAACTGGGATACGTGACGGCGCACATCAACAAGCCAGACTGGCAGAAGCGGCCGGGCCGCTATCGCACGGCGACGGTCGGCGTGACCCGCGATCCGGTCACGACGATGGGTGGCCTGCGGATCACCCCGGAGTTGGCCGTCGACGAGATCGACCCGGCGGACAGCGCCATGCTGATCATGGCCGGCCTGGAGCCGTCGGCGCGTGCCGCCGCAAAGCCATTTGTCGATTTGGCAAGGCGATTTCTCGACGCCGGCAAGCCGGTCGCGGCGATCTGCGGTGCCACGCTTGAACTCGCCGCCGGGGGACTGCTTGACGACCGCGCGCACACCAGCAATGCGCCGGAATTCCTGACGTTCGCACCGGCGTACGCCGGCGCCGAGCATTATGTGGACGCGCCGGCGGTGACCGACCGCGGCCTCATCACCGCGAGCGGCATTCATCCGGCCGACTTCGCCAGGCACATCTTCGCCGAGCTCGACCTTTACGACGAGGACACGGCGACGGCCTGGTACGAGCTGTACGGCGAGCGCCGGCCGGAGGCGTTCTTCAAGCTGATGGCCTCATGACCGCGCGCACCGAGGCCGGTGACGTGGTGAGCGACCTGGTCATGCGTACGTTTCGGCTCAACGGCCAGTTTCTCGCCGCCGCCGAGCGGATCGCGCGCGGGGTCGGCCTGACCGCGGCGTGGTGGCAGGTTTTGGGGGCCGTGCTGGAAAAACCACTGACGGTCGCGGACATCGCGCGGAGCATGGGACTCAGCCGGCAGGCCGTGCAACGGATCGCCGATCTGCTGGCTGACCGGGGACTGGCCGAGTACCTGCCGAATCCGGCGCATCGGCGCGCGAAGTTGGTGCGTCCGACCGAAAAGGGGTGGGACGCCATCCGCGGCCTCGCGCCGGACCAGCACGCCTGGGCCAATCAGGTCACCGAGTCGTTCAAGGTGGACGAGCTCCGGCAGGCTCTCGATGTCATCGAACGGCTTATCGAGGCGACCAGCTGATCGCTCGACGGAGGTGTTCGGCGGTGTGCGACGACGGATCGTGGACGAGGTCGGCCGGCGTACCTTCGAACATGACCTGGCCGCCGGCGCTGCCGCCTTCCGGTCCGAGGTCGATGACCCAGTCGGCGTGCGCGATCACGTCCAGGTCGTGCTCGATCACCACGACCGAGCCGGCGCGTTGGTCGACCAGCCGGTCCAGCACGTCCAGCAGCCGCGTCACATCCGACATGTGCAGGCCGGTCGTCGGCTCGTCCAGCACATAGATCGCACCTTGTTTGTGCAGGTGTGAGGCCAGTTTGATGCGCTGGCACTCGCCGCCGGACAGGCTGGTCAGCGGCTGGCCGAGCCGCAGGTAGTCCAGGCCGACGTCGACCACCGCGCGCAGGATCGGCGCCACCGCGCGGTTTCCGGCGAAAGACTCCCGCGCCTCGCCGACCGTCAGCTCCAGCACGTCGTGGATGTTGCGTCCGTCGAGACGGTAGGCGAGCACCTCGTCCTTGAACCGGCGTCCTTGGCACGTCTCACAAATCGCTGACACACCGTCCAGAAAGCCGAGATCCGTGACGATCACCCCCATGCCTTCGCAGGTTTCGCAGGCACCGTCGGAATTCGCGCTGAACAGTGCCGGGCTTACCTTGTTGGCCTTGGCGAACGCCTTGCGGATCGGATCGAGCGCGCCGGTGTACGTCGCGACCGTCGACCGCCGGTTGGCCGTCGGCGCGGTCTGGTCCACCACGATGGCTTCCGGATGCTGGACGCAGAAAACTCCGTAGATCAAGGAGGATTTCCCGGATCCGGCCACGCCGGAGATCGCGGTCACCACACCGGACGGAATGTCCACTGACACGTCTCGCAGATTGTGCAGGCTGGCATGGGAAATCGGCAGCTGGCCGGTCGGTTTCCGGACCCTTTCCTTCAACCGCGTACGCGCCTTCAGATGTTCGCCGGTCAGCGAACCGGAGTTGGAAAGACCGTCCACGTCGCCGGCGTAGGTGACCTTGCCGCCGGCCGATCCGGCGCCTGGACCGATGTCGATCACATGGTCGGCCGCCGCGATGACACCGCGGTCGTGCTCGACGACCAACACGGTGTTTCCGTGGTCGCGCAACGAAACCAGCAGGTTGGTGAGCCGTTGTACGTCTCGCGCGTGCAGTCCGATGCTCGGCTCGTCAAACACATAGAGCAGGTCGGTGAGCGTGCTGGCCAGGTGGCGCACGATCTTGATGCGCTGCGACTCGCCGCCGGACAGCGTGTCCGTCGGCCGGTCCAGGCTCAGATAACCCAGGCCGATGTCGACCAGGTGGCCGACGCGCGTACGCAGTGCGTCGACCACCGGAGCCGCGGACGGCACGTCCATTGTGGACAGCACCTCGGACAGTCTGCCGGCTTCCATCGAGGAAAGCTCGGCGATGCCATAGCCGGCGACGCGGCAGTCCAAGGCGGCGCGCGACAGCCTGGCGCCATCGCACTGCGGGCAGCGGACCGAGGTGGTGAAGCGCGCGGCCATCTGGCGGGTACGCTCACTCAGCTCCGCGCTGTCCTTCTGGACGTAGAGCCGGCGAAACTTCACCACCGCACCTTCGTAGGTGGCGTTGATCCGCTGCCCGTTGACCTCGACGGCGACCGAGCCTTCGTTGCCGTACAACAGATCCTGACGCTCGGTGTCGGTGTAGTCGGCGATCGGCTTGTCAGCGTCGAAACGCGTGCTGTAAGCCTGCCAGTGCCAGCTGCCGACCTTGAAGGCCGGCGCCAACAACGCGCCTTCCTTCAACGATTTCGACGCGTCCAGGAAGGTCGCGAGGTCGACCTCCACCACGTCACCGAGACCCTCGCACCTCGGACACATTCCGTTTGGCAGGTTGAAGGAAAAAGAGTCCGATCGGCCGACGTACGGCTCGCCAGCTCGGGAGAACAGCAGTCGCAGGACCGGCGCGATGTCGGTGATCGTGCCGACCGTCGACCGCGAGCCGCCGCCGAGCCGGCGCTGGTCGACCATGATCACGGCGGCCAGGTTGTCGATGAAGTCGACGTCGGGATGTCCGTATGCCGGCAGGAATCCGCGTACGAAAGCCGGCAGCGTCTCGTACAGTTGCCGCTGCGCCTCGGTCGCGACGGTGTCGAAGACCAGCGACGATTTTCCTGAGCCGGACACGCCGGTCACCACGGTGAGCTGTCGTTTCGGGATGTCCACGTCGACGCCCGCGAGGTTGTGCTCGCGAGCGCCGACGACTCGGATGTGCTCTGTCACTGCCAGTAGTCCTGCCTTTTCTCAATGGTCGTACCGGATTGCCGGTTGGCCATCCGGCGAAGCACGATCGGGGCCAGCGCGAAGCCGAGTACGGCCCAGACGCCCAGGACACCGACCATCTCCAGGTGGCGCCACGAATGGCTGATTTCGGCGGCTGCCAAGGCGTCCGGCAGCATCGCCGACCGCATGCCCAGGCCCAGCCAGTAAACCGGGAAGACCTGCGCGATCCACTGCAGCCAGGCAGGGAAAGCGGTGACCGGATAGAAGACACCGGAGATCGCGACCAGGCCGGTCAGGAACAACATGCCAAAGCCGAGATTCTGCGGATTTTTGAACAGCGAGCCGAGGACCGCGCCGATCGGCAGGCTCGCGACCAGTCCGAGCGCGAGCACCGCGACCAGCGTCAGCCAGGCCGCTGGCTCACGGAGTCGCAGTCCGGAAAACAGAAACGCGGCCGGCACGAGGACGAGGAGCGCCGAGGCGATCGTGATCGCGGAATAGTTGACGACTTTGCCGATGAGATAGCCAACCACGCCGTGCGGTGTCGCCTTCATCCGCAACAGCGTGCCGTCGGTACGTTCGACGGTCAGCGTCGCCGCCAGCCCCATCAGTCCGATCAGCACGACGTTCATCCCGAGGATGCCGGGGATGGCCTGTGTTCCCAACGAAAAACTCGTGCCAGGCACGGTGGCGCCGCGCAGCAGGTACATGATGACCAGCGACACCGCCGATGGCCACACCCAACCGAGGATGTCGCCGGCATTGGTGGCGAAGAGCCGAAACTCGGACCAGCCGCGGTGCAGGCCGGCCAACACAGCGGCATTCATCGGGCCACCACCTCCGCCAGCTCGGCCGGCACCTGGCCGTGGTCGCCGGCCTCGAACTGGTGCACCAGCTCCAGATAGACCTTCTCCAGGCTGGCGCGACGCACCTGCAGGTCACCGATCGACCGGCCGTGTTTTTCGAACAGTTCACGGACAAACTCGGTCGGATCGGCGACAGCTTCGACGAAGTGCTCGCCGTCGCGGCTGAACCGGACCTCCGCCTTTCCGGACACCTGCTGGGCAAGCTCGGCGGCCGTGCCGTCCGCGACGATCCGGCCGCCGGCCAGGATGAGGATCCGGTCGGCGAGTTTCTCCGCCTCGTCCAGGTCGTGTGTGGTGAGCAAAATCGTGGTGTCCTCCAAATGGGACAGTCGACGGACCAGCTCGTGAAACACGCGCCTGGCCTGCGGGTCGAAGCCGACCGTCGGCTCGTCCAGGAACAGCAGCTCCGGCCGGCCGACCAGGCCGACGGCCACGTCGAGCCGGCGGCGCTGGCCGCCGGACAGCGTGCCGATCGCGGACTTTGCCTGCTCTGTCAAGCCAACCAGTGCGACCAGCTCGTCAGGGTCGTACGGATCGGCGTAGGGCAGGTAATAACGCCGCAGCTGGTCGAGCAGGTCGCGGACCCGCCAGCGGCTGTGGTCGCGCCACGACTGCAGGACGATCCCGATCCTGGCGCGCCAGGCCTCGTCACCGTCGTCCGGATCGGTGTCCAGCACGCGTACGTCTCCGGCCGATCGCCTGCGGAATCCCTCCAGGATCTCGATGGTGGTCGTCTTTCCGGCGCCGTTGGGTCCAAGCAGTGCCAGCACCTCGCCGCGGCGCAACTGGAGGTCGACTCCGTGCAACACGTCCTTCTGGCCATAGCGCATCCGGAGGTCATGGGTCTTTACTGGTGTCCCGGCCATTGATCTGGGAAAACTCATCCTTCAAGTGTCTCATTGAACAGCCCGTTGAGACTTTTTCGGCGTTTCGAGGACGGGTGCTGCGCGTACGATTGGATAACCTTCAACTCCCGGCGTAAAGGAGGTGGAGGAGTGGCACTGCGGCCGATCGACCTCGCGCGGCTGGCCGGCATCTCCACGCAGCAGGTCCGCAACTACCTCGACGCCGGCGTGCTGCCGCCGGCGGAGCGCAGCGCGTCGGGCTATCGGCAGTTCGACGAAGGCCACGGCCGCGCGCTGATGACCTATCGGGCGCTGGCGAGGGGATTCGGCGGCCACGTCGCCGGCGACATCATGCGTTCCGTGTACACCGGCGACATTCCGAAAGCGCTCACGCTGATCGATGCCGCGCACGCGATGATCCACGAGCAACGGCTGTCGTTGCGGTCCATCGGCGACGCCTTGGAGGCCACCGCCGCGGCTCCGGAGCTGCCTGGCATTCCGGCCGGCGGCCTACGGATCGGCGAGGCGGCCAGGTTTCTGGGCGTACGGCCGTCGGCGCTGCGTGTCTGGGAATCCGCCGGTCTGCTGTCGCCGGTACGTGAGCGCGGCACGAAATATCGCCACTTCGACGCGGAGGACCTGCGTTACGCGCAGATGGTGCACATGCTGCGGCAGGGTCGTTATCCGTTGCCGCAGATCAAAACCATCCTCGACGGCCTGCGGCAGGCCGGCAGCAGCGACGAGCTGCGTACGGCGATCGCGCGCCGACAGGAGGCGCTGATCCAGGTCGGCCGTGCGATGCTCGCCGGATCCGCGGCATTGCACGGATATCTAGTCGAGTCGCAGGTTGGCGAGTAGTTCGTACGACCGCAGCCGGTCGGCGTGGTCGTGTGTGATGGTCACCGCCATCAGCTCGTCGGCACCGGTGTCTTTGAGCAGCCGCCGCAGTTTTTCTTCCGCGGTGGCCGGACCGCCGATGATCTGCGCGTCCAACGCGGCGCGTACGATCGCGCGTTCCTCTTCGGTGTAGTCAAAACCGGCGGCCTGCTCGGTGGTCGGCAGCGAGTCCATCAGCTTGCCGCGACGAGCCGAGAGCATGTTGACGCGGCTCGGACCGTGCAGCCATTCGGCGGTGGCGTCGTCGTCCGCGACGATGACCGCGGCGGCCACCATCGCGTACGGCTGCGACAAGGCAGCCGATGGCTGGAAGTTTTCGCGGTAGGTGGTCAACGCCGCCGTGGTCAGGTCGGGACGGAAATGATGTCCGAAGGCAAACGGAAGGCCGCGCTTTCCGGCCAGCTCGGCGCTGTAGTGGCCGGTGCCGAGCAGCCAGATCGGCGGCTGGAAGCCGACCGCCGGCACGGCTCGTACGGCCGTCGTCCCGTCGAAATAGCCGAGCAGCTCGGTCAGTTGTTCGGCGAAGTCGCCGCCAGCCGCGCCGCCGGCACGCCGCAACGCCGCGGCCGTCTCCGGATCCATCTGCGACGCCCGGCCGAGTCCGAGGTCGATCCGGCCGGGGAAAAGCGCCTCCAGCGTGCCGAACTGCTCGGCCACCACCAGCGGCGGATGATTGGGCAGGATCACACCGCCTGAGCCCACCCGAATCGTGCTGGTGGCCGCGGCGACCTGGCCGACCAACACCGCTGGTGACGACGTCGCGACGGCACGCATGTTGTGGTGTTCCGACATCCAGAACCGGCGATAACCCCAGCTCTCGGTGCGTACGGCCAGGTCGAGCATCCGGCGCAGCGCCTGCCGCGCATCCGAACCGGCTGAAAGGAGGGCAAAGTCGAACACCGAGAGCGTGGCGGTCATGGTTGCCAGCGTTACACCAAAGTCCTGCGGTGGCCAGGAATTGCGGTATCCCGCTGGCGAGTCAATAAGGTGAACGGGTGGAATCCACTGTGGACACCGCGGAGCTGGCCGCCGGACTCGACCGGCGGCTGGCGGCCGATGACGTGGCGCGCCGGCGCGCCTTTCCGGGGGACGCGCGGGACCGGCAGCCGGTGCACACCGTGTATGTGCCGGCTGACCGGATGTTGCCGGGAATCACTCGCGACTGGGGCCGGCAGGCGCTCGCCTCGCTGGACGAGTTCGGCGCGGACAAGGCGCTGCTCGCCGAGCTGGCCGGCGTCGACGCCGACGTGATCGGTGACGTGGAGGCGCGCGTACGCCGGAAGCTCGCGATGGAGCCGGTCGAGGACCTGCGCGCCGACCTTGAGGACGGCTTCGTGCCGGGCGCGGGGGACTGGGACGCGCTCGAGGACAGCGCCGTACGCACCGCGGTCACCGCGCTGCACGAGGATTTCCGGGTCGGGCTCGGCTCGCCGTTTTTCGGCGTACGCATCAAGAGCTTCGAGCCGCGGACGCGGCATCGCGCGGTGCGCAGCCTGTCGCTGTTTCTGCAGGAACTCGGCGAGCTGCCGGAGGGTTTCGTCGTCACACTGCCGAAAGTCACCTCGGTGGCGCAGGTCGAGGCGATGGTGTGGCTGGCCGACCGGCTGGAGATCGAGCTCGGCCTGGCCGGCCGGCTGCGCTTCGAGCTGCAGATCGAGACCACACAAGCTATCCAGGGCTCGGACGGCACCGCCACGGTCAGCGCGATGGTGCAGGCCGCCGACGGCCGGTGCACCGGCCTGCATTACGGGACCTACGACTACAGCGCCGCCTGCGGCATCGCCGCCGCGTACCAAAGCATGGCGCATCCGGTCGCCGACCACGCGAAAAACGTGATGTTGCTGGCCGCCGCCGGCACCGGCGTACGCGTGTCGGACGGCTCCACCAACATTGTGCCGGTCGGCGATGCCGCGCACGTACATGCCGTGTGGCGGCTGCACGCGAGGCTCGTCCGACGGTCGCTCGAACACGGTTTCTACCAGGGTTGGGACATGCATCCCGGTCATCTGGTCACGCGTTACCTGGCCACGTACGGATTCTTCCGCGACGCGTTTCCGACCGCGGCCGCGCGGCTGCGGTCCTATGTGGACAGTGTCGGCGGTGGTGCGGTGATGGACGAGCCGGCGACCGCGCGTGCGCTGGCCAACGTCCTGATCCGTGGCCTGGACTGTGGTGCCGTCGACGAGGCCGAGGTCGCGGCCACCGCCGGCATCGACCGTGCCGGTCTCAACGCGCTAGTGCAGGCATGAAGGCGGCCGCCGCGTCGCGGTCGTGGCTGGCGACGATCGTGACCTCCGGCGCAAGTGCGTGCAGCCGGTGGATCGCCGCGAAAGCCAGGTCGCGGTCGTAGTCGACCAGGTTTCCCGGAAACGGCGCCTTTTCGCGCAGGTGCCTGGCTTGCAGGCCGTGCCACACCGCGTCACCGGCCAGCAACACCGGTCCGCCGTCGAGCGCCAGCAGCACGCCCACGCTGCCTGGCGTGTGGCCGGCCAGATCGACCAACACGACGGAGCCGTCGCCGAAAACGTCGTGGCTGCGTGCGAAAGTCAACACCGGGGGACCGTCGAGCTCGTAGGTGTCGAAGTCACGGCCGGCCAATGGTCCGGTCACGAATCCGAGTGCCGAACGCAGGGCGGTGTCGCGCTCGACCGGCAGCGTACGCACCGGCACTTTCGCCGGTAGCTCAAGCAATCCGCCGACATGGTCCCAATGCAGGTGCGTAGGCGTCACAAAATCGATGTCGGTAACGTCGAGTCCGACCGTACCCAACGCATCCGGCAGGCCGACGACGTTTTTGTCAGGCGTCACAACGCGTCGCAGCGGTTGCGGAATCTCCGGCAACACACGCTCGTGGATGTCGGCGCACATGGCCGGATCGACCAGGAAACGTGCCTGCGGATGCTCGATCACGTACGTCGCCATGGTCATCGCGACTCGACGCGGTTTGCGCAGTCCTTCGGCGACGATCGCGGTCGGCGCCGACTGGTCGGCCTGATGCAGAGCCGTGAGTCGGACGGTCGTACGCGCACGCGGCAGGCCGGCGTTTGTCAGATTTGCCAGGAAGCGCTGGTCAGGCCGGCGCGGCGCGACCAACCGGCCGGCGGTCGAGACGAGCGCGCCGCAGCAGGCCAGCAAGATGTTGTCAGACAACGGAAATCTCCTCGGCAATCAGCGGAGCCAGGCGGTCTGCGACCTCACGCAGTGGTCGCAGGGACCGTTGGACGCGCGCCAACAGCAGCGCGCCTTCGATGGACGACAGGATGAGCACGGCCAAGCCGCTCGCGCGGTCGGCGGCGATGCCATGGCCGGTCAGGTCGGCGGTGATCAGATCGAGCCACTGCTGATAGCCGTCACGACACGCGTCGCGTACGCCTTCGGTGGCTTCGAGCGCGACAGTGGCGAGTGGGCAACCCTCCTGGAAATCCGACTCGGCGAGCCGCTGGCCAAGCGCCTCGGCCATCGCGCGTACGGCGGCCGGCGGGTCGTCGTACGCGTCGATCGTCGCCCTGATCGCGGCCGCCATCTCGGTCGCGGACGCCGCCATCGCCTCCGCGGCGAGCTGCTGTTTTCCGCCGGGGAAGTGGAAATACATCGAGCCCTTCGGTGCGCCGCCCTCGGCCAGCACCTGGTTGATGCCGGTGCCGTGCAGCCCCTGGCGGGCGAAGAGCGTACGAGCCGTGGTCAGCATGCGTCGGCGGGTCTGTCCATGTGCGGCCATGAGAGAAACTATAGAGACCGGTCTAGTAAATATCTACATGGAGGCTCGACGGAGTTCCGGCACGAGGAGGCACACCGCGGCGCCGGCCAGCTCGACGGCCGTACTCCCTGCGAAGGTCGGCACCACACCGAAGGCGCCGACGGCGGCCGCGGTGGCGGCGATCGCGAGCGGCGTGATGCCGAGGTTGGCGAGCGAGTTGACACTGCCGACGCGGCCGCGGAACCGGTCGTCGGTGACATGCTGGTTGAGTGCTGTGGCGGTCACGCCGAGCATGCCGCTGCCGACGCCGACCGCGCAGCAGACGAGCACAGCGAGCGCGAGATTTGGCGAGAGCGCGAGGAAAAGCAGGCAGCAGCCTTCGGCGATCAGCATGATCGCGAACGCCAGGCCGACCCGCCTCCTGATCCGCAGCCGCAGCATGGCGAAGGCCGAAATCGCCGCGCCGACGCCGAATCCGGCCAGCAGCAGGCCGGCGCCGGTGGCGCCCCAGCCATGCTGGACGGCGAGCAGGGTCAGGCCCATGTTCATTGGTCCGACGAAGCCGACGTTGGACAGGAAACCGACCAGCATCGACGCGCGTAGCACGCGATGTGTTGCCAGATAATGGAAACCTTCGCGGAGCGCGCGGCCGTACGGTTCGCTGGCCTTGCGTTCGACCGGCCGCGACCGTACGGATCGCAGTGCGAGCGCGGAAAAGACGAAGGTGGCCGCGTCCACCACGCAGGCGAGCGGCAGTCCACCGGTGGCGACGAGAATGCCGCCAAGCGGAGCGCCGACGGTCAACGCGGCGCGCTGGGTGATCTCGCGGAAGGCCGCACCGGAGGAGAACTGGCTTGGCTCCAACAGGAGCGGCTGCATCGCGCCGTTGGCCGGCAGGAAGACCGCGTCGACCGCACCGTAGACCAGCGCCACGACGACGAGCAGGCCGATCGTCGGCTGCCACAGCGCGACGCCGGCGGCGGACGCGGCGACGATGGCGCGCAACGTGTCGCTGCCGATCATCAGGCGACGCGGCCCGTACCTGTCGACGAGCGGGCCGCCGAGCAGCATGAACGCGAGGCGGGGAAGTGCCGATATCGACACGACGACCCCGGCGACCGCCGGCGTACTCGCCTGCGTCGCCGACCAGGAGAGCGCCAGATACCAGACCTGGTCGCCGAGGATCGAGACCGCCTGGCTGACGCTGTAGCGGACATATTGGCGGTCGCGATAGACCGACCGTACGGGTGCGGCGACGGTCACGGTTTCTCCGGAAAGACGTGGAAGAACAGGAAAACCGACTCGCGGCCGTCATCGGGGATTGGCGTACCGTCCGGGTTGCGGCCCTGGTCGGTGTAGCGGGTGATGACCTCCAGCAACTCGGCCGTCATCTGCCGCAGCTCGTCCGGCGTCATCCGGATCTGGCTGTCGCTGCTCATCGAGGCGCGCTGCCACTCCTGCGGCCAGGCGTGGAACGTACGCTGATAGGTGGTCAGCCGTTCGAGTTCGTCGGCGACCATCTGAGCCTTCAACGTGTCGGTGATCGCCGCGCCTTCCGGACCCGGAAAATCGAGCGTGTCCCAACTCGTCGCCTCCGGCACGAGCCGCCACCACCGCTCCCGGCGATCCCTGGCCAGCTCAGGAGCCTCCACAATGAACCCGTGTTTGGCCAGCTCACGTAGGTGATAGCTGACCAGCCCCGGATCACTGTCCGTACGTTTGGCCAACATGCCGGCGGTCGCTGGCCCGATCTGCTGGAGGAGCCGGAAGAGCTTGCGGCGAAGTGGCTGTGTGAGGCCTTTGAGGACCTCCGGGTCCGTGATCTTCCGCGTCTCCATATCCAGAAGAATAGTTCCAGAATTTTTCTTCTACAAGTACCCTGGCAAGGCCTTCATGCCGCCGTGATCATCAGATGCTGTGACGGGTGTGACTATTGAGGCTGATAATGCTGTTGTGACTACTGGTCTGCAACAGATGTCCGTTTTGATGTCTTGTTAAACAAGTATTACGCAGTCAGCCGCTACAGCACGATCGTTTGGCGTCCAGACCGACGGGTTGCTTCCCATACGGGGAGAACGAGCAAGCCCGGAAGACCCAGCCCCGCCCACAAACCGCCACCCGCACTCCCAAATGCACACGATTGGCATCCACGCGCCCCTCCCTTGAGGTCGCCCTCCGCGCAGGAGCGCCCGCCGCGCAGGCGAAAAACCCAACCACCCACCCACGCAACAAACAGGCGAACCCGCCACCCACCCAACGCACCAACCAGAAAACCCACGCACCACCCATCCACCTATCCATCCACCGACCCACCCCAAAAACCCAGAAAACGCAACGACCCTACTAACCCACAAATAGCGCCACACCCCACAAAGCGCCCTCACACCAGCGCCACCCAAAAATCGACCCGATCCGCAAATCTCCCCAGATCGCGCCCGGTGAGCTCCTCCACCCGCCGCAGGCGATACCGCAACGTATTCACGTGTACGTGCAACCGCTCCGCCGTCAGGTTCCACGACCCGTTGCACTCAAGGAAAACTCGCAGCGTCTCGGTCAGAGATGACCGATGTTCCAGGTCGTACGCGTAAACCGGACCCAACAGCCGCTGCGCGAACATCGTCCGCACTTCGTCCGGCACCACGGCCAACAGAGACCGATGGGAGGTCAGCTCGGTGTCGAGCGCCAGCGTGGCCGAGCCGGCGCGGTGAGACGCCAGCCGGTACGCGTCGGCCGCCTCGGGGGTGCCCTCCGAGCTGAGGCCGACCGCGAGCTGAGCGCTGCCGAGTCCGTGTGTCAACACGCGCAGAGCGTCGGTGAGCTCGGCCGCCGCCTGCGCGAGCGTACGACCGAGCGCCGGAACAAACGCATACGTGAGGTCGTCTAAGCAGACGAGTCGGATGTCGTCCGCAAGCACCGCGGCAAGCTCAGCCAGCACGTCAGCATCAGGGCTGGCCAGCACGAGCGCATCATCGCCGGCGACGCCGGACATCGACACAGCGGACATCCACGCCGTACGCTGCGCCGCCACCAGCTCGACAAGTCGCTCGACCAGCCGTCGCTGGCTGGCCGACCACCGCTCGCCGTCGCCGTCGACGGCCACGAACCAGCTGGTCAGTGGCGCCGCCGACGGCATCAGCGTGTGCGTCGGCAGCGGCTCGCCGGACAGGCAGTGCCGCGCGAGCGTACGTCCGAGATCGGTCGCGGGGCCCGCGACGAGGCGGCCGGTCGGTGCGAGGACGCGGCAGACGGCCCCGAGCTCGGCCGCCACGGCGGCGAGGCCGCTGGCCAGGTCGGCACCGGCGGGGAACGGCAGCCGGCGCTCTGCGGCCAGCGCGAGCACGACATGCTCGGTGATGACCGCGAAGTTGAAGTCGACCGGCACCTCGAACAGCGGCACGCCGTGCCTCTCGCAGGCTGGCACCAGCTCGTCCGGCAGGCCGTCGACGCCGGCAGCGCCGACCACGAGGCCGGCGACACCCGCGTCGGCGATGGTCGCCACGAAACGCTCGGTGTCGCCGGCGTGCTGCCACCACATCAGCCCGGTCAGCACCAGCTCGCCGCCGGACAGGAACCGGCTCGGGTCGAGCAGGTCGGTGGTGATCGTCTGGCGCACCTCGCGGTCCAGCCGTTCGGCCCCGGCGAGCAGCCGCAGTCGCAGCTCCGGGTCGTCGAGCAGGGCACCGAGTCGCATGATTGGAGAAATCTACAAGACGGGTGCCCGGCCGCGCCGCGCATTTGGTGTTTTCGGTGACTGGCTGTGGTTCTCGCCGGGGGATTTACTGAGGGGATGGTCGCGCTGAACGAGCTGCCTGCCGACGAAGCTGAGCGGCGACTGTCGGCCTGTTGTGCCTCGCCGGAATGGGTACGCACAGTGCTGTCTCGGCGACCGTACGCAAGTTTGGACGAGCTGGTCGGTTATTCCGACAAGGTCATCGCCGGCCTGAGCTGGCCGGAGATCGAGCGCGCTCTGGCCGCGCATCCGCGGATCGGCGAGCGCGCGACCGGTGGCATGGAAGCAAAGTGGTCGCGAGAGGAGCAGTCGGCCGCCGCGACCGATGACGCGACGGAGCTGGTGGAAGCCAACGCGGCGTACGAAAAACGTTTCGACCGCGTGTTCCTGATCTGCGCCACCGGCCTGTCCGCTTCGCAGATTTTGGCGGCCTTACGGGCAAGGCTCGCCAATGACGACGCCACCGAGGCGGCGGTCACGCGCGAGGAGCTGACGAAAATCGTACGGCTCCGGTTGGCGAGGATCGCATGACGCTGTCCACGCACATCCTCGACACCACCAGCGGCCGGCCGGCGGCAGGTGTGGCCGTACGCCTCGAACGCGGCGCGGATGTCATAGCCGAAGCCAAAACCGACGGCGATGGCCGGATCCGCTGGGACTTCGAGCTGGCGGCCGGCACCTACCGGCTGGTCTTCGACACCGGCGGCTACCTCGGTCCGGACGCCTTCTTTCCTGAGGCGGCAGTGAGCTTCCGAGTCGTGGACAGCGAGGCGCATCTGCATGTGCCGCTGTTGCTCGGGCCATACACCTACACGACATACCGAGGTTCGTAATGGCGATAGTGCTCGGCGACAATTCCTACGGCAAGGCCGAAACTCGTGTCGTGACGGTGGATCGCGATCCAGACGGTCACCGGCTCGTCGACCTGAACGTGACGACCGCGCTGTCCGGTGACCTGTCCGCGACGCACCTGACCGGCGACAACGGCGCCGTTTTGCCGACAGATTCGCAGAAAAACACCGTTTTCGCCTTCGCCCGCGACGGCATCGGCGAGCCGGAGGACTTCGCGGCCCGGCTCGCGCGGCATTTCGTCCAGAGCCAGCCGGCGATTCATCGCGCGGTGGTCGACATCGAGGCATACCGGTGGGACCGGCTGGCGCACCACTCGTTCGTACGCGCCGCCGGCACACGGACGGCGAGCGTCACCTTCGACGGCTCGTTGCGGACCTGGTCCGGCATCACCGATCTGGTCGTGATGAACACGACGGACTCGGAGTTCTGGGGCTATCCAAAGGATCCCTACACGACGTTGGCGGAGACCAAGGACCGCATCCTGGCGACGGCGCTGACCGCGCGCTGGCGGCACACCGGCACCTGCGACTGGGCCGAGTCGCACGCGGCGGTTGTGCGGCTGTTGCTGGACACCTTCGCCGGCACCTACAGCCTTTCGCTGCAGCAGACGCTTTTCGCGATGGGTCGCGCGGTGCTGGACGAGCGGCCGGAGCTGGCCGAGATTCGCCTGGAGTTACCCAACAAACACCACATCCCGGTCGATCTTTCGCCGTTCGGGCTGGACAATCCGGGCGTGGTCTTCCACGCCACCGACCGGCCGTACGGGCTGATCGCGGCGACCGTGACCAGGGACGGCACATGACCGTGCATCCGGTGGACGAGGTCCCGCCGATCGGCCGGCTGCTGTCGCTCGGGCTGCAGCACGTGCTCGCGATGTACGCCGGCGCCGTGGCGGTGCCGCTGATCGTCGGCTCGGCGCTGAAGATGTCGAGCACCGACCTCGCGTATCTGATCAGCGCCGACCTGCTGGTTTCCGGTGTCGCCACACTGATCCAGTGCATCGGCGTGTGGCGCTTCGGCGTACGGCTGCCGCTGATGCAGGGCTGCACGTTCGCCGCGGTGACGCCGATGGTGTTGATCGGCACGACGACCGGCGGCCTTCCGGCGATCTATGGGGCGGTGATCGTCTCCGGCCTCGGCATGGTGCTGCTGGCACCGGTTTTCGGACGGTTGCTGCGGTTTTTCCCGCCGCTGGTGACCGGCACGGTGATTACGATCATCGGCCTTTCGCTGCTGCCGGTAGCGGCCAACTGGGCCGCCGGCGGCGTCGGCGCGCCGGGTTTCGGAAAGCCGGCCAACCTGGCGATGGCGCTCGGCGTTCTGGTGCTCATCCTGCTGATCCAGCGGTTCGCGCCGGGTTTTTGGGGCCGCATCGCCGTGCTGCTCGGCATCGTGATCGGCACACTGGTCGGCATCCCGCTCGGCTTCACCAACTTCTCGTCGGTCACTCAGGTCGGATTTTTCGGCGTCAGCACACCGTTCCACTTCGGCCTGCCCACCTTCGGCGTGGCGGCGATCGTCTCGATGCTGGTCGTGATGCTCGTGACGATGACCGAGACGACCGGCGACATCCTCGCCGTCGGTGAGATCACTGGCAAGCAGGTCGACCGGCGTACGCTCTCCGACGGCCTGCGCGCCGACGGACTGTCCACTGTGCTCGGTGGAGTCTTCAACACGTTTCCCTACACTGCCTTCGCGCAGAACGTCGGCCTGGTCGGTCTCACCCGGGTCCGCAGCCGCTACGTCGTTGCCGTGGGCGGCGGAATTCTGGTGGTGCTTGGCCTGATCCGGCCGCTCGGCGAGATCGTTGCGGCGGTGCCGCAGCCAGTGCTCGGCGGCGCCGGCATCGCCATGTTCGGCACCGTCGCTGCTTATGGCATCCGGCTGCTGGCGAAGGCCGAGTTGTCCGGGCACAATCTCGTGCTGGTCGCAGCGGCTCTCGGGGTAGGCCTCGCGCCGACTGTGGTGCCGGACCTCTACCAGCATTTTCCCTCGTGGTTCCAGGTGATCGCTGGCTCCGGCATCAGCGCCGGCTGCCTGGTCGCCGTGCTGCTGAACGTACTTTTCAACCATGTCCCTGGCCGGCGCGACGCCGGCGAGGAAGACGCAGGAGACAGCGATGTCGTTCCATCGTCCAGCCAGCCTGGCTGAGGCGCTCGCGGTCAAGGCCGAGGATCCGCGGGCACGCCTGCTCGCCGGTGGCACCGATGTCATGGTGGCCGCCAATTTCGGCCGGCTGCGGCCGAAGCCGCTGGTCGACCTGACCGCGGTGCCGGAGCTTTCGCAGTGGTGGCGCGAAAAAGATCGCGTAGTGATTGGCGCGACCGTGCCATACCAACGGATCATCGAGGAGATCGGTCAGCTGGTGCCCGGGTTGGCCCTGGCCAGCCGCACAGTGGGCTCACCGCAGATCCGCAATCGCGGGACTGTCGGCGGAAACCTCGGCACGGCCTCACCGGCCGGCGACGCGCATCCGCCGCTGCTGGCGAGCCGAGCGAGCCTGCGGGTCGCGTCGGTGCACGGCAGCCGTGTCGTGCCGATCGACGATTTCTTCGTCGGACTCAAGAAAACCACGCTGGCTGACGATGAGATCGTCACCGCTGTCGACCTGCCGGTGGCCGCCGGACCGCAGCAGTTTTCCAAAGTCGGCACGCGAAACGCGATGGTCATCGCGGTGTGCTCCTTCGCGCTGGCGCTCGATCCGGTCACTGGCCAGGTCGGCACCGGCATCGGCTCCGCTGCGCCGACGCCGCGTCGTACGCCGGCCGCGGAAGCATTCCTCGCGGCCGAACTTTCCGGTCGCTGGGCCAATCCGGCGCGGCCGCTGCCGCATTCGGTGGTCAAGGAGTTCGGCGAGCTGGTGGCTCAGGCCGCGGCGCCGATCGACGACGTGCGGTCCACCGCCGCGTATCGCAAGCATGCTCTGGCCGTGCTGGCTCGGCGCACGTTGACCTGGACCTGGCTCGATTACCAGAAAGAAGCACGGCAATGCGCGTGAACCTGACGGTCAACGGCCGGCCGCATGTGACCGACAATGTCGGCGAGACCGAGAGCCTGCTGTTCCTGCTCCGCGAGCGGCTCGGCTATCCGGCCGCCAAGAACGCCTGTGAACAGGGCGAATGTGGCTCCTGTACGGTCCAGCTCAACGGCCGGCCGGTGTGTTCCTGCCTGGTCGCCGCCGGCCAGGCCGAAGGCGCCGAGGTCGGCACGGTCGAGGGGATGGCCGACGGTGAGTCGCTGCATCCGTTGCAGCGGGCGTTTCTGGATGCCGGCGCCGTCCAATGTGGATTCTGTACGCCCGGGTTGCTGGTCGCCGCCGACGACCTGCTGGCCAGGCAGAAGCATCCGTCGGATGCGCAGATCCGCGAGGCGCTGGCCGGAAACCTGTGCCGCTGCACGGGTTACGAGAAGATCATCGAGGCCGTACGGCTGGCTGCGAGCCGGTCATGAAGCTCGTCATCGACGGTGCGGCCGTGTCCACTGTGGACGCGGCGGGCACCGAGCACGCGACAGGGCATGTCATCGTGGTAGACGGCCGGATCCAGGCCGTTGGCGGTGGCGCCGCGCCGAAGGGACTCGACGCTCACTATGTCGACGGCCGCGAATGCCTGCTGACTCCGGGTTTTGTCAACACTCACCACCATCTTTACCAGTGGGCCACCCGCGGCTACGCGCAGCAAGCGATCCTTTTCGAGTGGCTGACCGAGCTCTATCCGGTCTGGGGACGGCTCGACGCGGACATCGTGCACGCTGCCGCGAGTGCCGGCCTGACCAGGCTCGCGCAGACCGGATGCACGACCGCGGCCGATCACCATTACGTTTTTCCGTCCAATGGCGGTGATGTTTTCGCCGCATTGGTCAGTGCGGGTGAGCGTGTCGGCATCCGGCTGCACGCGATCCGCGGATCGATGGACCGCGGCGTATCGCATGGCGGCCTGCCGCCGGACAACATCGTGGAGACCATCGACGGTGCGCTCGCCGGGACCGCTGACGCGATCGGCAAATATCACGATCCGGCCTTCGACTCGATGATCCGGGTCGCGGTCGGACCGTGTTCGCCGTTCTCGGTCAGCGAGGAGCTGATGCGCCGCGGTGCCGAGCTGGCGCGCTCGATGAACGTACGCATGCACACGCATCTTGCCGAAACCGTCGAGGAAGAGCAGCAGTGTCTTGCCGAGTTTGGCTGCACGCCGTTGGAATACGCGGAACGGCTCGGTTGGCTCGGCGGCGACAGCTGGTTCGCGCACGGCATCCACTTTTCCGACTCCGCGGTGGAAAAACTCGCATCGACGCGCACCGGTGTGACGCACTGCCCGAGCTCCAACTCGCGGCTCGGCGCCGGCATCGCGCGGACGGCCGACCTGCTCGGGGCCGGTGCGCCGGTCGGTCTCGGCGTGGACGGCGCCGCCTCGCACGAGGACGGTGGCCTGCTGCAGGAGCTGCGTCAGGCGATGTATCTGGCACGCCAACGCGGTGGTCCTGCGGCATTGTCCGCGCGTGAGGCGCTGCGGATCGCGACCATCGGTGGCGCGCGAGTTTTGGGTCGAGAAAAGGAAATCGGCTCGATCGAGCCGGGGAAGCTGGCGGATCTGGCGCTGTGGCGGCTGGACGGCTTCGAGCATGCCGGCATCGCCGACCCGGTCGCCGCGCTGGTGCTCGGTCCGGTGCCGCCACTGGCTCTGCTGACCGTTGGCGGCCGGCCGGTGGTGACGGACGGCCAGCTGACCGGTGTGGACGAAGAACAACTCGCCGCGGAGTTGCGCGTGGCGAGCCGGCGATTGGCAGAGCGATGACCGTAACAACCTCTCCTGACATCCGTGTGCACGGTGGTGTGGGCGAAAGTCCGACACGTCCCGACGGAGTGCCGAAGGTGCGTGGCGAGTTTGCCTATTCTTCTGACCTTTTCGCCGCCGACATGCTGTGGGGTGCGACGCTGCGCAGTCCACATCCACACGCACGCATCGCATCCGTTGACATCGCGCCGGCGCTTGCGATCTCCGGCGTCCATGCCGTGCTGCTGCATTCCGATGTGCCGGGCCCCAACCGCTATGGCCAGGACGAGCGTGACCAGCCGGTGCTGGCCGAGGATGTCGTGCGCTATCAAGGCGAAGCGGTCGCGATCGTCGCCGCCGACCACCCGGAAACCGCCCGCCGGGCGGCCGCCGCGATCGCCGTCGACTACGAGGTCTTGACGCCAATCACCGATGCGGTCGCCGCGCTTGAGCCGGATTCGCCACTGCTGCACGATCACGCACCCGGCGGCGGAAACATCGTCCGCCATGTGCCGATCCGGTCCGGCGATCCGGACGTCACGGCGCCGGTCGTCGTCACCGGCGAATACCAGGTCGGCATGCAGGACCAGGCATTCTTAGGTCCGGAGTCCGGCCTGGCGGTGCCGGCCGATGACGGCGGTGTCGATCTTTACGTTGCCACACAGTGGTTGCACGTCGACCAGCGGCAGGTGGCCGAGGTGCTTGACCTGCCGGCGGCCAACGTGCGGCTGGCGTTGGCCGGCGTGGGCGGAGCCTTCGGCGGCCGTGAGGACCTGTCGATGCAGGTCCACGCGTGCCTGCTGGCGCTGCGCACCGGCCGGCCGGTGAAGATGGTCTACAGCCGCGAGGAGTCGTTTTTTGGTCACGTGCACCGGCATCCAGCGGTCATGCGTTACGAGCACGGTGCGGATGGCGACGGACAGCTGATCTACGTCAAGGCGCGGATCGTGCTCGACGGCGGCGCGTACGCGGCCACAACCGCCGCCGTGACCGGAAACGCCGCGACGCTCGGCGTCGGGCCGTACGAGGTGCCGAACGTCGTGATGGACGCCTACGGCATGTACACCAACAATCCGCCGTGCGGTGCGATGCGCGGTTTTGGCGCGGTGCAGGCGGCTTTCGCGTACGAGTCGCAGATGGACAAGCTCGCGGCCGCGGTCGGCATCGACCCGGTCGAGGTGCGGATCCGCAACGCGATGTCGGAAGGATCGGCGCTGCCGACCGGTCAGGTCGTCGACTCGCCGGCACCGGTCGCGCGGCTGCTGGAGCTGGTACGCGACCGGCCGTTGCCGCCGGCGGCCACCGGGCTCGGCGATTTTCCCGGCGGCTATGCGAACACGACGCACGGCGAGTCCGTCGTACGCGGCGTGGGCTATGGCGTCGGCATCAAGAACGTCGGTTTTTCCGAAGGATTCGACGATTACTCGACGGCCCGCGTACGGTTGCGGATCATCGGCGGGGAGCCGGTCGTCTCGGTCCACACCGCCGCCGCTGAGGTTGGCCAGGGTTTGGTGACCTTGCAGGCACAAATCGCCCGGACCGAGCTCGGGGTGGAGCGCGTGGTGGTCGAGCCGGCCGACACGAGCATCGGCAGCGCCGGCTCGAGCTCGGCGTCGAGGCAGAGCTATGTCACCGGCGGTGCCGTGCAGGCCGCCTGCCGCGAGCTGCGCGCCGAGCTGTTTTCGCTGGTACGCCATCGGTTTGACGATGTCGGTGAGTTGTCGGTCGCCGGTGGAAAGGTCGTCTCGACGCTCGGCGGCGTACTCGTCGATCTGGTGGACCTGGTCGGGGATCGGGTGCTGGACAAGGAAGTCGAGTGGCGGCACCGGCCGACGCGGGCGCTGCATCCGCGGACCGGTCAGGGTTTTGCCCATGTCCAGTACGCTTTCGCCGCGCATCGAGCGGTCGTGGACGTCGATGTCGAGCTCGGCCTGGTGAAGGTCGTCGAGCTGGCGTGTGCGCAGGATGTCGGCAAGGCGATGAACCCGACCGCACTGGTCGGCCAGATCCACGGCGGCTCGGCGCAGGGTCTTGGCCTCGCGGTGATGGAGGAAATCCAGTTGTCCGGCGGAAAGGTGCTCAATCCGTCGTTCACCGACTATCTCATCCCGACGATTCTCGACATGCCGCCGATGGCCGTCGACGTGCTGGAGCTGGCGGATCCGCACGCACCGTACGGCCTGCGAGGTGTCGGCGAGCCACCGACGATTTCCTCCATGCCGGCGATCGTGGCGGCGATCCGCGCCGCGACCGGCGTCGCGTTGACGCGCGTACCAGTGCGGCCTGAGCACCTCGCGTTGGCACATGGCTGATCTCGACCTGGTCGTACGCGCGCGCCGCGCGATAGTCGATGGCGTCGAACGTGACTGCACGTTGGGCGTCCGCGATGGCGTCATTGTGGCGATGTCGGCCGGGCTGACCGCTGACTCGGTGCTGGAACTGGCGAACGACGAGATTTTGTTGCCGGGATTGGTGGACAGCCATGTGCACGTGAACGATCCCGGCCGCACGTCATGGGAAGGTTTCGCGACGGCGACTCGCGCGGCCGCGGCCGGTGGTGTCACCACGATCATCGACATGCCGCTCAACAGCATCCCGCCGACCGTCGACATGCCGGCATTGAAGGAAAAACAGCGGACGGCTGGTCCGCAGGTGTATGTCGATGTCGGTTTTTGGGGCGGTGCGGTGCCATCCAGCCTGGGCCGGCTCGAGGAACTCCATCGCGCCGGCGTGTTTGGCTTCAAGAGTTTCCTCCTGGATTCCGGAGTCGAGGAGTTTCCGGCGTTGACGCCGGCGCAGTTCGCCGCGGCGCTGGAGGAGCTGCGTGGGCCGGATGCGTTGATGCTTGTCCATGCCGAGGACAGCGAGATCATCGCGTCGGCGCGACAGCCAAGCGGCGCGCGCTACGATGATTTTCTGGCTTCCAGGCCGGAAAGCGCCGAGATCATGGCGATCGAAGGCGTGATCGAGGCGGCGCGGCGCACAGGCGCTCGCGTACACGTCCTGCATCTGGCGAGTGCGTCGGCGTTGCCGTTGATAGCGGAGGCGAAGCGCGATGGCGTACGGCTGACCGTTGAGACCTGTCCGCATTATCTTTCCTTCTGCGCCGAGGAGATCCCGGACGGTGCGACGCGTTACAAGTGCTGTCCGCCGATCCGGTCAGCTATGAACCGGGAGATGTTGTGGCGGGGTCTGGCGGACGGCGTGATCGACTGTGTGGTGAGCGACCACTCGCCGGCCACGGCCGACCTGAAGGTGCCCGACTTCGGCGCGGCCTGGGGTGGCATTTCCGGTCTGCAGGTCGGTTTGTCGGCTGTCTGGACGCAGGCGAGGCCGCGCGGCTTCAGCCTCGCGGACGCGGTCGATTGGTTGGCGGCCGGCCCCGCTCGAATCGCCGGCCTGCAACGCAAAGGCCGGCTGGCGATCGGCTGCGATGCGGATTTCGTGGTGTTCGCACCGGATGACGCGCGCGTGGTGGACGCTCGGCAGCTGCATCACCGCAACAAGGTGTCCGCGTACGATGGTCGTGCTCTTGCCGGTGTCGTCAGGCAAACGTGGCTGCGCGGACGAGCGGTGACCGGCGAGAGCGCGGACGGAATCCTGCTGGCGCGAGGAGATCGATGACCGAGCCGGACTGGCGGCAACTGCCCGACCTGGCCTCACGCGCGTTGAGCGGCAGTGTCGTGGCGGCCAACGACGAGTTCTTCGCCGAGCGCGAAAACCTCATCAAACCAGAGGCTCCGGTCTTCAACCGTTACACTTTCGGCGCCAAAGGACAGGTTTACGACGGCTGGGAGACCAGACGGCGACGCGAAGCCGGTCACGACCACGCGATCGTACGCCTCGGCGTGCCAGGCATCGTGCACGGTGTCGTCATCGATACGTCATTCTTCACCGGAAACTTTCCGCCGGAGGCGTCGGTCGAGGCGGCTGCCGTGGACGGCTATCCGAGTCCGGAAGAGCTGGCCGACGCGACCTGGCAGCCGCTTTTGCGGCGTAGCAAACTGAAAGGTGACTCCGCCAACGTCTTCGCGGTTGTTCCGTCGAAAAGGTTCACGCACGTACGCCTGTCGATCTATCCGGACGGCGGGGTGGCGCGGTTTCGCGTGCACGGTGAGCCGGTCGCCGACCCGCGGCTGCTCGATCTGTCCTCGATGGACCTTGCGGCGCTGGAAAACGGCGGCCGGGTTGTCGGCTGCAGCGACATGTTCTATGGTTCGCCGCAAAACCTGCTGCTGCCGGGATTCGCTCGGGTGATGGGGGAGGGATGGGAGACCGCGCGACGGCGCGACGACGGCAACGACTGGGTGACCGTAGGCCTTGCCGCGCCGGGACGTGTGCGGCTGGCTGAGCTGGACACCTCGCATTTCAAGGGAAACGCGCCGGGTTTCGCGACCTTACGCGGCCTGGCCGGCGAAAAGTCGGTGGAACTGCTGCCGCGTACGCGCCTGCAGCCGGACACACGGCACCGGTTTCTGCTCGACTCCGCCGAGGTGGTCAGCGAGGTGCGGATGGACGTGTTTCCAGACGGCGGCATGGCGCGCCTGCGCCTGATCGGCGCCATCGCCGACCCGGCCGCGTTCGTCCACCGCTGGCAGTCGCTCAGTTGACCTCGCCGCCTGTCGACGCTTTTGCCAAGGGTAAGGGTGCCGCCGTGGCGTCCCGGTACGTGGCGAGACGAACCACTATGTGAAGCCGATAAGTGCATGTGGGCCTGCTTGGTTCGCGCTTTCCCCGGCCGCGACGCGCGCCCAGCTATCGGGCACCAGGTCAAGAACTCAAGCTCCGCAGCTCCTGGAACAGACCCTAGTGCTCACGGGCGAAGGTGGCCAGTGCGTCGGCGATCGGTGTGGAGCCACCGACGACCTCGAACTGCATCGACGCCGTGCACGGATTGTCCAGTATGTGCAGCAAAAGCGCAGCGACATCGTCGCGGGTGATCCGGCCGCGCGGCACCGACTCGTCGATGGTGACCTGGCCGGTGCCGGGGTCGTCGGTGAGCGACCCCGGCCGTACGACGGTCCAGTCCAGCTCGCGGCCGCGCAGGTCCGCGTCGGCCTGTGCCTTCGCGCGCAGGTAGATCTGGAAGACCTCGGTGGAGTCCGGGTCGTAGTTGTCGGCTCCGTACGCCGACACCATCACATAGCGGCGCACGCCGGCGGATTCTGCGGCGTCGGCGAGCAGGATCGCCGCGTCGCGGTCGACGGTGTCCTTGCGCGCGGCACCACTGCCCGGGCCGGCGCCGGCGGCGAAGACCACCGCGTCGGCGTCGGTGAGCACGTCGGCCAGTTGGTCGACGGTGCTGTTCTCCAAGTCCAGCACGACCGAGGTGGCGCCACGTTTTTGCAGGTCAGCCGTGTGATCGGGGTTTCTGATCAGGCCGACCGCCTCGTCGCCGCGGCCGGCAAGGAGCGCCTCCAGTCGCAGCGCGATCTGACCGTGTCCGCCAGCGATAACGACCCGCATGTCCACTCTCCGGAATGTCGATCTTCCGGTCCAGTCTCACACGACCACGCGCACTGGCAAGTGCGTGCGGCCGCGCAGCGTGTTGTTCAGCAGCCGCCGCGGTTTTCCGGCCGGTTCGATACGCCCGATCCGCTCGGCCATGGAGGCGAGCACGATCTCGCCTTCCAGCCGTGCCATGACCGCGCCGACGCAGGCGTGGATGCCGAAGCCGAAGCCGACGTGACCGGCGACCCGGCGGCGCACCGAAAACCGGTCCGGGGCGTCCCAGTGCCGCGGATCGCGGTTGGCGGATCCCAGGAACAGCAACACCTTGGCGCCGGCCGGGACGCGTACCCCGCCGGCGTCGACTTCGCGTGTGGTCGTACGGAAAAACGTCTGCACCGGCGACTCGTATCTGATCACCTCGTCGAGTGCGGTCCGCGCCAGCGCCGGCTCGGCGCGCAACGCGTCCCATTCGGCGGGATTCTCGGCGAAACAGAAGATGGCGTTACCCAGCGAGTGGACGGTCGTGTCGACGCCGGCGGACAGAAACGACCGCAGGAGCAACGCGGAGTCCGATGTGGACAGTCCGTGTTCGGCGGCGATCCGGTGGATACGCATGCCGAGACCGTCCGGCGCGAGCAGGTCCGGCTGGCAGTGCGCGTCGATCCACTCGCGGACCGGCCCGGCACCGGCGACCGCCTCCTCGAAGAGGTGGTTGCGCGGTCCGAACGTGTTGAACACCATGTTTCCGTACGAGTGCAGGTTTTCCCGCTCCGCGGCCGGCAGGCCCACGGCGTCCGCGAAGGCGGTGAGCGCAAACCTGGTCGCGAAGTCGGCTATCGCGTCCAACTCACCGGCCGCGACCACCTCGTCCACCAGTTTGTCAGCGGTCGCACGGAAATTGTCGCGGAGGCCGCGTACGGTCGCCGGCGACAACGCCTTGCTGATCACCGCACGTGCCCTGGTGTGCTCGGGTGGATCGGCCTCCAGCAGCAGGCTTGGTACGCGCCACGGCTTTTCCCGGCGGAAGTCGGAAATGCCCACCCCGGCCGACGAACAGTAGGTCTCGGCGTCACTGAGCGCGGCGCGCACCTCGGCATATCGCGCCATCGCCCACAAGCCGTATTTTTCCAGCCACACCACCGGTCCGGCGTCCCGGAGGTGCCGATGCGGTTCGTACGGCTCGGCCAGGAACTCGTCGGAGAACGGATCGAGGTCACTGCTGGCGATTTGTACGGTCGACATCGGCGCCTCCTCTGCCGAGTACGGTCGGTGTCAGACTGCCGGCTCGGGTCGGTCGGCACATCGCCACTTCCGGTCATCGGAAGACCGTGCGCCGACCGGCCGCCGGGCCGGCCAAGCTGGACCGAAACGACGGGAAGGAGGCCGCGCCGGTGCGGACGCAGGTGGGGATTGTCGGAGCGGGGCCGGCGGGGTTGTTGTTGTCGCATTTGCTGCATCTCGCCGGCATCGAGTCGGTCGTCCTTGAAGCGCGCAATCGTGCGTACGTGGAGCAGCGCGTACGCGCCGGCGTCCTGGAGCATCCGACCGCGGAGCTGCTGCGCGAGGTCGGTGTCGGTGAGCGGATGACGAGGGAGGGACTGCCGCACGAGGGGTTGGTGCTGCGGTTCGACGGCGCCGACCACCGCATGCCGCTGGCCGAGCTGACCGGCAAGACGATCACCGTCTACGGCCAGCAGGAGGTCGTCAAGGATCTCATCGCGCGGCGCCTGGCCGACGGCGGCAGGATTCTCTTCGAGAGCACCGACGTGTGCCTGCATGACCTGACGACCGACCGGCCGCGGATCACTTTCGTTGACGCTGAAGGCAAAGTGCGGCAGCTCGACTGCGACGTGATCGCCGGCTGCGACGGCTTCCACGGTGTCAGCCGGCCGAGCATTCCGGCAGACAAACTGCGGGTCTTCCAGCGTACGTATCCGTTTGCCTGGCTGGGGATCCTGGCACGGACACCGCCGTCGCACGAGGAGCTGATCTACACCTACTCGGAGCGCGGTTTCGCCTTGCACAGCATGCGATCGCCGGAGCTGACCCGGCTATACATCCAGGTGTCGCCGGAGGAGCAGCTGGCCGACTGGCCGGACGAGCGGATCTGGGACGAGCTGCACGCCCGGCTCCGGCTCGGCAACGGTTTTTCCTTGCACGAAGGGCCGGTCGTCGACAAGCTGCTCGCGGCGATGCGCAGTTTCGTCGTCGAGCCGATGCGTTACGGCCGGCTCTTCCTGGCCGGCGACGCGGCACACATCGTGCCGCCGACCGGCGCGAAGGGGATGAACCTCGCGGTCGCCGACGTACGCCTGCTGGCTCGCGCCCTGACCGAGCTGCTCACCAAAGCGAACGCCGATCTGGCCGACGCGTACTCGGAAAGTTGCCTGCGCCGGGTCTGGCGCGCCGAGCATTTTTCCTGGTGGATGACCTCGATGCTGCACCGTTTCCCGGAGGACGACCCGTTCGCGCAGCGGCTCCAGCTGTCGCAGCTGCGCTACACGACGAGCTCGACGGCCGCGGCGACGAGCATGGCGGAGAACTACGTCGGCCTGCCGTTCGACTGATTGGCCTGGTTTCCGGCCGCACGATTGGACCGGTCGGCGGCCGTACGGCCGGATTATCGTCGGGTCACCGGCGATTCATGAGGAGATCAGGGTGACTCGGACAATCGGTCGCAGCGGCATCGAGGTCGGCGACATCGGCATTGGCACCTGGGCCATCGGCGGCCCGTTCCACAGCACAACGGGATCGGCGCTCGGCTGGGGAGAGGTGGACGACGAGGAGTCGATCCGGATGCTGCACCGGGCCGTCGAGCTCGGTGCGAATCTCATCGACACGGCCGACGTGTACGGTGCCGGCCACTCCGAAACGGTGATCGGCCGCGCTTTCACGGGCCGGCGCGACGACGTGGTGATCGCCACCAAATGGGGAAACACGTACGACGAGGCCAGCAAGGTGATGGGGCCGGAGGACCGGTCGCCGGAATACGTACGGATTGCGCTGGAAAAATCGTTGCGGCGCTTGCAGACCGACCACGTCGACGTGCTCCAGTTGCACGTCAGCGTGCCGGTCGAGATAGCTGGCGAGTTGGTCGCAGCCTGCGACAAGCTGTTGGACGAAGGGAAAATCCGGGCGTACGGCTGGAGCACCGACGACCTGGATCGCGCCGAGCTGTTCGCCGATGCCCACGCGTCGGTCATCCAGCACGAGCTGAACGTGCTCGGCGACGCGCCCGAGATGCTGGCGCTGTGCGAGCGGCACGACCTGGCCAGCTTCAACCGCAGTCCGCTCGCGATGGGGCTGTTGAGCGACAAGATCACCGCCGACACGCGGATCGGCGGCGCGGACATCCGCGCGACCAATCCGGAGTGGTTGCGGTGGTTCGTCGATGGCCGTCCGGCACCGGAGTTTCTGGCGCGGCGTGACGCGATACGCGAGATCTTGCGTGGCGGCGGACGGACTTTGGCGCAGGGCGCGCTCGCGTGGAACCTGGCTCGGAGTCCGCGTACGATCCCGCTCCCCGGCTGCCGGACGCTCCAGCAGGTCGAGGAAAACCTGGGGACGTTGCACAAGGCGGCACTGACCGCCGAGGAAATGGCGGAGATCGCGCGGCTGTCCACAGTGGATTAGTGCGACACTCGGGGGTATGGCTGGTTGGCGGCGGCAGCGGGACCAGATGGTCGACATGATCACGTCGTACGCGGGTGAGCGCGTGCTGGCGGCCTTTCGCGCGGTCCCGCGTCACCGCTTTCTGCCCGAGGTGGCGATCGACGAGGTCTATCGCGACCAGCCGGTGGTGACCCGTCGCGACGAGAGCGGCCTGCCGATCAGCTCGTCGTCGCAACCGGCGATCATGGCGGTGATGCTGGAGCAGCTGGACGTACGCGAGGGCCAGCGAGTGCTGGAAATCGGCGCCGGGACCGGCTTCAACGCGGCCCTGCTCGGCCATCTGGCCGGCGACACCGGCAGTGTGGTGAGTGTCGACATCGACCAGGAAACCGTTGACACGGCACGAAAACACCTGGCGGACACGCCGAATGTCACGGTGGTGTGCGGCGACGGGGCCGACGGAGTGCCGGATGGCGCACCGTACGATCGGCTGATCTGCACGGTCGGCGTCTGGGACATCTCACCGTCCTGGCGTGACCAGCTCGCGCCAGCGGGCCGGATGGTGCTGCCGCTCGATCTACGTGGCGTGCAGCGCAGCGTCGCCTTCGAACGCGACGGCGACGGCTGGGTCAGCCGGTCGGTCGAGCCGTGTGGCTTCATGCGGCTGCGCGGCCGGATGGCCGGACCCGAGGTCGTACGCATGGTGCGGCCTGGCCTGACGCTGTCGCTGCCGGACCCGCACGGCCTCGACCCCGACCGGATCGGCCAGTTGCTCGACGAGCCGACAAACGAGCAGGTCACGGACCTGATGGTGAGCGGCGCCGAAGTGTTTGGCGGCTTGAGCCTCTGGCTGGCGATCCACGAGCCGGCCTGGTGCGTGCTCAACGAGCACGGCCACCGGTGGCTGGCCGCCGCGCCGGTGCGGATGCAGCCGGACACCGGCATGACCGCGGGCGTGGCCGGCGGCGACGGGCTGGCGCTTCTGACAAAACCGGACGAGTCGGCGATCGGCGCGACCGGTTTCGGCGCGGACGGCGACGTGCTGACCGTTCGCCTGCTCGACCACGTACGTGCGTGGCACGCGGCCGGCCGTCCTGGCACGAGCGGCCTGTGCGTCAAGGCCGTGCCGCCGACGACTCCGGCCGATGGCGGTGAGGTCATCGACAAGACGTACACGCGGCTGGTGATCAGCCAAACGTAGGATGATCGCATCGACACCGATCCGAGTACGCGCCTGCGCGCCGTCGCGCTCTACGCCGGCGGTCTGCTGGGTCCGCTCGGTGGAGGCGTCGTCTCGCCGGTACTGCCGGAGATCGCCGACAGCTTCCACGCCGAGCTGAGCCTGGCTGGCGCCTCGCTCACCGTCTACATGGTGGTTTTCGCCGGTTTTCAGCTCATATCCGGCACGTTGGGGGAGCGCTACGGCCGGCGCCGGTCGGTGCTGATCGCGTACGGCGGCTATCTGGTCGCCTCGCTGCTCGCCGCGCTCGCGCCGACGATCAGCGTGTTCCTGGTCGCGCGCGCACTCCAGGGGCTGGCCAACGCCTTCACTACGCCGCTGCTGATCGCCGGCCTCGCCGACACCGTGCCGCCGGAGCGCCTCAGCCGGTCGATCGGCACGTACGGCGCCTGCCAGGCCGCCGGCATGTCGCTGGCGCCGCTGTTCGGCTCAGCCGCCGGCGTCTTCTCGTGGCGGTGGGCCTTCGTCGGCGTCGCGCTGATCGCCGGGCTGCTCGCCCTGGCGCCGCCGCCAGGTGCACCGCGGCCGGGCGCGAGCGCGCCCTCGTACCGGCCGCTGCTGACGGTGCGGATGGGGCTGCAGTCCTTCATCGCGCTTGTCTCGTATCTCGGCGCCAACGGCGTGGTCTTCCTGGTCGCCCTGTACGCCGAGCGCCGGCTCGGCATCCCGGACGGTCTGGTCGGCCTGGTGCTGGTCGGATTCGGTGTGGCCGGCATGGCGCTGGCCACGCTGTGGGGTGGTGTCTGTGAGCGGTTCGGGGCCGTACGCGCGACCGCCGTCGGCATGGCGGCGAGCGGCCTGCTGGTGGCGGCGGTCGCGTGGACGACCTCGGTGGCCGTACTCGTCATCGTGTGGATCGCGGCCGGTGCGGTCTCGTCGCTGGCCAACGTCGGCCTGCAAAACCTGAGCGCCCGCGAGGTGCCGGACAACCGCGGCGGCGCGGTGTCGGTGGTCTCGGCGTTCCGGTTTTCCGGAGCGGCGATCGCGCCGCTGGTGTGGCTGCCGCTCTATCCGGTCGGCCTCGGTCTCGGCCAGCCGCAAGGGGAGTTGGCTTTTGGCGGCGCCGGCCTGGCACTCGTACTCGGAGCGGTCGCCGCGAGCGGCCTGCTGGTCGTTCGGAAGGGGACCGGTTGATGGCGCGGCTGGTGCACATCGGGTCGGTGATCGTCGACATCGTCATGTACGTGCCGGGTTTTCCGCGGCCTGGCGGGGATGTGCTGGCGACGCGCAGCGAGATCACCCCTGGCGGCGGCCTGAACGTGATGATCAGTGCGCGCCGGCAAGGCGCGGCGGTCGCGTACGCCGGACTGACCGGCACCGGTCCCTTTGGCGAGCTTTGCCGGCAGGAGCTGGAAAAGGCCGGCATCGAGCTGCTGCAGCCGGCGTTTCTGGGGGAGGACACCGGCTATGACGTGGCGCTGGTCGACCCGGCCGGCGAGCGGACCTTCGCGACCAACCTCGGCGCCGAGTCGCGGCTGGACACCGAGCATCTGGAGCGCATCGTGCCGGCGTCCGAGGACGTCGTCTACGTCTCCGGTTACGGTCTGCTCGACGTACACAACGGCCGTGCTTTGGCTCACTGGCTGACGAAACTCGATCCAGCGGTGACCGTCGTGGTCGATCCGGGACCACTGGTCGGTGACATCCCCGCAGACGCGCTGCGGGCCGCCATCGCACGTACGGACTGGTGGAGTTGCAGCCGGCGCGAGGCGACCGTCATGACCGGACTCGCCGATCCGGCGCGGGCGGCACGTGCGCTCGCCGGCCGTGGTCGCGGCGGTGTGGTCGTACGCGTCGGGCCGGACGGCTGCTTTCTTGCCCAAGCACGTGAGGTCGTGCCGGTGCCCGGACATTCGGTGTCCACTGTGGACACCAACGGCGCCGGCGACGCGCACGTCGGAGCGTTCGTGGCCGGCCTGCTCGCCGGCCATGAGCCGCTTCCTGCGCTGGCGCGGGCAAACGCGGTCGCCGCGCTCGCCGTCACCCGCTGTGGCCCGGCGACGGCACCGACCGCCGCCGAGGTCGACGAATTTCTTACGAGGACTTGAGTTCCTTGTCCAGCGTCTCGCTCGCCGGACTGAGCGGCTGGCCGGGTCGTACGCGCACGAAGAAGGTGGCGGCGAGGCCGATGACGGTGACCGCCGCCAGATAGTCGGCGACCGAATAGACAGTGCCGGTCCGCGACTGCAGTGCCTGCGCGATGGTTGGCGCGAAGGCGCCGCCGAGAATGGCGCCGACCGCGTACGCGAGCGACGCGCCGCTGTAACGCACGGCCGTCGGAAACATCTCGGCATAGAGCGCCGGCTGCGGACCGTATGTGAAACCGAGGCCGACGGTGAAAAGCAGCAGTGCCACCACGATCAGGCCGAGGTTGCCGGTGTTGAGCAGCGCGAAGAACGGAAACATCCAGACCAGCTGCGCGACGAAACCGATCTGGTAGACGCGCTTGCGGCCGTAGCGGTCGGACAGCCAGCCGGCCAGCAACGCGGTGGCGAGCCAGCCGAGCGCCGAGAGCATCACCGCGGTCAGGATCGCCGAGCTGCCGATCTTGAGCGCTTTCACCGCGTACGACTGCACATAGCCGCCGGTCGTCATGTAGCCGGCGGCGTTGTTGGCGGCAAACATCAGCGCGCCGATCACCACCAGCGGCAGGTGGTTTTTCAGCAGCGGCACCAGCGGCACCGCCACGCGTGCGTTGGAACGCCGTATTTCGTGGAAAACCGGGCTTTCGGCGACGCGCGTACGGACAAACAGGCCGACCACGATCAACACGATGCTGAACAGGAACGGGATCCGCCAGCCCCAGGCCAGGAACTGGTCCGGCGTCGTCGCCGCTGCCGTGATCGCGAGGATGCCGTTTGCCAGCAACAGGCCGATCGGCACGCCGATCTGCGGGAAGGCACCATAGAGGCCGCGCCGCTCGGTCGGTGCGTGCTCGACGGACAACAGCGCCGCGCCACCCCATTCGCCGCCGGCGGACAGTCCTTGCAGGATGCGTAAGACGACCAGCAACACCGGGGCCGCCACGCCGATCGTGGCCGTCGTCGGCAACAAACCCATCAACGCGGTCGCGATCCCCATCAGCAGCAGGGTCAGCACCAGCATCGGACGCCGGCCGATCCGGTCGCCGAGGTGACCAGCGATGATCGCGCCCACTGGACGGAAGAAGAAGCTGATGCCGATGGTCGCGAACGAGAGCAGGAGCGCGTCCTTGCCGAGCTGTCCGAAAAACTGGGTCGCGAAGACGAGGCCGGAGCAGACCGCGTAGATGAAGAAGTCATACCACTCCACCGTCGTGCCGACCATCGACGCCAACACGACCCGCCGGTGTTCTCTGTTCATGGGGACTCCCGGAACGGCTGGATTGTATACGTAAAGATATACGATCTGCCGGCACAGGTCGATACCCTGACGGGAAGGCGGAGAATTGTGCGGGACGTCCGGAAAAGCGAATTACCACCGCCGGAGGTGGCCGGATCGGGTCAGCCGGCTTTCTTGTGAACGCGTTGACAACGTACGCGCGAATCTGAAAAGCCGCCGTGCGCAAGTCGTCCGACAATGGCCGTCGAGCCCGGTGATCGAGGTGGCGCCGGCCGCGTCCGGCCAGCTCGCCGCGCGTACGCCGAGAAAACCTTTGTACGCAGCGAAAACAGGCGACCACATTGGTGGGATGTTCGAGCCTCGACCGGCGTTCGCGGCCGTTCGACATTATCGACACTCTGTGAGAACCGCGTTCGCAGATTGAAGTTGGCCGCGCGGCTTGGCGTCTGTCGTTACAGTGCTGGGATGCAGACACGCACTGCGCGGCCGCGCACCCTGAGCCGGCCGGCCATCCAGGCGGCAGCCCGCCGCATCGTGGACACCGAAGGACTCGCGGCGCTGACGTTGCGCCGGGTGGCGCAGGAGGTGAACACCGGTCAGGCCTCGCTCTACCGGCACATCGCCGACCGGGACGAGATGCTCCAACTGCTGGTCGACGAGTTCGCCGCGAGTTATCCGCTGGAATCCGGACGCGGTGGCGCCGAACAACGGCTGATCCGCCAGTGGCGGCTCACGCACGACCACCTCGCCGGGCATCGCTGGGTCGTCGAGATCGTCGCGGAAGGCAACATCTCCGCGGCCAGTTCCGACGAGCTGAGCCAACACAACCGTTCGCTGTTGGTCGCCGCCGGCGTCGCCGCGAGCCAGTCCGCGAAAGCCGAACGCGCGTTGTGGAGCCTGACCATCGGCTATCTGCTCAACGAGCGCGGTGCCTCTGACGGCGACTACAACTGGGCCCTCACTCGATTGGTACGAGGACTTCTCGGTTAGCTGGGTCCAACTTTTGTTGGAGTCGCGATACCTGAGGTGTCAGCCGGATAACCCGCAGGAGTGAACGCGGATCGGCGTCCGTCGCGGGACGCCGATCCGGTCGGCCGCTCCGTAGTTTTCCGGCATGACCTCAGCAGCCATTGCCGCGCCGGTGCGAATGCCGGTCGGTGCGCGGGACCGTTTCGTCGACGTCCTCCGCGTCTTCGCGATTCTCGCGGTCGTCGTGCAGCACTGGGCCCTGCCGGCGATGCAGTTCCGGGACGGCCAGATGATCGTCGGCAGCGCGCTGCAGTCGCCTGGCGCGCAGGCGGTCACCTGGCTCAGCCAGATCATGCCGCTGTTCTTTTTCGCCGGCGGCGCGGCAAACGTGAGCAGCTGGCGGGCGTCGGCCGGCACGGCGAGCTCGTGGCTGGCCGTACGACTCGGCCGGCTCAGCTTTCCGGTGCTGGCCGTCTGTGCACTGTGGATCCCGTTGCCATACTTCCTTGCCATGCTCGGAACACCGGCCGACCCGATCGCCGAGGCCACCATGTGGGTCGCGCGGGTGTTGTGGTTTTTGCCGGTCTATCTGCTGTGTGTGGTGCTGACGCCTTTGCTGGCTCGGTTGGACGGCCGTCGTACGGTGCAGGTGCTCGTCGCCTTGGTCGTCGCCGTCGCGGTCGTCGACGTGGCACGGATGACGATCGCCGAGCCGATCGGCTATCTCAACTTCCTCTTCGTCTGGCTGGCCGTGCATCAGGTCGGCGTCCTGTACGCCAACGGCCAGTTGCGTTTCCTGACACCGATGCGTGCCGCCGGTTGCGCGGTCGTCGCGTACGCGCTGCTGGCCGCGATGACCTTCGGCGGACCGTATCCGGTGCTGATGCTCGGGATTCCCGGCGCCGGCCCGTCCAACCAGGCACCGCCGACGTTGGCGATTTTGGTGCTGTCCGCCGGACTTCTCGCGCTGGCGTTCGCCGTGCGGCCAGGACTCCTGCGACTGAGCCAAAAACCGCGCGTACGCGCGCTGGTCGACGCGGTTTCACCGCGGATGATGACGATCTACCTCTGGCACATGACCGCGTTGATGGCCGGCGCCGGGATCGTCGTGGTGGCGATGGGCTTCTCGACGCCGGCCGGCCTCGGGCTCGGCTGGTGGCTGAGCCTGCCGGTGTGGATCGGCCTGTTGGCCGCGTTGGCGGTGCCGCTGATCCAGGTTTTCGGTCGGCTGGAACGGATCCGGATGCCCCGTACACCGGCCGCGGTCGGTCCGGTCCGGGTGTCGGTGGCGGCCGCCCTGATCGGCGCCGGCCTGGTCGGCATCATGGCCGGCACGTACGCGCCGACGCCGGTGCCGTTGATCGCGACAGCGTCACTGACCGCCGGTCTGGTCGTGTTGAACCGAGCCGGCACGGCGGCGAGGGTGACGCCGGAACGCCACCCTCACCAGCCGGTCAGCAGTTGACGAGCTCCGGCGACTGGTTGAGCAGCTGGGCGCGTACGGAGGTGAACGTGCGCAACGCGTCGTCGGCGGACTGGTCGGTGGGGAAGGCGGCGACCCGGTGGCAGTTCTGGAAGGCAAGCCGCACGCCGAAATGCCGCTCCAGCGCGCCGCGGATCGCGTCACTGGCCAATGCGCGCAGCAGCTGGCCGCGAGCCTTCTCGGTCGGCGGTTCCAGCTGGTTGTCCGCGAAGGGACGGCCCTGCGCGGTGTTGCCGGCGGTCAGGTCGCCGGCGACCCGCTCCACCACTTCGTACGCGTACGGCAGGGATTCCCTGATGCACGCGACGAAATCGGTGTCGTCGACCGGGCCGGCCTCGGCACGTTCGAGCAGCTCCGGCGAAACAGTCAGTGACATGAACTCCCCTTCGACAGTGTTGCCAGACATTTGGGTATGAAACCCATTCTCATCTTGGGGGAAAACGTCACTCAACGTCAAGAGGCAATGCTGCCGCGTAGCCGCGCCGTCTCGGTCTCGTCGAGGACATAACTGGCCGGTGGCCGCACCAGCGCGTCCGGTTCGCCGACGTAGGAGATGGCAACACCATACGCGTCGCGTGCCGCCTCGATGGACACGTAACCGTTGACGACATCGTCCAGAACTGCGGTTATGTCCCGCGCGTATGGATCGCCGAAACCGCCGCCGCCAGGCATCGCGAGCAGCACCTCGTCGTCCGGTGCCAGTGCGACGAGTTGCTTGGCGGGTAACGGTTTTCCGGTGCCGGACGTCAGCGTCCCGGTGGCACCGGGACCGCCGCCGGACGCGCCTTGGGCGGCGAACCGGATGCGATCGACGTTCGCATTCACGGACCACAGTGTGTCCGTACCGCAGCTGACACGCAAGACCTGGCCGAGTCCGCCGCGATACGTTCCGGCGCCGCCGGAGTCGGTGCGCAGTTCGCGGCGGTGATGCCGGATCGGTGTCAAGGTTTCGATGACTTCGGTCGGCGCGGCGCGTACGCCGGTGGGGAAGCCGGTGGTGGACAGGCCGTCCTTCACCGCACGCGCGCCGGAGCCGCCGGCGTGAAAAGTGGTCAAAGTAAATGGATCCGTGCCATCGGCTTGGCCGCGCCATACGCACATCCACAATGCGTCGGCGCTGTGCGCCAGCAACTTTCCGGGCAGAGCCGGCGCCAGCGCGGAGAAGATCAGGCTCGGCAGGAAATGCCCGACCAGATGGCGGGACGCGACCGCCGCCGGTGGCCGGCAGTTGAGCACCGAACCCTCCGGCGCGGTCACCTCGACCGGCCGGAACGAGCCGGCGTTGTGTGGCACGTCCGGCGCGATCGCCGCTTTGATGGCGAAAGAGGCGTACGCGCGCGTGTAGTTGAGCACGACGTTGACGCCGTGCCGGCTTTGCGGGGAACTGCCGGCGAAATCCAGCAGGATGCGGCGACCGGAAATCGTTACTGTCACCGCCAGCCGCAGCGTTTCCTCGCCGAAACCATCGGTTTCCAGCTCGCTCGCGTACGTGCCGTCGGGCATCGCCTCGAGCGCGTCTGCCAGTGCCTGCTCCGAACGATCCATGATCTGGGCGGCGATAGGGTCGATCGAGTCGAGCTCAAGCTCGTCCATCAGCCGCAGCAGGCTGGCCGCGCCGACGTCGTTTCCGGCCACCTGCGCGTAGATGTCGCCGATCGTCTCGTCGGGGGTGCGTACGTTGGCGCGGATCAGCTCGACCAGGCTGGCGTCGGGCTCGCCGGCGCGGTAGAGCTTCATGATCGGAAGTCGCAGCCCTTCCTCGAAAACCTCGGTCGCCGAGGCGGACAGGATCCGGCCGCCGATGTCGGGAGAGTGGCAGCAGCTGGCAAACCAGGCGACCAGCCGGCCGTCACGGAACACCGGCGTCGCGATGGTGATGTCGTTGATCTGGCCGGCGGTCATCCACGGGTCGTTGGTGATCAGTACGTCGCCGTGCTCGACACCGTCCGGTCCGTGCCGTGCCACGATGTGCGCCATGCCGGTGGCGATCGCGTTGATGTGGCCAGGAGTGCCGCCGACCGACTGCGCCACCATCGCGCCGGCCGAGTCGAAGGCGGCGCAGGCCAGGTCGAGAGATTCCCTGACCACCGGCGAAAACGCGGTGTTGACCAGCGCGTTTTGCTGCTCTGCCAGGAGGGAGGCGAGCCGGTTGGCCACGATCGGCACCAGGATCGGCAACGGTGCGGTCATGCCGTCCACTCCACCAACAGGCTGCCGTCGGCGCGACCGGTGCAGCGCGCGCCAGGCGGCACGACCACGGTCGACTCTCGTTCCTCGACCAAAGCCGGTCCGTCGACCACGAAACCGGCGGTGATCCGATAGCGGTCGAAGACCGGAGTGTCGGAAAAGCCACCGAGCGCGGAAAAGTACGCCGGCCGGCTGCCTTTTCGCGGGTCGGTGCCGACAGCCGGCGGGTCGACGCGCAACCGGAGCGACTGCTCCGGCCGTGGACCGCTCGCGACCACCCGCCAGGTCAGCACCTCCACCGGGACGTCCGGTCCGACGCGGCCATAGCGCTGCCGGTATTCCCGATGGAAAGCCGAAACCAGGCCGTCCGGCCAGTCGTCGCCGGTGACCGGTACGCGCAGCTCGCTGCCTTGTCCGGTATAGCGCAGGTCAGCGAACCGTTGGTAGGTCACGCTTTCGGCCGGCACGCCGGAGTCGGCGAGCAGCCGCCGGCCGTCGTTTTCCATGCCGGCGAAGATGTTTCGCACGACGCCGGCGTCGAAGGCGTCCAGCCGGCCGCCGGCCGAGTGGGCGAAGTCGAAAGCCAGTGGCGCGGTCAGAAAGCCGACCGAGCTGAGCACGCCGGCGGCCGGCGGCACGATCACCTGTCGCGACCCGAGCGCCGCCGCGACACCGGCGGCGTGCACCGGACCGGCGCCGCCGAATGCCACCAGCGGCAGTTTTCCCGGATCCTGGCCACGTTCGGCCGTGTGGACGCGCGCCGCGTTGGCCATGTCCTCGTTGACCAACGCGTGGACTCCCCATGCGGCGTCCACAGTGGACAGTCCGAGCGGCTCGGCGACGTGGGTGCGTACGGCGTTCGTCGCCGCCTCGACGTCGAGCTCCATGTCGCCGCCGAGGAAATAGCGAGGATCCAGATATCCCAGCAACAGATCGGCATCCGTGACGGTCGGCCGGTCGCCGCCGCGGCCATAGCAGGCCGGTCCCGGTGCCGAGCCGGCCGACTCCGGTCCGACCGCCAGCAGGCCGAGCGCGTTGGTCCTGGCCAGCGAACCGCCACCGACACCGATCTCGATCATGTCGATGACCGGCACCTTGACCGGCAGGCCGGAGCCGGGACGCAGCCGGTATCGGCGGTCCACCTCGAAAGTGTGCGTCACCAGCGGGGCACCGTCCTGCACGACGCACAACTTCGCGGTCGTACCGCCCATGTCGAAGGCCAGCAGGTCCGGATGTCCAGCAGCGGCACCGAATGCGGCCGCCGCGAGCGCTCCGCCGGCCGGTCCCGACTCGAGCATCCGGATCGGATGTCGCGCGGCGGTGTCCACTGTGGCCACCCCGCCGTTGGACAGCATGATGTGTGGCTCTGGACCAATCCCGACCGCGGCGGTGCGCTCGCGCAGGTCGGTCAGATAGCGTTCGGCCAGATCGCGGACATACACGTTCGCGACCGTCGTCGAGGACCGCTCGTACTCTCGGATCTCTGGTACGACGTCACTGGAAATCGCCACCCGCAGCCGCGGCGCCACCCGCCGGATGATCTGCGCGGCCTGCCGTTCGTGCTCGGGATTGGCGTAACTGTGCAGGAAACACACCGCGACGGCGGTGACGCCGTGCCGCGCCAAGTCATGCGCGAGCATCTGCACGTGCATCCCGTCCAGCGGAAGCGCGACCGTGCCGTCGGCCAGAACCCGTTCTGGCACACCGAAACGCAGATATCGCGGCACGAGAGGCAGCGGCCGCTCGATCATGAGATCGTATAGCTCGTACCGATGTTCGCGCGCCATCTCCAGCACGTCCCGGAAACCCGCGGTGGTGAGCAGTGCCGTGACCGAACCGGTCCGTTCGATCAGGGCGTTGGTTATCAACGTGGTTCCGTGCACGAGTTGGCCGATTGCCGCAACGTCCACGCCGGGTTTGCCGATAGTCTCGAGGAGGGCCTGTTCGACACCACGCGCCGGCTGGTCGGCCGTGGTCAGCACCTTGCGTACCGCGACGATCCCCGTTGAGTCCACAGCGGCCAGATCGGTGAACGTGCCGCCAATGTCCACACCGGTCCGCAGCGCGCCGCTTGGTGCACTGTTCGGCATCGGCGGGTGACCTCCGGTGGCAATGGATTACGCTGACGACGCTATCGATCGTCCGACGATTCGACAATAGGACTGTCAGTCATCGGAGGAGTTCCACAGGTTGGGATGGGGCCATGATCGGGAACAACAGCTCCCTGTCGATCCGGCAGATCGCCGAGCTGCGCGCCGTGTACGACCGGGAGAGCACCGCGAGCCGGGTGGCGGCCGCGATCCGCGAGCAGATCGTGGAAGGCGTGATCGCGCCAGGCAGCCAGCTGGTCGAGGAACACATGTGCTCGGCGCTGCGGGTTTCCCGAAGTACGTTGCGCGAGGCCTTCGCGCAGCTCCAGCGTGACCGGTTGGTCGTGCACGAGCTCAACCGCGGTGTGTTCGTACGCGAGCTGACCGCCTCGGACATCGTCGACCTCTACCGGACACGCCGGCTGATCGAGTGCTCCGCCGTACGGGAGGCGCAGGAGGTGCCGGTCGTCGTGCTGCGCGACATGCGCGCGGCGATCGAGGCCGGCCGGATCGCGATGCGCGCCGAGCGCTGGCGCGAGGTCGCGGCCGCCAGCATCCGCTTCCACCAGGCGCTGGTCGGGCTGGCGCACAGCGAGCGCGTCGACGAGATCATGCGCCAGGTGATGGCCGAGTTTCGGCTCGCGTACGCGGTGATGAAGGACCCGCGGATGTATCACGAGCCCTATCTGGCCAGGCATCCGGCGATCCTGGAGGCGCTCGGCCACGGTGACCTGCTGCGTGCGGAGACGCTGCTGCGCCGCTATCTGGACGACGCCGAGGCGCAGGTGCTGCGCGCTTTCGGCCCGCCGCGCTACTTGTGAGGTTGTCCGGCGATCCCTAGATGATCTATTCCAAGGGTCGCACCCGCCGGGTCGTCAGGAGGGCGTGTGTTGTTGATCATGGGGTTTTCGCGTATGTCAAGCTCAAAAAGTGCGTCACAGCCCCATGAGCAACTCGGACAGGCCGTGGCGTCCCGGCAGGTGGCGAGACGAACTCTATGTGGGACCGATAAGCACCTGTAACGCTAAATGTCCGCCTTGCGGTGTTCATGGTTGGCGCGAAAGCCGATTTACTGGCGTTGGACGCAAGAAAACGGCTTCACTCCCACCTGGCCGCCGCTCGTGTGACTGAAGTGACTGTTGAGGCGAGCAATGCTGTTGTGACTCATGTGGGTTGGCTTGCTCGTTGCCCCTGATTCGAGCTTTCCTCGACCGCGACGGCGTCCAGCAATCGGGCACCAAGTCAAGTACGCAAGCTACCCCCCAGCCCTTTGAATAGATCGTCTAGTGGCCCGAGTCCGAGTCGGGACACTAGGTTCGTCGGACATGAGTGCCGCAGAGGTCGATCCGCGTTTGTTGCGCAGGGTAGTCGTCGGCGCCACGGTCGGCAGCATCGTCGAGTGGTTCGACGTCGCCGTCTACGCGTACCTCGTCGTGGTCATCGGTGGCCAGTTCTTTCCTTCACACGATCCGACAGTGTCGACGCTGTCGTCGCTGGCGACTTTCGGGATCACCTTCCTGATCCGGCCGGTCGGCGGCATCTTCTTCGGCCATCTCGGCGACCGGATCGGCCGGCAGCGGACGCTCGCCGCGGTCATCCTGCTGGTCTCCGGCGCCACGTTCCTGATCGGCGTGCTGCCGACGTACGCGACCGTCGGCGCGCTCGCGCCGATCCTGCTCGTCGTACTCCGGCTCGCTCAGGGTTTCTCGGCCGGCGGCGAGCTGTCCGGCGCGTCGGCGTTCGTCGCCGAGTACGCGCCGGCCGGCCGCCGCGGCTATCTCACCAGCTGGGTCGAATTCGGTGCCATCGCTGGCTTTCTGCTCGGCTCGGCGCTGACGCTGCTGCTCAACGTGGTGCTGTCGGACCCGGCGATGAGCAGCGTCGGCTGGCGCGTCCCGTTCCTGCTGGCCGCGCCGCTCGGCGTCATCGGCTGGTATATCCGCAGCAGGCTGCAGGAGACGCCGGAGTTCGTCGCGCTGGTGGAAAGCGGTCAGCGCTCGCCGTCACCGCTGCTGGAGTCGCTTCGGCACAACTGGCGGGAAATCCTGCGGACGGCCGGGATCGCGCTGGTGCAGAACGCCGCCCTGTACGTGATCGTCACATACATGCCGACATATTTCACCAACACCCTCAAATACTCGCGCATCGAGGCGCCGACGGCGGTGCTCATCACGATGGTGGTGATCGTCGCGCTGATCCCGCCGCTCGGCGCGCTGTCCGACCGCGTCGGCCGCAAGCCGATGCTGGCCGCGTCCTGCATCGGCCTCATCGCGTTGTCGTATCCGATGTTCGCATTGATGAACGCCGGCAACTTCGTGCTCGCGACGGCCGCCTTGGTGGTGCTCGGCGCGTTGCTGGCGACTTTCCTGTCGACAACGCTGATCGCGATGAACGAGCTGTTCGCGACGCGCGTACGCTATGGCGGTTTTTCCGTCGGCTACAACGTTTCGGTGTCGTTGTTCGGCGGAACGGCGCCGTTCCTGGTCGCGCTTCTGGTCGCCGGCACCGGCAACCCGGCCGCGCCGGCGTTCTACATCATCGCGTCGGCGGTCGTCACCCTCGCGGTGATCCTCACGTTGACCGAGTCGGCACGGATGGCAAGGCTCGCTTGACAGGCCCTAACGATCCGTACTGGCGATCTCATCACCGGGGTGCGGGTTTGGCGCCAGGTTGGCCGGACCGCCGAGGACCGCGGCGCTGTCCGGCAGATAGTCCTGCAGGACCGCCGGGGTCAGGCCGGCCGCCTTGATCCGGTGCAGCAGGTTGGTGAAGCCGGTGACGAAGTCGTCCTGGAAATGCAGCAGGATGATGTCGCCAGGATGGAACTTCGGCGGTCCAGGCCGGAGGAACTGGATTTTCTGGCCATGTACGTTTTCCCACCACAGCACCAGATAGCGCAGCTTGCACGACTGCATCGCCTTCAGGGTGTCGGCGTTGAAGGCGCGATAGCCGTACGGTGGACGGAAAAGGTTGGGCCGGTGGCCGAACATCGTCTGGTATTTGCCGGGGACCGAGCAGATCTCCTGCCGCTGCTTGCGCTCCGGCAGGTTGTTGAGCTGGTAGTGGTCCTCGGTGTGGTCTTCCATCGCGATGCGGTGCTGGCGCAGCCGGTTGAAAAACGCCGGCTCACAGGACGCGACGCCGCCGATCAGGAAGACGGTGACCGGCACGTTGGCCTTGCGCAGCAGCGCCTCGGTGCGCGGGTCGCGGTTGGCGCCGTCGTCGATGGTGATGAAGACCACCGGCAGCCGCGTCGGGATGCCGCGGATCACGATGGCTTTCGGTGCGAAGTTGGGCCGCGGTCCGGCACCGAGCCATTCCGCGTCCGTACGCACCGGCACGACCTCCGGCTTGGGCGGCGGGTCGAAGGTCGGCAGCTGGGGGAGGGCCAGGGTGACCGGCTTCTTGCCGCGCGGATCGCGGCGGCCGCAGTAGTTCTGGGAGATGGCGCGCTGCACCGCCGGCGCGACGGCCGGCGGTGTCCCGGCCAGACTGGTCGGTGTGGTCGGCGAGGACGACGGACCGGTCGTGACGCAGCCGACCACCAACACGCACATGATGCAGGCGATGGCAACGCTGATCCGCCGGCCGAGCACCCCCCGTGCCTCCATTTCACTTGTCTGACGAGAACGCGAACAACAGATAGACGCCCGACGCCACCTCAATGGTTGCGTCCGTTGCAGAATTGTTGCCGAGGACTTCCGGGCGCCTTTCGCCGGGGCCGCAACGAAACGGAGGGGCCGTGACGATCCGCATCGCGGAGCTTACGGATCCGGTGGAGCACCAGGCCGTGGCCACGCTCTTCCAGCGCATTTGGCGAGATCCGCAGCTGCCGGTGGATCCGCCGATGTTGCGTGCGTTGTCCCACGCCGGCAACTACGTTTCCGGTGCGTACGCTGGCGAGGAGCTGGTCGGCGCCGCGGTCGCTTTCCTCGGCATTGACAATGCCGTTACCGACCGGCCGCACCTTCATTCCCACATTACCGGGGTGCTCTCCGGTCATCGTGCCAGTGGGGTGGGATATGCGCTGAAACAGCACCAAAGGAGCTGGTCGCTGGACCGCGGGATCGGCCGCGTGTGCTGGACGTACGACCCGTTGGTGCGACGAAATGCTTACTTCAACTTTCACAAACTCGGGGCCGAACCGGTGGAATACCTGCCGGATTTTTATGGCCACATGGCGGATGGCATAAACGCCGGCGATCTGAGTGACCGGATGTACATCAGCTGGGACCTTTCCGCTCCGCGCGCGGTCGCCGCGGCGAACGGTGTCGTCAGCGATGTGGAGCTGGCCGGCGCCGCCGTACGGCTCGACCATGATGGCGACGCGCCGGGAAAACTGCGCCGGGTCGGCTCAGGTCCGGTGCTGGTGGCGATTCCGGCGGACATCGAGAAACTCCGCGGCAGTGCGCCGGAAGTGGCCAGCGCGTGGCGGCTGGCCGTACGCGAGGCGATGGTTGGCTGTTTCGCGGAAGGGCGGCGCGTGGTCGGCGTGGCCAGGGACGGTTGGTATGTGATGTCGGGACGAAACGAGGCGGCACAATGAAAATCGCCGGGATCGAGCTGCGCCGGATCGCGATGCCGCTGGTGGCACCGTTTCGCACTTCTTTCGGCACCGAGACCGAGCGCGACGTGCTGTTGGTCCGGGTCGACGCCGGCGACGCGGAGGGCTGGGGTGAGTGCGTCGCCATGTCCGAGCCGCTCTATTCGTACGAGCACGTGGACGGCGCGGCCGAGCTGATCCGGCGGTTTCTGGCACCGGCACTGGCCGCCGCGCCGGCCGTGGACGCATACGCGGTCGACGAGATCTTCCAGCCGTACAAAGGCCATCCGATGGCCAAGACGGCGGTCGAGATGGCCGTGCTGGACGCGCAGCTGAGAATCGCCGGCATGTCTTTTGGTGGCTTTCTCGGCGCGGTACGTGACCGCGTGCCGGCCGGTGTGTCGGTCGGCATCATGGACACGGTGCCGCAGCTGCTGGCCGCGGTGGAGGGTTATCTGGCCGCCGGCTATCTGCGTATCAAGCTGAAAATCGAGCCGGGCTGGGACCTCGAGCCGGTCAGGGCCGTACGCGAGAGATTCGGTCCGGACATCCTCCTGCAGGTGGACGCGAACACCGCCTACACGCTGGCCGATGCCCGCCATCTGGCCAGACTCGACCCGTACGATCTCCTGCTGATCGAGCAGCCGTTGCCGGAAGACGACCTGCGCGGCCACGCGGAGCTGGCCAAGGTGATGCGTACGCCAGTATGCCTGGACGAGTCGATCACCTCGGCCAGGGCCGCGGCCGACGCCATCGCGCTCGGCGCCTGCTCGGTGGTGAACATCAAACCGGGCCGGGTCGGCGGCTATCTGGAGGCACGGCGAGTGCACGACGTGTGCGCCGCGAACGGCGTTCCGGTCTGGTGCGGCGGCATGCTGGAAACCGGCCTCGGCCGGGCCGCCAACGTCGCGCTCGCCGCGCTGCCGGGTTTCGTCCTGCCCGGTGACACCTCGGCCTCCGACCGCTATTACCGCGCCGACATCACCGCGCCCTTCGTGCTGGAGGACGGCCACGTACGCGTGCCGACGGCCGCCGGTCTCGGCGTCGAGATCGACACCGCGCAGCTCGCCGATCGTACGACCGCCACCGAGTGGATTCCGTTTTCCTAGCAGCGATGGGACAATCCTGGCGATGACCGACTCACTGCCCGAAGACCCCTTTCACCGCCGGCTGCACCACGTCGCGCCGGCGATGTTTTCCACCGATACGGCGCAGACCGGCGGCATGCGCCGGGTCGAGGCGATCAGCGGCAAGTCGGTCGGCTCGCGCAACCTGTGGATGGGGCAGACGCACGTCGCGGCGGCGACCAGGTCGGCCAACCACCACCACGGCCACTCCGAGACGGCGATCTACGTGGTCAGCGGCCATCCGGTCTTCGTGTTCGCGGACATCGACGGCGACGATCCGGGCCGCGAGATCCGGCTGGAAACCCGGCCCGGCGACTACGTTTTCGTGCCGCCGTACGTGCCGCACCGCGAGGAGAACCCGGATCCGGACGAGGAGGCCGTGGTGGTCATCGCGCGGACGACCCAGGAGGCGATCGTGGTCAATCTGCCCGATCTGTCCTGGCGATCAATCAGCGGCTGACGCTCTGGCGCGGCCGGTGCCGATCGGCTACCGTCGGTCGCATGCCATTGCTGGTTGCTCGTCGCTATGTCGACTACATGCGACTTTGCAGCACAGCGTGTCGCCTGTCCGGCTGAGTTCTCATTGACCGGTTCCGGCATTCACCTCGCACGCCGGATTATGCAGACAGGTGGCTGAATTGACGACTCTTCGCGCGCTCCCGCCGGCCACCGGCGCGTGGCGGCCGGGGGACGCGACCGGGCGCCGGCAGTTTTTCACCGCCGGCCGGCCGCTGCAGCTGGAGTCCGGCGACTCGCTGCCGGATTTCCAGCTGGCGTACGAGACCTGGGGGACGCTCGCGGTCGACCGGTCCAACGCCGTACTGGTGCTGCACGCGCTGACCGGTGACAGCCATGTCGCTGGCCCGGCCGGCGACGGCCATCCGACGCCGGGCTGGTGGGACGGCCTGGTCGGGCCTGGTCGCGTGCTGGATCCGGCCCGGTTCTTCGTGGTGGCGCCAAACGTGCTCGGTGGGTGCCAGGGCAGCACCGGTCCGGCCTCGACGGCGCCGGACGGCGGGACGTGGGGGAGCCGGTTTCCGGCGCTGACCGTACGCGACCAGGTCGCCGCCGAGGCCGCGCTGGCCGACGCGCTCGGCATCGGCACCTGGGCGGCGGTGCTCGGCGGCTCGATGGGTGGCATGCGCGCGTTGGAGTGGGCCGTGACGCTGCCGGACCGGGTGGCGTCCGCGCTCGTACTCGCCGCGCCGGCGCAGGCCTCCGCCGAGCAGATCGCCTGGGCCTGGCCGCAGATCCGCGCGATCGAGGAGGATCCGGGCTGGCACGGCGGTGACTACCACGACCTGCCGGCCGGCGAGGGTCCACACAACGGCCTCGGCATCGCGCGCCGGATCGCGCACATCACCTATCGCAGCGAGCCGGAGCTGTCCGCTCGCTTCGGCCGGCAATACCAACATGGCGAAAATCCGCGCGACGGCGGCCGTTTCGCGGTGGAGTCGTATCTGGACCATCACGCGACCAAGCTGGTGCACCGCTTCGACGCGGCCAGCTATGTCACCCTGACCCGCACGATGAACAGCCACGACATCGGCCGCGGCCGCGGCGGCGTCGAGGCGGCGCTGCGCCGGATCACCGCTCGTACGCTGGTGGCCGGCGTCGACAGCGACCGGCTCTATCCGCTCGCGCAGCAGGCCGAGATCGCCGCCGGTGTCGGCACCGACCTGCGGGTGATCAGCTCGCCGTACGGTCACGACGCGTTCCTGATCGAGGTCGACCAGATCGCCGCCCTGCTGACCGGCCTGGTCGCCTACCAGCGCGCGAAGTCCGACCGGTAGGTGCCGGAGTTCGGGCTCGAGTCGACGCGCCGCGGTGGTGGGCCGTCGGCCACGGACGCCACGCTGGTCGTGCCGAGCACCGGCGCGAGCAGCGTCACCGACCGCAGTCTCTGTACGAGCAACGTCACCGGCCGCGCCACCAGCAGAGATGCCAGCGCGACCGCGCTGCCGAGCAGGAAGCCGGCGACCACGTCGTGCGGATAGTGCGCGCCGACGAACACCCGCGACGCGCCTTCGGCCAGCGCGAGCGGCACCGCCGCCCAGACGAGCTTGCGCCAGATGAGGATCAGCGCGACCGCTCCGGCGGCGGCGAGTACGGCGTGGTTGCTTGGAAACGACCAGTCGGCAGCGGCCGGACACGGGTCGATCGTCTGTACGCCGGCGATCGCGCGGCACGGCCGCAGCTCCTGCACGAGATCCTTCAGGACCGTACTCAGGACGTACGCGACGCCAACCGCCACGACGCCGAGAGCGACGAAGGCCATGCCACGCGCCGGACCGCGTCTGGCTCTCCACCAGGCCAGGCCGAACAGGCCGAAAATCACCAGCAAACCGAGTTGCGTGCCGATCGAGGCGGCCACCTGGACCAGGAACGGCGATTTTCCGCCTGCCTGAGCGATCCCCTGATAGAGGCCACCATCGAACCAACCGCCTGGCACCGTTGCCGCGGCCAACGCCATCTGCATGCACTCGACATTATGAATTCACCGTGCGTCCAGCATCGGTCCTCCGGTTGATCACCGTCATACCGCCGGCTTACAACGGATCCAAAACATTGTTGGTGTCGCGGCGATAGATGATCGAGCTGCGGAAGCTGACGATGTCGCGGCGGTCGCTGAGCTTGTCGACCAGAAACGCGTGCAGGTGGTCGATGTCGCGTACGGCCACGTGCACCAGGAAGTCGTCGTTGCCGGCCGTGCCGAACACGGTCAGCACCTCCGGAAGGTGGCGGACCCACTGGTGGAACGAGTCGATCACCGACCGGTTCAGCGGTCGCACCTGCACGCTGACCAGCGCCTGCACGTGCCGGTTGAGCGCGGCCAGGTCGACCTCGGCGTGATAGCCGCGGATCACGCCGCGCTGGCGCAACAGCCGCGTCCGTTCCAGACAGGTCGACGGCGCGATGCCGATCTTCTCGGCGATCTCGCGGTTGGACTGGCGCGCGTCTTCCTGTAAGTGCCGGACGATCGCCGAATCAACTTCGTCCATCGCGATCAATCTCCTCCGCTGCCGAATTATCTTCGGCAGAGCCGTCGAAACGATGGCCATCAGCTTAATCTCACTGCCATCCATCGCTCGTTGTTTGGAGGCGTACGTGGCGTGGGAGCATCAGCAGTTGGTCGTCCGCCGCGGTGAGCGGACCGGCCTGCCGGTCGCCGTCGCGATCCACTCGACCGTGCTCGGCCCGGCCGCCGGCGGCTGCCGGCTGTGGCAGTATCCGGACTGGCGTGCCGGCGTCGAGGACGTGTTGCGGCTGTCGAAGGCGATGACGTACAAGTGCGCCGTCGCCGGACTTTCCTACGGTGGCGGCAAAACAGTCATTCCGCTGCCGGCTGGCCGGGTGCTGACCACCGCCGAACGCGAGGCGGTGCTGGAAGACGCGGCCGACATCGTCGACTCGTTTGGCGGCGCCTATCTGACCGGACCGGATGTCGGCACGTCGTCGGCCGACATGGTCGTGATGCGCCGCCGTACGCCATACGCGTATTGCCTGCCGGAGAGCGAAGGCGGCACCGGATCGTCGAGCGGACCGACCGCCGTCGGCGTGCTCGCGGCGCTGCGAGCCGCCGCGCGTACGGTGCTCGGCACGGACGATCTGGCCGGACGTCGCGTCGTCATCAGCGGCTTGGGGTCGGTCGGAGCGATCGTCGCGCGATCGCTGGCCGGTGGCGCCGAGGTCGTCGTGTCCGATGTGGACGATGCCAAGCGGCGTACCGCCGAGGAACTCGATCTTTCCTGGGTGGAGCCCGAAAAGGCGCTGGCGACACCGGCCGACATCATCGTGCCGGCGGCGGTCGGCGGGGTGCTGAGTCCGGAGACGGTCGCGCGGTTGGACTGCGCTTTGGTGGTGGGACCGGCAAACAACCAGCTCACCGACGACTCGGTGGCCGGTGCGCTGGCCGGCCGCGGCATCGTGTGGGTGCCGGATTTCGTTGCCAGCGCTGGGGGAGTGATCTACACGTTGTCTCGCGAGTCGGACCGTCTCGACCACGACGGCGCGATGGCCAGAGTGGAGCGGATCGGCGACACGGTCGGCACGCTTTTGGCGCAGGCGCACGCAAACCGTTCGACCCCGCTGGCCGAGGCCATCGCGCTGGCCGACCGGAGGCTCAGCGGGTCCTGAGCATGGCGAGGGCGCCGGAAATGGCTCTGTCGAAGGCATCCGGCGCCTGGGCCGCGCGAGCCAGCACGTAGCCGCCTTGCAGCATCGCGACCAACGCGCTGGCAGTCTCGTATGCATCGAGGTTGTCGTTGATCTCGCCGGCATCCTGTGCTTGCGCGACGACCTCGGCGAGCCTTGTCTGCAGCCAGCCGATCGTCGCGTCGACCGGCTCGCGCAGCGTCGGACTCGCCACAATGTCGGGATCCTGTGTCAGGCCACCGATCTGGCAGCCGCGTAGGACGTCGCGCTCGCGGGTCAGATAGGCCTCGATGCGCCGCAATGGCGTACCAGCGCCGGAAAGGTGTCGTTCGACCTCGGCGCGCAGCTCGTCGGCGCTGCGCCGGACCGCGGCCAACGCCAGGTCGGCCTTGCCGGAGAAGTGGTGATACATGCTGCCCTGGCCGGCGCCGGCGCGCTGCTGGATGGCTTTCGGGCTGGTGCCGACATAGCCGCGTTCCCAGAGCAGCTGCCGCGTGCTCTCGATCAGCTTCTCCGCCGTGTCCATCCAGCCAGTTTACCTACCGGTAGGTACACGGATCAGGGCTCCCGGCGTGCCATGTCCGACAGCGTCCGCAGTGCGCGCAGAAAACCCTTCCGGTCGGCGGCCGGCAGCGTCGCCAGGAGTTCGTTCTCGCGCGCCTGGATGTCGGCGCGTACGGCACGGCGCAGCTGGCGGCCGGCGTCGGTGATCGCCAGCAGCCGTACCCGCCGGTCGTCCGGATCCGGTTCGCGGCTGATCAGGCCGCGGTCCTGCAGCTCGTCGAGGTAGGCGATGATCCGCGTCTTGTCGGCGCCGATCGCCTCGGCGAGCGCGGCCTGCGTGCGGATCGGGTTGTCATCCGGCCTGTCATCGAGCGCGGTGAGCACCGAGTAACCCCACATCGAGACGCCGTGCCGGTCCAGCACCGGATGCTCGGCGGCGATCAGCGACCGTACCAGCGGAGCCAGCATCGCGGCGAGGTCGGGACGCGCGTCGGTCATGTCGGTGAAGATACCTGTTGACAGATCATAAGCGCACGCACATCATAAGCGTATGCCTATTACTTCGATCGATGTCGTCGCGCTCGACGCGCAAGCCGTCCGTACCACCATCGACCTCGTTTCCCTTGCCGCCGCTGACGATTGGCGCAAGCCGACGCCATGCGAAGGTTGGACGTTGTACGGCCTCGTCGCCCACATGACCGCACAGCACTACGGCTTCGCCGCCGCCTCGACCGGCGTTGGTGAGCTGTCAGCATGGGGCTGGCGACCGCTCGGCGACGACCCGGTCGCCGCGTACCGAGCCGCTGCCGAACACGTGCTGGCGGCCTTCGCCGAAGACGGTGTGCTAGAACGGATTTTCCCGCTGCCGGAGTTTGGCGCGGAGGTCCCCGGCGCCCAGGCCGCCGGCTTCCACCTGGTCGACTACGTCGTACACGGCTGGGACGTGGCGAAAACTCTCGGCGTGTCAGTGGAATTCGCGCCAGAGGTGCTCGACGCGACGCTGGAAATCGCCAAAGCGGTGCCGGACGGCGAGATGCGCCGGGCCCCCGGCTCATCCTTCGGGCCGGTGGTGGCATATAGCGGCGGCGTCAAGCTTGACCACATCGTCGCCCTCCTTGGGCGTTCGCCTTCCTGGCGCTGACGATATTCGGCAGTGGGTCCGTGTGTGGGCCGCGGGCTGGGTAGGGGTTTAGCGGGTTGCGTTTTCTGTTTGGTGCGTTGGGAGGGTCGGGCTCTTCATTTTTGGTGCGTTTGGGGGGTGGTGGCGCCTGCGCGGCGGGCGCTCCTGCGCGGAGGGCGACCTCAAGGGGAGGGGCGCGCGGGGTTTCGTTGTTGGTTGGGTTGGGTGCGGCGTGTGCGGTTTCGTACGGCGTGTGGTCCGGTTTGTCCGTTCTCCTCCGTCGGAGTCCGGAGGATGAGCACATGTGCTCAAGCAAAGCTCGCCGACGGGGGAGAACGGACAAACCGGACCAGGAGCGTGGATGGATCGCCGGAGTTGCGGTGGCGTCCCGGTCTGCGGCGGGAAGATCCAATATGTGGGACGAGAAGCAGATGTAGCGCTAAATGTTCGACTTGAGAGGTTTGTAGATGGCATGAATGTCGAGTTACTTGCGCTGGACGCAAGGAACAAGGCCTTCACGCCACAACGATCCCCGGAGGCTGTGACGGGTGTGACTACTGAGGCTGATAATGCTGTTGTGACTGCTCGGCTGCGACAGACGTCCGTTTTGATGTCTTGTTAAACAAGTATTACGCAGTCAGCGGCTACGGCACGATCGTTTGGCGTCCAGACCGACGGGTTGCTTCCCATGCGTGCCCGGACAACCAGCCCCGCCGCAAACGCGCAGCCGACCCCCATGCACACCGATTGGCATCCACGCGCCCCTCCCTTGAGGTCGCCCTCCGCGCAGGAGCGCCCGCCGCGCAGGCGAAAAACCAACCACCCCTGACGCAACAACCAGGAGACGCACCCACCCCGCCACCACAACCCAGCTAAGGGTCCCCGCGCCTCAGCTGCTACCAGTCGTGCTGCTGCTCTGCCCCGGATCCCAACCCCGACTAATCTGCACTGTCCCATTTTGCAGCGTGCCGGTGATCGACTCGCGCTGGTTGCCGGAAGTGAAGATCACCGAGATGGAGTTGTCCATCTTGATGGTGCCGGCCGACCAGCCGTCTGCCGCGTTTGGGGCTGCGCTCAGCGTCGTCGCGGTGTAGGTGAAAGTCACCGAGCTGGCGCTGTGTTCGGCGTTGACCACCATGGTTTTCGGCTTCGGTGGCGGAGCGGTGCTCGGCTTGGTCGGGCCGGTGCTCGGGTTGGGGTGGCTGCCGGGTGGCTGCGCGCCGGGGTTGGTTTGGTGGTGGTTGCTGGGGCTGCCGCTCGGGCTCGGCGACGTGCTCGGCGAGCCGGACGCGTCGACTGGGGAATCGCTCGGATCGCCGGGTGTGGTGCTCGGCGTTGGGCTGGTGCTCGGCGTCGAGGCCGCGTTCGTGCGGTAGGTGTCCGCGTTGGAGCTGGCGAGCAGCTGCGGAATTCCGTACCAAATCGCGACATTTATCAGCACACCGGCCACGGCGACACCGGTGATCGCAAGCCGTCGGGTCCCTTTCACGCGGCGACCATACTGGATTGCCGGCAGGCCACCGAAAGGCACCCTCAGCTAACAATTTTCCGGTAATACACGGTAATAACGCAATGACGACAAGTGAAAACCGCCACGGTCGGCCGGCCGTTGTTTTCAGCTTTTGCCGTGAATTGCCGGAATTCCACCGTTCAGCTGGCTGAACTCACTCGTGTTTACGTGTGACGGTGTGTCGCCCGGTCATCGCGATCGCCGGCTCACCGTCCGCATCCACCCACACGCCGCATTCGCCGCCGCCCTCGCTGACGTCCAGCTCGACGGCCGAGCCGTCCATCCGCAGGACGGGGTGGTAATACTGCGCGACCTGGCGCGCGTCGGCTTGGATGTAGTGGCCGATCAGAGCTCGCCGGAAGCGGTCGGTGCTGCGGTTGGGGAGGCTGCCGTGCACCAGGGATCCGTTGAAGAACAACACATCTCCGGGTTCCATCTCGACCTCGACGGCGTCGTGGCGGTCCGGCAGCGGCACGGTCACGTCGGTGAAGCTGACCGCGGTGTCGGCTTTCTCGGTGCACAGCACCGGCCAGCGCTGGCTGCCCGGCACGACCATCATGCAGCCGTTGTCGGCATCGGTACGGTCCAACGCCGTCCACGCGGCCATGCAGGTGCCCGGCTCGACCTTCAGATAGAAGTTGTCCTGGTGCAGCGCCTGCCCGCGTGAGCCGGCCGGCTTGAAATAGAGCATCGACTGCACCGCGTACGGCTCCACACCGAGCAGCCCGACCAGTCGGTCGCGGATCCGCGGGTCGAGCAGCCACCGCAGCGTCGTCTCGTCCCAGCGGTGCATCTGCGCCAGCCGTGGATAGCGGCGCAGCGGATCGCGTGCCGTCGCGTCCGGACCCGACTCGCGGTGCCGGACCGGCGCGCGATGGCGGACGGCCATGTAGTGGTCGCGCAGTTGTGCCGTCTCCTCGGCGGAAAACAGTCCGCGTGCGACGACGTATCCGTCGAGGTCGAACTGAGTTGCGGACGAAACGCTCATCGGCGATGCTCCTCGGCAATCCGTTGGTACGCTCATCGTCGGTTCCACAGAGGCTTTCGGCCAGTCATGATCGACGCAAGGAGTCGGACTTTTGACTCATCCGCCGCTGGCACCGCTGGAGCTGACGCTGCTTTCACCGCCGACCTACTGGCGCTGCGAGCCGAGCTGGTCGTGGCATTCCCGGCCGCTGCCCGACCATCTGCTGTGGTGTGTGCTGGAAGGCGTTGGCGAGCTGCGGCTCGACGGTCGTACGGCTGCGTTGCACGCCGGCGTCTGCGCGATCTTCGCGCCTGGCGACGCACCCGTGGCCACCCACGATCCGCTCCGCCGGCTGGTCGTTTTCGGCATGCATTTCTCGGTGGCCGGCGACGACACGGTCGTGCCGCCCGGCCGCTGGCAGTCTGTGGCCGACCGTGAGCTGCTGGCCGCGCTGGCGCGCCGCTGCGAGACGAGCTATCGGCGCGGCGACGCGCTCGGCCGCCGGCACGCCGCACTCGGCCTGGAACACCTGGTTTGCCTGCTGTGGGAGGACAATCTGCACCCGGCCGGCCGGGTCGACCAGGTGTTGGCCGACATCGCCGCGGCGATCCGGCACGACCCCGGCCGGATGTGGACGGTCGCCGAGTTGGCGGCTCGCGCGTCGCTGTCGCGAGCGCAGTTCACTCGCCGGTTCGCCGCGTACACCGGTGACCCGCCGATCCGCTATCTGACTCGCGCGCGCGTCGATCGAGCGCGCCACCTGCTGACCGAGACCACGATGTCGGTGACCGAGGTCGCCGCCGCGCTCGGCTATCGCGACCTCGGCTATTTCGGCCGGCAATACAGACAGTTCCTCGGTCACGCGCCGAGCCGCGACCGGCATCGCGACCACGATCCGGCCGGCATGATGGAGGCATGACACTGAAACGGAAAGAGGCATCGGACGCGGTCACCGATCTTGGCTGGCGGCTGGTGCTCGGCGCCTTCCGCGCGTACGTCCCGGCGTCGTCGATCGCGGACGCGGCGCGGATCGCGCTCAGCGCCGCGGAGATCGGCGACGAGCGGCTGCGGATCGACGTACGCGCGGACGGCGTGCACCTGACCATCGAGGTGCACGCCTCGCGAGTGGGAGCGGCCGAGGTCGAGCTGGCGAAGGCGCTGTCGGCGGCGCTGCCGACCACACCGGACGGCGTGCAGGCGATCGAGTTGGGGATCGACGCCATGGACATCCCGGCGGTGTTGCCGTTCTGGGAAGCGGTGCTGGCGTACGAGCGGGTCGGCGACGCACTGGTGGATCCGGCCGGTCTGGGACCGGCTGTCTGGTTCCAGCAGATGGACGAGCCGCGCCGCCAGCGCAACCGGATCCACTTCGACGTGTCGGTGCCGCACGACCAGACGGAGGCGAGGATCGCCGCCGCGCTGGCCGCCGGCGGCACGCTCGTCTACGACAAGGAGGCGCCGGCCTTCTGGGTCTTGGCCGACCCGGAAGGCAACGAAGCGTGCGTCACCTGCTGGCAGGGCCGCGATTAGGGGCCTCTAGAGTCTGTCTCCATATTCTGCGGGGCGATAGCCGAGCCGCTGTCACATCTTTCTCGGGCCGCCTGACGGCAGGATCTCGACTCTCATCCCCCCGGAATATGGAGACAGACCCTAGGCCTGCGTCACGTGCAGCACGACCTTCTCGGAGGTGATTTCTTGGACGGTCACCTTCAGGCCGCTGACCTCGACCGGCTGGCCGGCGGTCACCTGGACCCGCTGGCCGGCCACCTCGACGGTCACCTGCTGGCCTTGTACGCCGACCAGTTTTGCCTTGACGCCGAGGATGTTGGCCTCCGCGTTGACACCTTGGTCGAAGGTGATCGTGCAGCCACTCGTGGTGCAGTTGGTGGCAGTGCCGTTGGAGTTGCCGCCGCAGCCGGCGGCGAAAGCGAGGGCTAGGGTGGCCAGAAGGACGCCGACGATGGTTCGTACGGAGTGCATGTGCCAAGTGTAAAAGATCCTTGGGACGTCTGGTGACCAGCCCGTACCGCCGGCTCCAGGTGCCGGTCCCCGGCGGTGGGCTGGCGGTCGGCGTCTGGGGTGTCGGCGAGCCGCTCACTCTGCTCGTCCACGGCATCACCGGTTCGCATCTGGCCTGGTCACTGGTCGCCGAGCAGGTGGCGGGCGACGGGAACGGGATGGGGACCGGCACGGTCGCCGGTGTCGATCTGCGCGGCCGCGGCGACAGCGGCTCGGTGGCCGGACCGTACGGCTTCGCGCGGCACGCCGACGACTGCGCGGCCGTGCTCGACCGGCTCGGCGCGGCCGAGGTCGTGGTGGCCGGTCACTCGATGGGTGGCTTCGTGTCGCTGGTGCTGGCCGACCGGCATCCGGAACGGGTGAGCCGGCTGGTCCTCGTCGACGGCGGACCACCGCTGCCGCCACCGCCTGGCGACACGGCCGAGGAGCGGATCGCCACCGTCCTCGGACCGGCGGTGCAGCGGCTGCGGATGCGGTTTCCGAGCCGGGTCGCCTATGCCGACTTCTGGCGTGCGCATCCGGCCTTCGCCGAGTGGAACGCGGCCATTCAGTCCTATGTGGACTATGACCTGACCGGCACCGAGCCGGAGCTGCGCAGCAAGGTCAGCGAGGCCGCCGTACGCGAGGACTCGGTCGACATCCTGGAAGGTGACGCATTGCGCGAGGCGTGGCAGCGGCTGCGCCACGACGCGGTTTTCCTGCGCGCCGAAAGGGGTCTGCTCGACCAGCCGGTGCCGCTCTATCCGGAGGTCGCGCCGATCGAGGCGAAGATGCCGGTGCGTACGCTCGCCGGCACCAACCACTACACCATCCTGCTGTCGGAGAAAGGGGCCGCGCCGGTCGCCGCGGCGATCAGGACCGGCTGACCGTGTTTTAGCGCTACACTGACCGCCGTTGTTTCGACTATGGAGGTCTTGTGTCCCGTAAACTTGGAAAAATCGCCGCGGTAGCCGCGGCGGCGAGCGTCGCGAGCGGAGTGCTGTTCGCGGCCAGTCCGGCCGAGGCGGCGTACGATTGCCGCTATGGCAAGGTCTGCCTCAACACCGGCACCTTCGGCAACGGCAGTCGCTGGGAAGTGCCGAGCTGTGGCGAGCACTGGTTGCCGTCCGGCTTCGCCTACCATACGCATTCCGTGCAAACCTGGGGAAACTCGGTGACGCTCTTCTGGTTTGACCAGGACGGCCAGGGTGGCTACATCCACCAGATCGGCTTCGTCGGCCAGAACGCGCAGACCAACCTCGACGCGCAGACCGCCGACCTGCTCAACTACGTCCGCGTCAACTGCTAGGTCAATGCCACGTCGAGTGTGGGGAAATCGGCATCCCACCAGATTTCCCCACACTCGATGCGTCGCCAACCACAGGACCGAGTGGTCAGCGGATGCCGGCGAGTACGCCTGAGCCGCCGGACCACGCACCGGTGAGCGTGTCCGTGACGGAGATCTCCGTCCCCACGACGCGTACGACCACAAGCTCAACGCCGCCGCCGCGTACGACCGTCGTCCCGCCGTCATCGTGGCAGGTCACGGCATCGATCACCGGTGAACGGCCGGCCGAGCCACTGCCGGCGACCGTCGCGGACGGCTCGCGGCGTTGCTGCTGGCCGTCCGTCGCGAAGATCTCCTCCGCCTGGCCGCCGTCGCCGACCACGACCGACGCGGCCGCCGCCACCCACACCGGATCGGCGCAGCCGTCGTAAACCCAGCGTTTCCCCAGCACCGAGTGCTCGGTCGTGCCGACCAGGAAGTCGTCGGCGCCGGCCAGGGGAGCATCCCGATATGTCAACGGTGTGTGCAGGACGGGACCGTCGGACCGCACGATGAGAGCCTCCAGGCCGACCTCGCCGGCCGGGTCGTCGAAGCGGTACGCGCCGAGCCGTCGTACGTTCGGATCGCCGGTGAACCAGGACCGGCCCGGCAGCCACGCCGCCAACAGCTCGAGTTTGGTCGGACTTATCGTCGCGGAATGGATGAGAGCCACGCGTCAGACTCTAACAAATTTCGCGGTTTGGTAAGGAATTCCCGCTGCTCGAGGAGCAAGTACGACTGGCGGCAGTTGAGACGCCCGGGCTTCCTGGGGCATGCATCCCGTAGCTGGTTGTAGTGGTGGTGTTGGTTTCTGTGTCGTGTTGCGTGAGTGGTTGCGTCGTCCGTTTTGTTGCGTTGGGTGGATGGTTGGGTTTTCGCCTGCGCGGCGGGCGACCTCAAGGGAGGGGCGCGTGGATGCCAATCGGTGTGCATTGGGGGTGCGGCTGCGCGTTTGTGGCGGGGCTGGGTTTTCTGGGCAAGCCAGGTCACCTTTGGAAGCAACCCGTCGGGATGGACGCCAAACGGTCTTCCTGTAGCGCTACATGTCCGTTTTGCCGGCTTGTCTGTTGATGGCAAGGCCTACTTACGTGCGCCTGACGCACGCATGGGGGCCTTGCGAACATTGAGGGCGGCCGGGGTGGTGCTGGTGTGGCTGACAATGCGGGTGAGACGGTCTGATCGCGTAATGCTTGGTTAACAAGACATCAAATCGGGTGTTTAGTGCGGACGACTCTCTTGCTGCGGGTATGTTCGGCTTGTCGTTGCTTGTCGGCGCCGACCCTGACGAATCTCGGTTTTGGCTGGTCGGGGTTAGTGTGGCGAGATGGCGGTGGAGGCGAACAGGCGGCAGATCGAAGGCGGTGTCCACCGGGACCTCGCCGAGACGATGACCTACGGCGGCTACCTGCATCTGGAGGAGCTGCTCGGCGCGCAGCATCCGATGAGCAGGCCGGTGCACCACGACGAGATGCTGTTCATCATCCAGCACCAGACATCCGAGCTCTGGATGAAGCTGCTGATCCACGAGCTTCGCGCGGCTCTGCGGCACATCGCCGCCGACGAGTTGGCGCCGGCGCTCAAGCTGCTGGCCAGGATCAAGCACATCCAGCGGCAGCTTTTCGAGCAGTGGGCCGTGCTGGAGACACTCACGCCGATCGAGTACGCCGAGTTTCGCCGGTTTCTCGGCCGTTCCTCCGGTTTCCAGTCGGTGCAGTATCGGCTGGTGGAATTCATGCTCGGCAACAAAAACGCTGACATGCTCGAGGTGTTCCGGCACGACAAGGTGGCGTTGGCGGAGTTGTCGGAGGCGTTGCGTACGCCCAGCCTCTACGACGAGTTTCTGCGCTATCTCGCGCGACACGGCCACGACGTGCCGGCCGAGATCGTGCGGCGGGACGTGACCGAGGCGTACGTGCCGCGGCCGAAACTCGTGCCGGTGCTCAAACGCATCTATGAGAACCGGCAGGACTTCTGGCCGGAATACGAGACGTGTGAAGAACTGGTGGACGTCGAGGAAAGCTTCCAGCTCTGGCGGTTCCGGCACATGAAGACGGTGGAGCGGGTGATCGGTTTCAAACCGGGGACCGGCGGCTCCAGTGGCGTGGCGTTTCTCCGGGCCGCGCTGGACCTGACTTTCTTCCCGGAGATCCTGGCCGTTCGGACCGAAATCGGACGGTGACCGAGATCGCGCGTACGGACCGCCGCGGCTAGCAGTATGCTTGCCGAGGCCGCCGGGTCGGGTGCCTGGCGTCTTGGCCTTGGTTCGAGGATGTCAGGAGGTGGGGCTCGTCATGCCGAGTCAACCTCCGAGTAGTCGTCGCTAGAGACGACGACACTGCGCGCAATTCCCTCACCCCACTTCCCTTGGTGACGGCCGTCGTGTCCGCGTGACACCGCTTCACCCAGTGCTGAAGAAGGCATCCTCATGATGGCAAACCGTCTGCGTGTGCTGCTGCCGAAGAAAGTCATGCCGGGCTCGTACGGCGCCAACGTGCAGCTCGCGCCCGAACGCTCGATGGACCCGACGCCGGAGCGCCGCTGTCCGCCGGTCGAGAAAAGCGTGATCGACAGCGCCGTCTACTGCCGCGGCAAGCGGACGGACTCGCCGCCGACGCTGGCCGACACCTACCAGGTGCTGTCCGACAAACCGGGCAGCATGGCCTGGATCGGCCTCTACCGGCCGGCCGAGGCGCAGGTGATGTCCGCGGCCGAGGAGTTCGGCCTGCACGAGCTCGCCGTCGAGGACGCCATCACCGCACACCAGCGTCCCAAGCTGGAGCGTTACGGCGACACGCTTTTCGTCGTGTTGCGTGCGGCGCGCTATCGCGACGAGACCGAGGAGGTCGAGTTCGGCGAGCTGCACATCTTCACCGGGCCCGATTTCGTGCTGACCGTGCGACACAGCGAGGCGCCCAACCTGGCCGCCGTACGCCGCCGGATGGAAAACGACCCGGACCTGCTGCGGCTCGGGCCCGAGGCGGTCCTCTACGCCATCCTGGACGCCGTCGTCGACGGCTACGCGCCGGTGGTCGCCGGCCTGCAGAACGACATCGACGAGATCGAGACCGAGGTCTTCAGCGGCGACCCGAAGGTGTCGCGGCGCATCTACGACCTCTCCGGTGAGGTCATCGAGTTCCAGCGCGCCACCCGGCCGCTGCTGAAGATGCTCGAAGGCCTGTCCGCCGGCTTCGACAAATACGGCACCGACGAGGAGCTGCGCCGCTATCTGCGCGACGTGGCCGACCACGCGACGACCGTCGTGGAGCGGGTCGACAGCTTCCGGCAGATGCTCACCGACATCCTGACCATCAACGCGACACTGGTCAGCCAGGCGCAGAACGAGGAAATGAAGCATCTGGCCGAGATCAGCTACGCGCAGAACGACCAGGTCAAGAAGATCTCGTCGTGGGCCGCCATCCTGTTCGCTCCGACGCTGATCGGCACCGTGTACGGGATGAATTTCGACAACATGCCGGAGTTGCACTGGGTTGGCGGTTATCCGTTCGCCGTACTGCTCATGGCCGTCGTCTGCCTAACGCTCTATATAGTCTTCAAAAAGCGCGACTGGCTTTAGGCTCTAAGGGTCTGCCAACCCCGGAGGGCCCGTCGTGAAGGTTGTCGTCGCCGAGCCGTATCTGCTGCCACACCGCGACCTGCTGATCTCCAAGGCACCGCCAGGCACCGAGTTTTCCTGGTCCGAGCAGGATCTTTCCGGTGTCGAGGTCTATATCGGATCGGTGTTCACCGCCGAGATGGCCGCGTCGGCCGACCGGTTGCGGCTCGTACAGGTGGCCGGAGCCGGGACGAACGGGGTCGACTTCTCGGCGTTGCCGGCGGATGCGTTGTGCGCCAACACTTTCCACCACGGTGCGTCCATCGGCGAGTACGTCGTCGCCGCGCTGATCCTGCTCGCGCGGCGGATTCCGGAGCAGGACAGGGCGTTGCGCGACGGCCGCTGGCTGTCGCCGAAGCTTCCCGGTGGCCTGCCGCAACCGTCCACACTGGACGGTAGGACCGTTGGTTTCGTTGGTTTCGGCCACATCGGCGTGTCCGCGTGGCGGTTTCTGCGCGAGCTGGGCATGCGTGCGGTCGCGGTGACCGGCAGTGGAAAAGCCGACCCGGTCGCGTACGGACTGGACTGGCTCGGCGCCACCGACCGGCTGACCGATCTGCTCGCCGAGTCTGACGCGGTGGTGGTGAGCGCACCGCTGAACGAACAGACGACCGGCATGATCGGCGCCGCCGAGCTGGCCGCGATGAAACCCTCGGCAATCCTGGTGAATGTCGGACGTGGTCCGTTGATCGACGAGCGGGCTCTGTACGAGGCGTTGCGTGACGACGTGATCGCCGGCGCGGCGATCGACGTCTGGTATCGCTATCCGGGCGTCGACGGACAGGCGAAGCCGAGCGTCTTTCCGTTCCAGGATCTCGGAAACGTGCTGATGACACCACACGTCTCCGGCGTCACCTCCGACACCTTTCGCGCGCGGATCGGGGATATCGCGGAAAACCTGCGCCGGCTGTCGCAAGGTGAGGCGCTGCTGAACGTGGTGTCGCCATGAGATTCCGGTCGCTGCCGGCCCTGTCCCGGCGCGCGCTGTCCGGCTGGCGCGGCCTGCTCGCGCGGCCGTCGCACACCGGGATCGTGCACCTTGGCCTCGGTAACTTCCACCGTGCGCACCAGGCTGTCTACACGTCGGAGGCGCTGCGCGCCGAGCCTGGTCCATGGGGGATCCTGGCCGCGACGAACTCCTCACGCCGGCTGGTTTCCGCGCTGGCGGCACAGGATCTGCTGTATTCGGTCGCCGAGCTGTCACCGTCCGGCGTGCACGTGTCGGTGCCGTCCGTCCACACTGGACTGTTGATCGCCGCCGAGGACCCGGCCGCGTTGGTCGCCGCGATCGCCGCTCCTGCCACCAGGATCGTCACGCTGACGGTGACCGAGAGCGGTTACTCGTACTCGCCGGAAAGCCAGGGCCTGGCGCTGGACTCGCCGGACATCCGCTACGACCTGGAAAACCCGTCGACGCCGCGTACGCCGATCGGCGTCATCGCGCGCGGCCTGCACCGGCGGATGACCGCCGGCCTTCCCGGCCTGACCGTGCTCAGCTGCGACAACCTGGTCGCGAATGGTCGGCGTACGCGCCGGCTGGTGCGCGAGTTCGTCGAGGCGATGCGCGCGCCCGAGCTGCTGCAGTGGATCGACCAGCACGTCACGTTTCCCGGCACGATGGTCGACCGGATCGTGCCGGCCACGACCGACGCATTACGGGCTCTGGTCAGCGAAAAGCTGCATGTGCTCGACGCCGTGCCGGTGCCGGCCGAGCCGTTCAGCATGTGGGTCCTGGAGGACGACTTCGCCGCCGGCCGGCCGCGCTGGGAGGCCGGTGGCGCGATTTTCTGCGACCAGGTCGGGCCGTACGAGGTGATGAAGCTGCGGCTGCTCAACGGCACGCACGGCCTCATCGCGTATCTCGGTTTGCTGGCCGGTCAGGAGTTCATCGCCGAGGCCATCCGGGTGCCCTTCGTCGAAGAGGCCGCGCGCCGGATGATCGCCGAGGATTTGCTGCCGTTGCCGGAGTTTCCGGACGGCGTCGACCTGCCGTCCTATGTGGACCAGCTGTTCGAGCGGTTCCGCAACGAGGCGCTCGGCCACCGTACGGTCCAGGTCGCCTCCGACGGCTCGTTGAAGCTGCCGCAGCGGATCGGTCCGGCGATCCTGGACAACCGGCGAGCCGGCCGGATGCCGCAACTGCTCGCGTTGGCGATCGCCGCGTACGTGTGTTGCGTGGCGCCGCTGGACGGTCAGCTCGTACGCGGCGCGGAGCAGATCAGGGACCCGGCGCTGCCGCGATTGCGTGCACTGGCAACCGAATCAACCTCCATCGCCGGACTGGTGACAGCGGTTTTCCAGCGTGGCGAGGTCTTCGACGCCGAGATCGGCGGCGACACCGAGTTCGTCGCCAGAGTCGCCGAGCTGGCCAGGCTGATCCGCGTGCACGGCGTGGCGCGAGCCGTCGCCGACACCGTGGTCTAACCCCAAACCTCCGCCGCCGTCTCGACGATGAGCGACAGCTTGGCGACCTGGTCGTCGTAGGTGAGCGCGTTGCCGTCCACAGTGGACGAGAAACCGCACTGACCGGAGATGGCGAGCTGGTCGATGTCCACGTACCGGGTGGCTTCCTCGATCCGCCGCTTCAGGTCGTCCTTGTCCTCCAGCTGCGGCCGTTTCGTCGTGACCAGGCCAAGAACGACCATCTTGTCGGGTGGCACATAGCGCAGCGGCGCGAAGCTGCCGGAGCGCGCGTCGTCGAACTCCAGGAAGAATCCGTCGACGGCGAGATCGCCGAACAGCGCCTCGGCCACATAGTCGTAACCACCTTCGGCGACCCACGATGACCGGAAGTTGCCGCGGCACAGGTGCGTGGTGATCGTGACGCCGTCCGGCCGATCCTTCAGCGCTTCGTTGATCTGCTTGATGTTGCGCAGATGCTGGTGCTCACCATCGGCGCCCATCGCGGTGATCTGCTCGCGCTGCTTGGGATCGTTCAGATACGCCAGGCTGGTGTCGTCGAGTTGTACGTAGGTCGCGCCGAGATCGGCGAGCCCGCGGATTTCCTGTGCGTACGCTGCCGAAAGGTCGGTCCAGAACTGCTCGAGATCCGGATAGACCTTCTCGTCGATGGACGCGCGGCCACCGCGATAGTGGACCATGCTCGGCGACGGGATCGTCTGTTTCGGGGTGGTCTCCACGATCGACTTCAGAAAGCTGAAGTCCTCGCCGAAAATCGTCTTGTCCAGGGTGATCGGCGCGTCGACGTGGATGCCGGACGGGGTGAACTCGATCGTCCCGGACTCGTTGCGAAACTGGACCTTGATGTTTTCCGTCACCTTGGTGACGCCACCGAGCTGGTAGATGAAGTCCATGTGCCAGGAACCACGCCGAAACTCGCCGTCGGTGGCCGACTGCAGGCCGACGTCCCGCTGCATCCTTACGACCTCGCGGATGCAGTCGTCCTCAATCGCGCGCAGTTCCCCGGCCGGCAGCGTCCCGGCGGCGACATCGTCGCGGGCTTTCAGAAGTCGTTGCGGCCGCAGCAGGCTTCCGACGTGGTCGGCCCGAAACGGCGGGGTCGTACGCTTCATCTGGCCACTCCTCGCGCGACGGGGTCCTCGATCATGTCGGCCGTGGTCGGCAGCGCCGGGGCGCGGTGGATGCCGGGATTGCGCAGCACGCGGGAAACTCCCTGCGCGGCGGCGCGCACGGCCGTGGTGAGGCTCATCGGGTCGATGCCGTTGTTGCGTACGACAAGGGAAATCGCCGCGACGACGTCGTTGCCGCCATCTCGCACCGGTGCGGCGACCGACAGCGCGTCGAGGGTGATCTGGCCGTCGCTGACCGAAAATCCGGTCCGCCGGATGTCGGTCAGCACGCGCCGCAGCCGGTGCGGATCGGTCAGCGTCTTCTCGGTGAACCGAGCCAGCGGCTCGGTCAGTACGCGTTCCTGGATCGCGGCCGGCGCGTGTGCGAGCAGGACGAGACCGACGCCGGTCGCGTGCAGCGGCCAGCGCGCGCCGACCCGGGTGCGAACGGTGACCGCGTCCCAGCCGGTGATCCGCTCGACGTACACACCGTCGCAGCCGTCGCGCACCGCCAGCTGCACGTTTTCGTGTGTGGCCTCGTAAAGATCCTGCATGAACGGCAGCGCGGCCTCGCGCAGGCCGAGGCCGCGCGGTGCCAGCGCGCCGACCTCCCACAGTCGCAGCCCGATCCAGTACGCACCGCGCTCGTCGCGTTCCAACGCGCCCCAGTTGACCAGCTCGCGGACCAGCCGGTGCGTGGTGGTCAGCGGCATGCCGGTGTGCCGGCTGATGTCGCTGAGCCGCAGCATCGGGCGTTCGGTGCTGAACACCTCCAGGATCGCCAGCACCCGCTCCGCGACCGTACGCACGGGCTGGGAGGCGTCCCGTTTCATCCCCACCTCCGGCCGTCTCGAGCATGGTGACGTGCAAGCGCTGTCACGCGGCATGTCATCTGCCACCTTGCTCGAGCGGCGCGGAGCCACGAAAGGAGTCTTCCACTGGACGGAAATGAACTATCCGTATCGCCAGTGGTCCAGATGCCACCGATGTGGTGGAGATAGTACAGAAGGAGGTTTTCCAGGCCAAACCGCGTTTCGACGGATTCGACAGCGGTGCCTGCCGGCCGTCAGCCGACCGGCGTCAGCCGTTCCTCCGCATCGACGACCGGCTGGTCATAACCGAGTGCTGCCCGGCGAAGCGGTGGAATGGCGCCGCAGGCCTTGAAAAACAGCCGCGTACGCAGCCGGCTGAGAGCGTTGCGCGTGGCGGCCTGCTCGGTGTTGCGTACGGCGTCGCGGACCGTGGCGAAGCCGTGCTCGCGCATGGCCGCCTCGTACGCGCCGATCCCAGCGACCAGCTCTTTTTCACCTGCCGCAACGGAAATCAGCGTACGACGCAGCAGGTTGGCGTCCCACAGCGCGGTGTTGCCGCCGAGTCCGCCGACCGGCGGCATGTGGTGGATCGCGTCGCCGAGCACGGTGACTCGACGGGACGGCCACGCTTCCACCGGTGCCGCCGCGGTGAATCCGACCGCACGCAGCTGGTCGGCGTCCTTGACCAACCGCCGCAGGCTCGGATGCCAGTCGCGGATCCGGTCGCCGACCACGTCCAAGATCGGGGGGCCGGTCAGTTCCGTGAAGCCAGCCGGAAAAGTGTCGCTGCTGCCGATCAGGGCCCAGAGGATGTAGTCGTTGTCGCGGGAATCCTCGACCAGCTCGCGCGGGTCGAGGCCGAGCGCGAGCAGCTGGTCGCCGAGCCGCTCGGCCACCTGCGCCGGATCCTCGCGGCGCCGGAAGACCGCGGTGAAAAGGAAATCACGCTTCGGCCAGAATACGTTCTTGCGCGCCAACAGGATCTCCGGCAGCCAGGCCAGGGTTTCCGGTGTGAGCATGAGTTTGCCGGCGACACCGATGGCCGGGATCTGGGTCGTGGTGGCTCGCGGCACCAGCTGCTCGCGGACTCGTGAACGGGTGCCGTCGGCACCGATGAGCACGTCACCGGTGGCGCGGCTGCCATCGGCGAAGTACGCCGTCACCGTGCCGTCGCTGTTTTCTTTATAGCGAAGGAATTCTTTGTCGAAATGGACGAGGTCGGCCAGGCCGGCGAGGAGGATTTTCCGAAGTGTGATCCGGCTGACCGCGTGCTCGGTGTTCAGCGGGTCGTCAGGGTCGGCGGCCGGTCCGTCGTTGCCGAGCAGCACCAGCTCGCGCATTTTCTCGTCCAGGAAACCGATCCCGCGGCCGGCGTCACCGGCGGTGGCGACCAGTACGCGCCACAACGCCGGCGGCAGGCAGTCGTGCAGCGCCACCGCGCCGGTGGAGTTGACGTTGATCCGATAGCCTTGCGTACGCGAGTCAGGCGTCCGGTCGCGCTCGTACACCGCGACGCTGACCCCGGCCTGTTTCAGGCCCTGTGCAAGGCAAAGTCCGCCGATGCCGCCGCCGATGACGACCACGTGCAGAGGTTTCATGTCGATCCGCCTTCCGTTGGTGGCAACGCCGCCAGCAGGCGGTCGTGCCAGCTGATTTCGGCTTCCAGCCGCAGGATCGTGTGGTCGAAGGCGAGCGGCTCCAGGCCGGTCAGCCAGGGAGCCGCCTCCTCGTACAGGCCGCGCCAGAAGTCCAGCTGTGACTGGAAAGCCTCCCGGCGCGACCGGACGGCCTCGCGCATTTCGCCGTCGTCCAACAGGTTGCCGTGTTGCAGGACCAGATACATGGGCTCCGGCCGCAGTTTCGTGTCGGCGAGTACGGCACGGATCTCGCCGACCAACTGCGCGCGGCCTTCGTCGGTGATGCCGTAGACGGTCCGGGCCGGCAGGTTGCCTTCCTGCTCGGTGCGTACGACCTCCACGAGGCCTTCGTCGGCCATCCGGCGCAGGGCGCCGTACAGCGAGCCGGGCTTGATGTCCGTCCACAGCTCGACGCGATCCTGTTGGGCCGCGCCGCGGATCTTGTGTCCGTGCATCGGACCGCGGTCGGCCAGCGCGCCGAGGATGAACAACCTGGTTCCTAGCATGCGACTACTCAAACACGAGTACCTGCACCTAGTCAAGCAAGACTACTCACATGCGAGTAGAAATCAGTCGTCGAGGCTTCCCATGCTGAGGTTGACGGTCGTGCCGGTCAGGCCGGCGGCCTTGTCGGAGGCGAGGAAGACAGCCGTGTTGGCCAGGTCGTCCAGCGTCGACAACCGGCGCGTGTGCGTGCGACTGGCCAGCGCGTCGTGGAACTGTTGCCACGACTGACCGGACGCGGCGGCGTAGGACTCGAAGCTCTTCTGGATCCGTGGCGTGTCCGGCATGCCCTGCGGACGCAGACCGACAACGCGTACGCCGTGCGGCGCGAGCTCGGCGGACAGGCCCCTGGTGAGGGCCTCGACCGCGGCCATCGCCGCGCCGCCTCCTCCGACGTAGGGCACGCCGCTGCGCGCCGGCGTCGAGGTCACCGCCATGATCACACCCGATCCGCTGGCGACCATCCGGCGGGCCGCGAGCCGCGCGGTCAGGAAGTACGAGCGCGCGTACGTCGCGATCGGCAGCAGGAACTGGTCGGCCGGCATGTCCGTGAGGGACATACGTGTCGTGGGATTCGGCAGGCCGATCGCGTTGAACGAGATGTCGACGCGACCCGCCTCGTCGACCACGGCCCGCAGGTGCTGGTCGATCGCCCGCTCGTCGAACGCGTCGACCTCGGCACCGGCGACGTGGTGGCCGGTGAGAAACAGCCGGGCGCCTTCGGCGGCGAACGCGCGCGCGACCGCACCGCCGACCGCGCCGGCGGCACCGTAGATCACCGCGACCTTGTCCTTGAGCAGCATGTCTGGTCCTTTCCGGAGAAGTGTCGGACCATGCAGACACCGGTGGATTGGCGAAATGGTCGGCGACCAGTTCGCGGCCGCTGCGGTGTCGGTACGGAAATGGGACAGACGATGACCGTGGAGTTGGTCGAGCGGGCCCAGGCCGGCGACGGTGAGGCGTTCCGCGCGCTGACCGAGCCGTACCGCCGTGAGCTCCACGTGCACTGCTATCGGATGCTCGGGTCGCTGCAGGATGCCGAGGACGCGCTGCAGGACACGCTGCTGGCCGCGTGGCAGGGGATCGGTGGATTCCAGCGGCGCGCGTCGGTGCGTACGTGGCTCTATCGGATCGCCACCAACCGGTGCCTCAACGTGCATCGCGCGGCCAGCCGTCGCCCGGCGAAGGCATGGAACATGCCGGACACCGAGCGACCGGAGCCGACCGGCCTCGGCGAGCTGTCGTGGCTCGAGCCGTATCCGGACGTGTTGCTCACCCCGGAGGCGACGTATGAGCGCGGGGAGACGATCTCACTGGCTTTCGTGACCGCGCTGCAGCTGCTGCCGCCGCGTCAGGTGGCCGTCCTGGTCCTGCGTGACGTGCTCGGCTTCGCGGCCAGCGAAGTGGCCGGCATGCTCGACACGACCGTCGACTCGGTCAACGGAGCGCTCAAGCGAGCGCGCGCCGGCCTGCGGCATGAGCGTCCCGAACCGGCACCGGCCGCCGGCTCCGCGGCCGAGCGGGAGTTGATGGCGGAGTTCACGCGTGCGTACGAGTCGGGTGACGTCCAGGCGCTGGTGGCGCTGTTCACCGACGACGTGTTCGTCTCGATGCCGCCGATGCCATACGAGTACGCCGGCATCGAGGCCGCGACCAGGCTGTTCGCCGGCATCTTCGACTCCGGCCGGCGGCTCGACCTGGTGCCGACGCGGGCCAACGGCCAACCGGCGTTCGCGACCTACCTGCGCACCGCCGGGCGGCCGTCCGGCGGCCTGTTCGTCCTCACGCTCAGCGGCACGCGGATCAGCGCCTTCACGCGCTTCGAGCCAACCGTGCTGCGGTGGTTCGAGCTTATGCCTGACCGGTCTCGAAGCGGCTGATCCGGCCGTCGGTCACGAAGAACTTCCAGGCCGTACGCATCGAACCCCAGGTCGAGTTGCTGTACTGCACGATCATCGACCGGCCGTCGTCGGACTGCGACTCGATCACCATGTGCCCCTTGGTGTTGAAGATCTCCCGGTCGCTCCACTCGCGCAGGTCGCGGTCGGTGCCGTCGTCGGACATGGTCGCGTTTTCGGTCAGAGCGTCGAAAAAGGCGGCGCGGTCGCCGGTGTTGACGGCCTGTACGAACGCCTTGACCGTCGGATTCGTCAACTCCTGTACGTGCACCATGTCGTCCCCCTTCGTCACACCTGGTCGTGCTGTCTCGTCCGCAGTGGTGAGAGACCAACTCGAACGAGGTGACGATATGACAACTCAGATCGTGGTGCTCGGCGGTGGTTACACCGGCCTCGGCGCGGCGAAGCTGGCGGCGCGGTGGACCGGTGCGCAGGTGACCCTGGTGAACGCGAGCGACCGGTTCGTCGAGCGCGTACGGATGCACCAGCTCGCCTCCGGACAGCGGCTGCGCGACCTGCCGTTGCGTGAGTTGCTGGCGAAAACCGGCGTGCGGCTGGTGGTCGACAAGGTCGTCGCGGTCGACCCGGACAGCCGCACCGTTCGGCTGGAGGTCGGCGCTCCGATCGCGTACGACCAGCTGATCTATGCGCTCGGCAGCCGGGCCGACCTCGACTCGGTGCCGGGCGTGCGCGAGCACGCGTTCACGGTGGCCAGCCACGACCAGGCCGTAGACCTGCGCGAACGGCTGCGCCAGGCCGGCCAGACGGTCGCCGTCGTCGGCGGTGGACTGACTGGCATCGAAGCGGCGTCCGAGCTGGCCGAGACCTATCCGGACCTGAAGGTGCGGCTGCTGACCAACGGCACGCTCGGTGCCGCGGTGTCCCGGAAAGCACAGCACCACCTGCGGAAAGTCTTCGCGCGGCTCGGTGTGGACGTACGCGAGAACGCGCGCGTCGTCGAGGTGCGCGCCGACGGTGTGCTGCTTGCCGAAAACGAACACGTCGGTGCCGACACGGTCGTATGGACCGCCGGTTTCGAGGTGTCGCCGCTGGCCGCCGAGGCCGGCTTCGAGGTCGACGCGCGCGGCCGGATGGTCGTCGACGACACGCTGCGCTCGGTGTCGCATCCGGATGTGATCGGCATCGGCGACGCGGCCGCCATGCATCGCGAGACCGGACAGGAGTTGCGGATGGCCTGTGCGACCGGACTGCCGACCATGCAGCAGGCCGTACGCGCCATGGCCAACCGGATGCACGGCAAGCCGGCCAAGCCGGTCGGCTTCCGGTTTTTCAACCAGTGCATCAGCCTCGGCAGGCGGGACGGCCTCGTGCAGTTCGTACGTGGTGACGACAGTCCGCGCGAGGCGATCCTCACCGGCCGGGCGGCGGCTCTGTACAAGGAAACCATCGTCCGCGGCACGGTCATCTTCGAAAACCACCCGACCATGCCGGCCTCTGTGTAGCCGATGCAAGAGTTGGGCACGTTCGAATGCGGCAGTGCCCAACTCTTGCGTACTCGGTCGCGGCACGGGACTCGCCTTTACCGTCGCACCAACGAGCTAGGCTCAGGTGCGTGCCGGATCCATCGACGTACCGGCCCGCGACGGGCACGATTCCCGAATCGCCGGGTGTATACCGCTTCCGCGACCAGACCGGTCGGGTGGTGTACGTCGGCAAGGCCAAAAGCCTGCGACAGCGGCTGAACTCGTACTTCGCCGACCCGGCCGGCCTGCATCCGCGGACCTACCAGATGGTCACCACCGCGGCCAGTGTCGACTGGGTCGTGGTCGGCACCGAGGTCGAGGCGCTGCAGCTGGAATACTCCTGGATCAAGGAGTACGACCCGCGGTTCAACGTCCGCTATCGTGACGACAAGAGCTATCCGAGCCTCGCGGTGACGCTGTACGAGGACTATCCGCGGCTGATGGTGATGCGGGGCGCCAAGCGCAAGGGCGTCCGCTACTTCGGTCCGTACGCGCACGCCTGGGCCATCCGCGAGACCCTCGACCTGCTGCTGCGTGTGTTTCCGGCGCGCACCTGCTCGGCCGGCGTCTTCAAGCGGTCCAACCAGATCGGCCGGCCGTGCCTGCTCGGTTACATCGGCAAGTGCTCGGCGCCGTGCGTCGGCCGGGTGAGCGCCGAGGAGCACCGCGCGATCGTCGAGGACTTCTGCGACTTCATGGCCGGCAAGACCGACCAGATGATCCGGCGGCTGGAGAAGGAGATGCGTGCCGCCTCCGACGACCTCGACTTCGAGCGTGCGGCGCGGTTGCGTGACGACATCGGTGCGCTGCGGCGTGCGATGGAGAAGCAGGCGGTGGTGTTCGGCGATGGCACGGACGCCGATGTGGTGGCCTTCGCCGAGGATCCACTGGAGGCCGCCGTCCAGGTTTTCCACGTACGTGGCGGCCGCGTACGCGGTCAGCGCGGCTGGGTGACCGAGAAAGTGTCCGATGTGGACACTGGCGAGTTGGTCGAGCAGTTCTGCACGCAGATCTACGGCGGCGAGTCCGGCGAGGCGGTGCCGCGCGAGGTGCTGGTGCCGCAGCTGCCGGATGACGTGTCGGTGCTGTCGTCGTGGCTCACCGAGTTGCGGGGCGCACGCGTCGATCTGCGAGTGCCGCAACGCGGCGACAAACGCACTCTGCTGGAAACCGTACAGAAAAATGCGGCGCAAGCATTGATGCAGCACAAGCTGCGCCGCGCTGGCGATCTGACCGTACGGTCGAAAGCGCTGTCGGAGATCGCCGACGCGCTCGGTCTCGACGACGCTCCGCTGCGCATCGAGTGCTACGACATTTCGCATGTGCAGGGCACCGATGTCGTCGGATCGATGGTGGTCTTCGAGGACGGTGTGCCGCGCAAATCCGAATACCGGCGGTTCGCCGTACGCGGCGAGGGCACGGTCGTGGAAGGCGAGCGCGGTCCGGACGACACCGCCGCCATGGCCGAGGTGCTGCGCCGCCGGTTCACCCGCTACCTGTCCGAACGGCGCACCGAGGACGGCCCGGTCGGAGAGGGGATCGACCCGGAGACCGGCAAGCCGAAAAAGTTCGCGTACGCGCCAAACCTGCTGGTGGTCGACGGCGGCGCGCCGCAGGTTTCGGCCGCGGCCAACGTACTCACCGACATGGGGATCACCGACATCGCGCTTTGCGGCCTGGCCAAACGGCTTGAGGAGGTGTGGCTGCCGGGCGAGGACTATCCGGTGATCCTGCCGCGCAGCAGCGAAGGCCTCTACCTGTTGCAGCGCGTACGCGACGAGGCACACCGCTTCGCCATCACCTACCACCGGCAGAAGCGGTCCAAGCGGATGACCGCGTCCGCTCTGGACAGCATCCCCGGTTTGGGGGAAACCCGCCGCAAAGCGCTGTTGAAACATTTCGGTTCACTGAAAAAGCTCCGGCAGGCCAGCGTCGAGGACATCACCGACGTGCCGGGGATCGGTTTGCACACCGCACAAGCCGTACACAGTGCTCTCGGTGGGGTGGCGGCAAATGGCGTTTCGGCGCCAGCTACGGTAGATCAGTCTTCGACGCCGGACGAGGGGGAGTCGGCCGGGGTCGAGCCGGGGGATGAATTCTCCGCGGGGGATGCCGTCGCCTTCGATGCGGCGACGGGAGAAGTGCTCGAGCCGGACGCTGGGGAGGGGCGGCAGTGACCGGTGGGTCGTCAGCGCAGGCCCGGCCGGTGGACACGCGACTGTCCACGGTGCCTCCTGTGATGGACCTGGTGATCGTCACCGGGTTGTCCGGGGCTGGCCGGTCCACAGTGGCGCGTGCGTTGGAAAACGTCGGCTATTACGTGGTCGACAACCTTCCGCAGTCGTTGGTGATCACCATGGCCGGGCTGGCCGCGCAGTCCGGCGGCGCGGCCAGGCGAACGGCGATCGTGTTGGACGTACGCAGCCGCGCGCTGTCCTCCGACATCGCCGAGGCGATCCAGCAGCTGCGGGCCCGCGACTTCCATCCTCGGGTGATCTTCCTGGAGGCGGCCGACGACGTGCTGGTGCGGCGCTACGAGAGCGTACGCCGCAAGCACCCGCTGCAGGGTGACGGCCGGCTGCTGGACGGCATCACCGCCGAGCGCGCGCTGCTGGCCAGCGCGCGCGGCGAGGCCGACCTGATCATCGACACCACCGAGCTCAACGTCAACCAGCTGCGCAACCGGGTCGAGGAGATCTTCGGCGACGAGTGGCACCGGCTGAAGGCGACGGTGCTGTCTTTCGGTTTCAAGTACGGCATTCCGCCGGATGCCGACTTCCTGGTGGACGTACGGTTCCTGCCCAACCCGCACTGGGTTCCCGAGCTGCGGCCGCTGACCGGCCAGCATCCGGACGTCGCCGACTTCGTGCTGCGCCAGCCTGGCGCCACCTCGTTCATGTCCCGCTATGCCGGCCTGCTGACCGACGTGGTGGACGGTTTTTCCGGGGAAGGCAAGCAATATCTGACGGTCGCGGTCGGCTGCACCGGCGGCAAGCACCGCAGCGTGGCGATGGCCGAGCGGCTCGGCGCCCTGCTCGAGGAGGGTGGCCTGCCCGTCCGGGTGGTGCACCGCGACCTGGGGAGAGAGTGACCGTGAACGTCGTCGCCATCGGTGGCGGACACGGGCTCGCGGCGTCGGTCCGTGCGCTCAAGGAGCTCGACGAGCGCGTCGACCGGCTCGACCTGAGCGCGGTCGTGTCGGTCGCCGACGACGGCGCCTCCTCCGGCCGCGTACGCTCCGAGCTCGGCATCCTGCCACCCGGCGACCTGCGCAAATCGCTGGTCGCGCTGGCCGGTGAGAGTCCGGCCGCGCAGACCGCGGCGGAGCTGTTCGAGCACCGGCTCGGCGGCGACGGGCCGCTGGCCGGCCACGCGGTCGGCAACCTGATCCTGGCCGGGCTGCTGGAGCGGCTCGGCGACGCACCCACCGCGCTGTCGGCGGCGGCCGCGATGCTGGACGCGCGGGGGAGAGTGCTGCCGGCGGCCGAACAGCCGCTGGTGCTCGGAGGAGAGGTGATGGTGACCGGCTCGCGGCGGCCGGTCATGGTCGGCGGCCAGGCCGCGCTGGTCCGTACCCGGGGCCGGATCCGCCGGCTGTGGATCGAGCCGGCCGACCCGCCGGCGTGCGCGGCCGCCACGCAGGCGATCCGCGCCGCCGACACCGTGGTGATCGGGCCGGGCTCGTGGTTCACCAGCGTGCTCGCGCCGTTGCTGGTGCCGGAGATCGGCGAGGCGGTCGCGGCGACCCGCGCGAAGGTGGTGCTGGTGCTCAACCTGGCCGCAGGGCCGGGGGAGACCGAGGGGATGACGGCCGCCGACCACGTCGAGGTGCTGGCGGCGCATCTGCCGGCGCTGCGCTGCGACGCGGTGGTGGTGGATCCGTCGGTGGCACCGGCCGGGTCCACTTTGGACAGTGAGTTGACGGCCGCCGCCGGGGCTTTGGGGGCCCGGGTGATCAACGCGCCGGTTGCGGCGGCCGATGGAACACCCCGTCATGACCAGGCTTTGCTTGCGTCCGCTCTGTGGGGGGCACTGGATGGGGCGTACGAGAGGATGGCGGTCGACTCATGGCTATGACAGCTGCGGTCAAGGACGAGTTAAGTCGCCTCACCGTGACAAAACCGTGTTGCCGTAAGGCGGAGATGGCCGCGTTGTTGCGGTTCGCGGGGGGTTTGCACATCGTCGGTGGCCGGGTGATCGTGGAGGCCGAGCTGGACACCGGCGCGGCGGCGCGCCGGCTGCGCCGGGAGATCAGCGAGGTGTACGGACACACCAGCGAGATCCAGGTGCTCGCGGCCGGCGGGCTGCGGCGGGGCAGCCGCTACATCGTCCGGGTGAGCCGCGAAGGTGAGGCGCTGGCCAGGCAGACCGGCTTGCTGGACCTGCGCGGCCGGCCCGTACGCGGCCTGCCGCCGCAGGTCGTCTCGGCCGGCCTGTGCTGCACCGAGGCCGCCTGGCGCGGCGCGTTCCTGGCGCACGGCTCGCTCACCGAGCCGGGCCGGTCGGCTTCGCTGGAGATCACCTGTCCCGGTCCCGAGGCCGCGTTGGCGCTGGTCGGCGCAGCGCGCCGGCTCGGCATCACGGCGAAGGCCCGCGAAGTCCGCGGTGTCGACCGGGTGGTCGTACGCGACGGCGACGCGATCGGCGCGCTGCTGACCCGGATCGGCGCGCACGCGAGCGTGTTGGCCTGGGAGGAGCGGCGGATGCGACGCGAGGTGCGTGCGACCGCCAACCGGCTCGCCAACTTCGACGACGCCAACCTGCGCCGCTCCGCCCGCGCCGCGGTAGCCGCCGGCGCGCGGGTCGAGCGCGCGTTGGAGATCCTCGGCAGCCAGGCGCCGACGCATCTCATCGACGCCGGCAAGCTGCGGCTCACCCACAAGCAGGCCTCGCTGGAGGAGCTCGGCCAGCTTGCCAACCCACCGCTGACCAAGGACGCGGTAGCCGGCCGGATCCGCCGGCTGCTGGCGCTGGCCGACAAGCGCGCCAGCGAGATGGGGATCCCGGACACCGAGGCCAGCGTCACCCAGGACATGCTCGCCCAGTAGGCCTTGCGTTGGGAGGGTTTCCGCCTTCGAAGCCATGGCCGTCCCAGTAAGTGGCACGAACGTCCATCACGTGGGATCAACGGCATGTGTAGCGCTAAATGCCCACCTTGCGAGGTTCGCGGACGGCGTGAATGTCGAGTTACTAGCGTTGGACGCAGAAACAAGGCTTTCACGCCACCGCGATCACTGCGGGCTGTGACGAGTGTGACTACTGAGGCTGATAATGCTGCTGTGATCGCTCGGCTGTAACAGATGTCCGTTTTGATGTCTTGTTAAACAAGTATTACGCAGTCAGCCGTCGCAGCAGGATCGTTTGGCGTCCATCCCGACGGGTTGCTTCCCATACGTGACCCGGAAAACAAGAGACGCAACCACACACCCAACGCACCAATCGAAGAACGCACCCACTGCGCCAACGCGACGAGGGGAAAACGCAACCACCTCTTCACCGCGCCAACCAGAGGCTCAGCGCCACCTCCCCAATGCGACACACAGAAGTCCGCACCTGCGAGGCCGCACTGGCGTGACAGGCGTCACGGCCACTTCTTGAATCGATCTAGAGGGTCCCGTAGAAGCGGCCCTGCCTGGGCCGATAGGCTCGCGGGTAACTCCGAGTGTGAAGTGCCACCTAGGCTTAGAGGAGAGATTCCGCGTGACGATCCGTGTAGGCATCAACGGCTTCGGTCGCATCGGCCGCAACTTCTTCCGTGCCGCGCAGGCCTCCGGCGCGGACGTCGAGGTCGTCGGCGTGAACGACCTGGTCGACAACGCGACGCTGGCCAACCTGCTCAAGTACGACAGCATCCTGGGCCGGCTGGACGCCGAGGTCGGCCACACCGACACCGACATCGTGGTGAACGGCAAGAACATCCGCGCCACCGCAGAGCGCGACCCGGCGCAGCTGCCATGGAAGGACCTCGGCGCCGACATCGTCATCGAGTCGACCGGCTTCTTCACCGACGGCACCAAGGCCAAGGCGCACGTCGAAGCCGGCGCCAAGAAGGTCATCATCTCGGCTCCGGCGAAGAACGACGACGTCACCGTGGTCATGGGGGTCAACCACACCTCCTACGACCCCGACCAGCACACGATCATCTCCAACGCGTCCTGCACGACCAACTGCCTCGCGCCGCTGGCCAAGGTGCTCAACGACGCGTTCGGCATCGAGCGTGGCCTGATGACGACCATCCACGCCTACACGCAGGACCAGATGCTGCAGGACGGCCCGCACAAGGACCTGCGCCGGGCCCGCGCCGCCGCGCTCAACGTCGTGCCGACCTCCACCGGCGCCGCCAAGGCGATCGGCCTGGTGCTGCCGGAGCTCAACGGCAAGCTCGACGGCTATTCGCTGCGCGTGCCGGTGCCGACTGGCTCGATCACCGACCTGACCGCGACCCTCACCAACGCGGCCAGCGTCGACGAGATCAACGCCGCATACAAGGCGGCCGCCGAGGGTGACCTCAAGGGCTACCTGCGTTACAGCACCGACCCGATCGTGTCCTCCGATATCGTCACCGACCCGGCCTCCTGCATCTATGACGCGCCGATCACCAAGGTCATCGGCGACCAGGTCAAGGTCTACGGCTGGTACGACAACGAGTGGGGCTACTCCAACCGCCTGGTCGACCTGGTCACCTTCGTCGGTCAGTCCATCTAGTGCGTACGCTCGACGACCTGCTCTCGGCCGGCGTCGGCGGCACGGCCGTGCTCGTACGGGCCGACCTGAACGTGCCGCTGGACGCCGGCCGGATCACCGACGACGGCCGCATCCGCGCGGTGCTGCCGACCGTACGCCAGCTCACCGCGGCGGGCGCCAGGGTGATCCTGCTCAGCCACCTCGGCCGGCCGAAGGGCCAGCCCGACCCGAAATACACCCTCAAGCCGGTGTCCGTACGACTCGGCGAGCTGCTCGAGACGCAGGTTGCCTTCGCGACCGACACGGTGGGTGAGAGCGCCAAGGAAACCGTTGCGGCGCTGGAAAACGGCGGCGTCGCGCTGCTGGAAAACCTGCGGTTCGACGCGCGCGAGACCTCGAAGGACGAGGCTGAGCGCGGCGCTTTCGCGACCGAGCTCGCCGCGTTTGGGGAGTCCTATGTGGACGACGCTTTCGGTGCCGTGCACCGCAAGCACGCCAGCGTCTTCGATCTCGCTCGCAAACTTCCGCACTATGCCGGCAATCTGGTGGCGGCCGAGCTGGAGGTGCTGCGCAAGCTGACCACCGAGCCGGCCCGGCCGTACGTGGTGGTGCTCGGCGGCTCGAAGGTCTCGGACAAGCTCGGCGTGATCCAGGCGCTGCTGCCCAAGGTCGACCGGCTGCTGGTCGGCGGCGGCATGTGCTTCACTTTCCTGAAGGCACAAGGAAAGGACGTCGGCGACTCGCTGCTGGAGGACGACCAGGTCGAGGTCTGCCGCCAGCTGCTGGCCGAGGCAGGCGACAAGATCGTGCTGCCGGTCGACGTCGTCGTCTCCGGCGAGATCGCGCCGCAGGCCACGACGCGGATCGTCGGCGCCGACGAGATTCCGGACAAACAAAAGGGTCTGGACATCGGCCCAGCTTCCGTCGCCGTGTTCGCGGACGTGCTCAAGAGTGCGCGGACGGTGTTCTGGAACGGTCCGATGGGAGTCTTCGAGGTGGCGCCGTTCGCCGCCGGTACGCGCGGTGTCGGCGAGGCCGTACGCGCGGTCGACGGCCTGTCGGTGGTCGGTGGCGGTGACTCGGCCGCCGCCGTACGCCTGCTAGAACTTGGCGAGGATGCCTTCGGCCACATCTCCACCGGTGGTGGGGCCTCACTGGAATATCTCGAAGGCAAGACACTGCCAGGTCTGGAAGCGCTGGAGGACTAGAGAACATGGCCCGTACGAAGGCTGTCGCGCCAGCTGGCCGGCGACCGCTGATCGCCGGCAACTGGAAGATGAACCTCAACCACCTCGAGGCGATCGCGGTGGTGCAGAAGGTGGCGTTCAGCCTCTCCGACGAGCTGCTCACCGAGATCGAGGTGGTGGTGCTGCCACCTTTCACCGATCTGCGAAGTGTCCAGACGATGGTCGCTGGCGACCGGCTGCTGCTCGGCTACGGCGCGCAGGATCTGTCGCCGCACGACAGCGGCGCATACACCGGCGACATCAGCGGTGCGATGCTGGCCAAGCTCGGCTGTCAGTACGTGACGATCGGCCACTCCGAGCGGCGCGAGCACCACGGCGAGACCGACGAGATCGTCAACGCGAAGGTGCTCGCCGCGCGCAAGCACGGCATCACGCCGATCCTCTGCCTCGGCGAGGGATTGCACGTACGCAAGGAAAACGGCCACGTCGCGCACTGCACCGACCAGCTCCGCGCGGCGCTCAACGGAGTCAAGGCGGAGTCGATCGTCGGCACCAGCGACGGTGAGTCCGACACCGTGCCGGTCGATCTGGTCATCGCGTACGAACCCGTCTGGGCCATCGGCACCGGCGAGGTCGCGACCCCGGCGGACGCGCAGGAAGTGTGCGGGTTTCTGCGCAAAACCATCGGTGAGTTGTACGGCGCGGACGTTGCCAACGGGATCCGCATCCTCTACGGCGGCTCGGTGAAGTCGTCCAACGTCGCCGGCATCATGGCCGAGGCGGACGTGGACGGCGCACTCGTCGGCGGCGCCAGCCTGGATCCGGAGGAGTTCGCGCGGATTTGCCGGTTCCGTGAGCATGTGAAAGCGTAACGGCCGGATAACCGGAAACGAGCGCGGGGGACCTACCTGTTATCCCAGGTAGGTCCCTCTTTTTTGGACTGAAAAGGTCCGAACCGATTCCGCGCGTGTCCGGCTCGACCCGGTTTTGTTACTAGTAGGTCACGATTGTGCGTCGGGCTTGGCGTTTTTGGCCCACGGGGACGCTCGGCGGCATTAGAGTCCCGCTGGTTCGTGGTTATCGGGCCACGCCGCGTACCGGTGACCCGGAGACTGAAAGGCAGAAACCAGTCAATGACGCAGTCGGTTGGTGACACCGAGCTCGCTCACACCCCGGAAATGGTGCCGCAGGAGTCGGCCAAGGAGATTCGGGGTCGCTCGCTCTGGCAGATCGCGCTGCGCCGGCTCCGCCGCGACAAGGCGGCGATGTTCGGCGCCGTCCTGGTGTTGATTTTCGTCATCCTGGCGCTGATCCGGCCGCTGCTGGATCTGGTCGCCGGCGTCGACCCGTTCACCTTCGACTCCAAGGCGATCAACGACTCCGGCCTGCCGCTGGGCTTCCTCGGCGGCGTCTCCGGCAACCACTGGCTCGGCGTCGAGCCGTCCACCGGCCGCGACCTGATGGCCCGGCTGCTGTACGGTGTCACCACCTCACTGGCCGTGTCGGTCGTCTCGGCGATCGTGGCCGTCGGCGTCGGTGTCGTCACCGGCATCGCCGCCGGTTACTTCGGCGGCTGGGTCGACGGCCTGATCAGCCGGATCGTCGACATCCTGCTCGGCTTCCCGCAGCTGCTGTTCCTGATCGCGCTCACCCCGCTGATCGCGAACCGGCTGGACGACACGTTCGGGATCGACACCACCAACCCGTTCTGGCGAGGTCTGATCCTGGTCGTGGTGATCTCGTTCTTCGGCTGGCCGTACTTCACCCGGGTGATCCGCGGCCAGGTGCTGTCGCTGCGCGAGCGCGAGTTCGTCGACGCCGCCCGTACGGTCGGCGCGAGCGGACCGCACATCCTGTTCCGCCAGATCCTGCCGAACCTGTGGGCTCCGATCATCGTCTTCACCAGCCTGATCATCCCGGTCTACATCACGCTGGAGGCCTCGCTGGCCTACCTCGGTGTCGGCTTCGTGACGCCGACGCCGTCGCTCGGTGTGATCCTGTCCGACGCGGTCAGCTGGTCGACGGTCGTCCCGACGTACTTCTTTCTTCCCGGCATCGTGCTGTTCCTGATCGTGCTCGGGTTCAACATCTTTGGGGACGGGCTGCGCGACGCGCTCGACCCAAGGTCCAGCCACTAGCGGCTGGAACGGCGGCCTCGCCGAACCGATGGCTCCACCTAAATGGGACCGTCGCCACTCTTTGGGGGATCCAATGAGGGATGTAGGAAGGGTAGGGAGCGCATGACGCTCAGGAAAAAACGGGCCATTCAGTGGTTCGCGGCGGGGGCCGTGGTCGCCCTGCTGGCGAGCGCATGTGGCACGCCAGGCTCTGAAACCGGTGGTTCGGGTGACGAGAAGGTCCAGCGGGGCGGGACGCTGACCCTGCTCGACCTGGCCGACTTCGAGCACCTCGACCCCCGGCGCAACTACGTCGCCTCGCAGTTGCAGCTCGAGGTCCTGTACGCGCCGACCCTGGTGTCGTACAAGAACGCCACCGGCTCGGCCGGCACCGAGATCGGCGCCGACGCGGCGACCGACACCGGCACCAAGAACGCCGACGCCACCCAGTGGACGTTCACCATCCGCAAGAACCTGAAGTGGCAGGACGGCAAGGCCGTCACCTGCCAGGACTTCAAGTACGGCATCGAGAGCTCGTTCTCCGACGTGCTGACCGACGGCCCGGCGTACCAGAAGCAGTACCTCAAGGGTGGCCTGGACTACAAGGGCATCTACCTTGACCCCAAGGGCCTGGACTCGATCAAGTGTGACGGCGACAAGATCAGCTTCACGCTGGCGCGCCCGATCGCGGACTTCAACTACGCGCTGACGATGGGCATCTTCGCCGCGGTGCGTAAGGACAAGGACACCAAGGAGAAGTACGACCAGCAGCCGTTCTCCTACGGTCCGTACATGATCAAGTCGCACGTCCGCGACCAGAGCCTCGAGCTGGTGCGTAACCCGTACTGGAGCCAGGCCGACGACCAGATCCGGAAGAACAACCCGGACAACATCAAGTTCACCTTCGGTCTCGACCAGGCGGTCATCGCCGACCGGCTGATCCAGGACAAGGCAGCCGACCAGCGGACCGCGACCTTCGGCAACACGCAGGTCCCGGCGCAGAACGTGCAGCAGGTCCTGAACGACCCGAAGCTGAAGGCGCGCACCTTCGGTGGCATCGACCCGTACGTGTGGTACGTGGCGGTGAACACCGCCAAGGTCAAGGACCTGAAGTGCCGCCAGGCCTACCAGTACGCGACCAACAAGCGCACCTACCTGACCGCCATCGGCGGTGACGCGCTCGGTCAGTACGCCACCTCGATCCTGTCGCCGACCATGAAGTCGTACAAGGAGATCGACCCGTACGGCCTCAAGGACAAGCCCGAGGGCGACCCGGCCAAGGCCAAGCAGCTGCTCGCGCAGTCGCCGACCTGCCCGAAGAACATCAAGCTGGACTACTCGCAGACGCCGACCGGTGACAAGATCGCCGCGTCGATCAAGGAGGCGTTCGCGCGGGCCGGCATCACGGTGACCGCCAACCCGATCGCGCGCAAGCAGTACTACAGCACGATCGGCAAGCCGGCCATCGAGAACGAGCTGGCCTACGCCGCGTGGGGTGCGGACTTCCCGCGCTGCTCCTCGGTCATCCCGCCGCTGTTCGACGGCACCCAGATCCCGCCGGCGGGTAACCAGAACTTCGCGCAGCTCAACGACCCGGCGATCAACCAGGGCATCAAGGAATCCGCGGCCCAGACCGATCCGCAGAAGGCCGAGGACACGTGCTCCGCACTTGACCTGAAGGTCCAGCAGACCGGTGCCATCATCCCGCTCCGGTACGAGAAGGCCCTGTTCATGCGGGGCTCGAAGGTCACCGGTGCGCAGATGAACGCGGAGTACAGCGACATCAGCCTGCTGAACGTCGGTGTGGCTCCGGGTAACAGCTAGACAAGCACAATGGCCAGGCGGTACGCCGGCACGACCTGCCGGCGTATCGCATCTGGTCCGCACCATCCCACCGCGTTGCCCCACCCGGCCAGCGGCCGTATACCAGGAAGACCTCGATGATTCGCTACGTACTCCGGCGACTGCTCCTCGCGGTCCTGACGCTGTTTGTGCTGTCAGTGGTCTGTTACGGGTTGTTCTTCGCCATCCCGACCGACCCCGCGGCGGTGTCCTGCTCCAAGCAGTGCACGCCGCAGGCACTCGCCGGCGCTCGGCACAAGCTCGAGCTGGACATCCCGATCCACTGCCAGTACCTGCGCTTCGTCAAGGGCTTGGTGGTGACGCGCGAGTACCAGAACAAGACCGGTCCGACCAACTTCCTCGGCTGTCCCGAGGTCGGTGCGAAGACCGCGGAGAGCTACGCGTGCAACGCGCCCTGCCTGGGCTACTCGTACGCCCGGGACACGTCGGTGACCGACCTGATCGCGCCGAAGCTGCCGGTCACGGTGTCGCTCACGTTGTACGCCGCCGTGCTGTGGATAGTGATGGGTGTCGGCGCCGGCATCCTGTCCGCGCTCAAGCCAAGAAGCATCGCCGACCGGATCGTCATGATCCTGGCGCTGGCCGGCGTGTCACTACCGACGTTCTTCACTGGCCTGACGATCCAGAAGTTCGTCATCGACCAGGGTTTCTGGCCGATCCGGCCGGAGTTCTACTCGCCGTTCACCCAGCCCTGGTATTTCATCCAGGCGATGTTCATGCCGGCCTTCGTGCTGGCGATCGCCAACGCGGCGATCTATGCCCGACTAACCAGGGCCAACATGCTGGAGACCCTCAACGAGGACTACATTCGGACGGCCAGGGCCAAGGGCCTGAAGGAACGTAAGGTCGTCTCCAAGCACGCCCTGAGAGCCGCGCTGACGCCGCTGGTGACCATCGCCGGCCTGGACATCGGTGCGCTGCTCGGTGGCGCGATCATCACCGAGAAGGTCTTCAACGTGCAGGGCCTGGGCTTCCTGGTCGTCGACGCGGTCACCAACCTGGACTTCCCGGTGATCACCGCGACCACCCTGCTGGCGGCCGGTTTCATCGTGTTCCTGAACCTGATCGTCGACCTGCTCTACGGCGTGATCGACCCGAAGGTCCGGCTGGCCTGACCCGACGCGCGTACGACGGTGCCTGGCGCATCCCGCCAGGCACCGTTCGCGTATCCTTGGACTCCTCACCACGATTACAGGAAGGCCCCGGCCAAGATGACCCTGGCGTTGTCCATCGTGCTCATCATCGCGAGCCTGTTGCTCATCGTGCTGGTGCTGCTGCACAAAGGCAAAGGCGGCGGCCTGTCCAGCATGTTCGGCGGTGGCGTCAGCTCCCAGCTGTCCGGCTCGTCGATCGCCGAGAAGAACCTCGACCGCATCACCATCGGTGTCGGCATCCTGTGGTTCGTCTGCGCCATCGGCCTCGGCCTGCTGCTGAAGTTCAACATCTGAGCGCCTGCTGCAGGCGACAAAACTCGCTTACCGGACCGATCCGTGGTCGATTGATCGAACCTGGCCCAAGCCGGCCGGGTGTCCGGCGTAACATCAACTGACACTGAAGTCGAGCGGCGACCAGACAGGAGCGCAACTGTGGCTGGTGGGAACGCCATTCGGGGGACTCGGGTCGGAGCCGGCCCGATGGGGGAAGCTGAGCGAGGCGAGTCGGCGCCGCGGCGCCGGATCGGATTCTTCTGCGCCAACGGACACGTCACCCGGCCGGCCTTCTCCATGGAGGTGGAGGTCCCGGACACCTGGGACTGTCCGCAGTGCGGCCTGCCGGCCGGCAAGGACGCGGCGAACCCGCCGGCGGCGCCGCGTAACGAGCCCTACAAGACGCATCTCGCGTACGTCCGCGAGCGTCGCTCCGACGCCGACGGCGCCGCGATCCTCGACGAGGCCCTCAACCGCCTCCGCGAACGCCGAGGCGAATAGCCCTCAGAAGTTCGCATGGCCACCATGCGTGCGTTCAACGCACGCATGGTGGCCATGCGACTATCAACCCCTGGGCTACCGCAACCCCGCGGCGGCTTCGCGGTCGACCAGCCACTTGGTGGCCGTACGGCCGACCGCGCCGGCCGCCGGCACGTCCGCGGGGTTCGCCCCGTTGACCGCTCGGCCGACCGCTTCCGCCTTGTCCTTGCCGGCCACCACCAGCCAGATCTCCTCGGCGCTGGTGATGGTCGGGAAGGTCAGGCTGAGCCGGTTCGGCGGCGGCTTGGGGCTGTCGTGGACGGCGACGACCGTACGCTGTGACCGGCCGGCCTCGGAGTCGGGGAAGATCGAGGCCACGTGGCCCTCGCCGCCGACGCCGAGCATCAGCACGTCGAAGACCGGCACCTTCCCGTTGCCGTCGGCCAACAACTCCTCCGCATAGCGCGCGGCCGCCGCGGCGGCGTCGTCGCCGTCCGGGCCGTCGGTGGCGGGGAAGTGGTGTATGCGCTTGGGGTCGAGCGGCAGCTTCTCCAGGAAGATCTGCCGCACCTGCTCGTCGTTGCGGTCGGCGTCGCCGGAGCGGACGAACCGCTCGTCACCCCACCACAGGTTGACCCGGCTCCAGTCGACGGTCGACGCGAGCGGCGAGTCGGCGACCGCGCCGAGCGACAGCGTGCCGACCGTGCCACCGGTCAGCACCGCCGTCGCCTCGCCGCGTGCCGCCTGCGCGTCGGCCAGCTTCGCGATCAGCCGCGCCGCCACCGACTGGACGAGCGTGTCCCGGTCGGCGTGGACGACGACGATCGGGTCCGCGCTCATGAGCGTCCCTTCGACGCGGTTGGCTTCTTGGCCGGGGCCTTCGCATCCAGCTTCGGTACGCCTTTGGTGAGCGTGTCGGCGTACACGTCGTCCGGGTCGAGCCGGCGCAGCTCCTCGGCCAGGCACTCGTTGAGCTTCCGGCGTGCCAACGCCAGCCGGCGGGTCGGCTGGTTGGGCTGGTCGAGGGTCGCGGTCTGGCCGTCCGGCCGCTCCAGCACCACCGCTCCGGCCTTACGCTCCAGCCGTACGCTGACGATCCCCGGACCCTTGTTGGTCCGGCGCCGCACCGGGCATTTCAGCGCGTACGCGAGCCAGCCGGCCAGCAGTTCGGTCGACGCACTCGACGCCTCGCCGGTGACGACGGCCTCGGTGACCTTGTCGTACGGCGGCTGGTCCAGGGCCGCCGCGAGCGCGGCACGCCACAGCGTGAGCCGCGTCCAGGACAGGTCGGTGTCGCCGTCGGCGTACGCCTCGCGGCGCTTGTTGAGCGCCGTGACCGGCCGCTTCGCTGTCATGGCGTCGGTGATCCGGCGCTGCGCGATCCGGCCGATCGGGTCGTCGGCGAGGTCGGCCGGCGGGTTCGACGGCCAGTACGCGACCACCGGCGCGTCGGCCAGCAGCAGCGGCACGACGACCGAGTCGGGATGCGCGGCGAGCTCGCCGGAGAGCCGCATGACGATCACGTCGCTCGCGCCGGCGTCGCCACCGACCCGGATCTCCGCGTCGAGCCGCGACCTGCCGCGTTTTTCGCCGGTCAGCACGACGATCACCCGGCACGGATGCTCACGGCTGGCGTCGTTGGCCGCCTCGATGACCGGCTCGCTCTCCTCCGGCGAGGTGACGACGACCAGGCTGAGCACGCGGCCGAGCGCGACCGCGCCGCCGGAGTGGCGCATCTCGGTGAGCCGCCGGTCGATCGCCGACGTGGTGGTGTCGGACAGGGTGACGATCACGGCCGCCTCCAGCTTCGCCCGTCGCGGGCCATCATCTCGTCGGCCGACGCCGGTCCCCAGGTGCCGGACGTGTACGGGTCGGGTTGACCCTGCTTGGCCCAGAACCGCTCGATCGGGTCGAGGATCCGCCAGGACAGCTCGACCTCCTCGTGCCGCGGGAACAGCGGCGGATCGCCGAGCAACACGTCCAGGATCAGCCGCTCGTACGCCTCCGGCGACGCCTCGGTGAACGACGCGCCATAGCCGAAGTCCATCGTCACGTCGCGGACCTCCATCGCGGTCCCCGGCACCTTCGAGCCAAACCGCATGGTCACGCCCTCGTCCGGCTGCACGCGTACGACCAGCGCGTTCTGCCCCAGCTCCTCGGTCGCGGTCGACTCGAACGGCAGGTGCGGCGCGCGCTTGAACACCACGGCGATCTCGGTGACCCGCCGGCCGAGGCGCTTGCCGGTCCGCAGATAGAACGGCACGCCGGCCCAGCGCCGCGTGTCGATGTCGAGCTTCACCGCCGCGTACGTCTCGGTGATGCTGTCCTTGGAGATGCCCTCTTCCTCCAGATAGCCGATCACCTTCTCGCCGCCCTGCCAGCCGGCCGCGTACTGGCCGCGGGCGGTCGACGTGCCGAGGTCGGCCGGCAGGCGTACGGCCGAGAGCACCTTTTCCTTCTCCAGCCGCAGATCGCGCGCGTCGAAGGAAACCGGCTCCTCCATCGCGGTGAGCGCGAGCAGCTGCAGCAGGTGGTTCTGGATCACGTCGCGTGCGGCGCCGATGCCGTCGTAATAGCCGGCTCGGCCACCGATGCCGATGTCCTCGGCCATGGTGATCTGCACGTGGTCGACGTAGTTGGCGTTCCACACCGGCTCGAACATCTGGTTGGCGAAGCGCAGCGCCAGGATGTTCTGGACGGTCTCCTTGCCCAGGTAGTGGTCGATCCGAAAGACCGACTCGGGCGGGAAGATCTCGTCGACGACGTTGTTGAGCTCGCGCGCGCTCTTCAGGTCGTGGCCGAACGGCTTCTCGATCACCACTCGGCGCCACTGGCCCGGTGTCTGGTTCGACAGGCCGGAGCGCGCCAACTGCTTGCACACCACCGGAAACGCGCTCGGTGGGATGGACAGATAGAACGCGTGGTTGCCGTTCGTGCCGCGAGACTCGTCCAGTTCGTGGATCGTGTCGGCGAGCCGGTCGAAGGCGTCGTCGTCATCGAACGTGCCTTGTACGAAACGGAAACCCTCGGCCAGCTGCTTCCAGACCGACTCGCGGAAGGGCGTACGCGCGTGCTGTTTCACCGCGTCGTGCACGATCTGCGCGAAGTCCTGCTTGGCCCAGTCGCGGCGGGCGAAACCGACCAGCGCGAATCCGGGCGGCAGCAGGCCGCGGTTGGCCAGGTCGTACACCGCCGGCATCAGCTTCTTACGGGCCAGGTCGCCGGTGACCCCGAAGATCACCAGGCCGCACGGACCGGCGCTGCGCGGCAGCCGGCGGTCCCGCGGGTCGCGCAGCGGGTTCGTCCAGCCGTCCGGACGTTCGAGCGACAGGCTGGGTTGGTTCATCCGGTGGTCTCCACGGCTGTCAGGATCCGGTCGATGCCGGCCGGGCGGTCGGTCAGGTGGAAGCGGAACACCGGCCGGCCGCGCTCGCGCAGTACGGCCGCGTCGCCGGCGGCCTGCGCGCGCTGCAGCACGCCGAAGGTGAACGGCTGGCCAGGGATCTCCAGGTCCTCAGTGACGGCGCCGGTGATCTGCAGGAAGACGCCGATCGGTGTGCCGCCCTTGTGATACTGGCCGGTCGAGTGCAGGAAACGCGGTCCCCAGCCGAAGGTCACCGAGTGGCCGGCGCGCTTGGCGAGCGGTTCACGTACGCCGGCCAGCCTGCGGTCGGCATGCCGGTCGAGGTATGCCTGTACGGCCAGATAGCCGTGGTCGCCGATCTGCGCCAGCACCTTGGCCAGCGCTTCCTCGACGGTCGCCGCGTCGGCGAGCGCGTCGGCCGGGCCGAAGACCTGCACGGGGCCGTCGACGAAGACCGGCTCCTCGTCGGACTGCGCGGCCGCCGGGTTGGCCAGCAGGTCGCGCGCCGCCTGCTTGGCGGCCTCCACGTCCGGCTGGTCGAAGGGGTTGATGCCGATGACCCGGCCGGCCAGCGCGGTGGCGAACTCCCACACCAGGAACTGCGCGCCGAGCGGGCCGTTGACGGCCACGTCGAGGCCGGCTGTGGCCGACTCCCCGGCCTTCAGCGAGCCGCCGACCGAGACGGCGAGCACGTCGTCTCCGCGCGTACCGGTGGCGGTGGGGGACTCGACCGCGACCGGCAGGATGCCTTTCCCGTCCTTGCCGGTCGACTCGGCGAGCAGCTGCTCGGCCCAGTCGCCGAGGCCGACCAGGCCGGTGCCATCGGAGGCGATGACGACCTTGTCGCGGCCGGCCTTGTACGCCGCGCCGAGCGCGACACCGAGCGCGACCGCCGGACCGTCCAGGTCGGCGAGCGACGCGCGTACGGCCGCGGCCTCGTCCAGCAGTGCGGAGATGTCCACGCCGGCCAGCGCCGACGGCACCAGGCCGAAGGCGGTGAGCGCCGAATAGCGGCCGCCGACGTTGGGATTGGCCAGGAAGACCGCGCGTACGCCGGCCTCACGTGCCGACTTTTCCAGCGGTGAACCGGGATCGGTGACGACCACGACGCGTTTGTTGGCGTCCGCCTCGGAAAGGCCGGAGTCGACCAGGGCTTTCACGAACGCGGCGCGGTGGCTGGCCGTCTCGACCGTGCCACCGGACTTGGAGGAGACGACCATGACCGTACGGTCGAGTTTTTCCTCGATCGCGGCGCGAACCTGGCCGGGGTCGGTGGTGTCGAGTGTGACCAGCGGCTTGCCGACCGTCTCGGTGATCACCTCCGGCGCGAGCGAGGAGCCACCCATGCCGGCGAGCACGATGTGGTCGAGCCCTTCGGCCACCAGCTCGTCGCGCAGTTTGGCCAGCGGCTCGACCAGGTCGCGCGACTCGGCGGCCAGGTCCAGCCAGCCGAGCCGCTTGGACGCCTCCGGCTCGGCGGCTGGGCCCCACAGCGTGGCGTCCCCGGCGGACACCTTCGCGGCGACGTCGTTTTCCTTGAAATCAGCCAACACCTCGGCCGCGCCGGGCACCTCGTACGCGCCGGTGACCTGCAACCCGCCAGCTGCCGCGTCGGTCATTTGGCGCCGCCGTCGAGCTGGCCGCGCACGGTGTCCAGCAGCTGCTTCCAGGACACCTCGAACTTCTCGACCCCTTCGTCCTCCAGCACCTTGACCACGTCGTCGAGGTCGACGCCGACCGCGGCCAGCTTGTCCAAAGTGGACCGCGCCTCGTCGTAGCCGCCGGTGACCGTGTCGCCGCGGATCTCACCGTGGTCGCCGGTCGCGTTGATGGTGGCCTCCGGCATGGTGTTGACGATGCCGGGAGCGACCAGCTCGACGACGTAACGCGTGTCCGGGAAGGACGGGTCCTTCACACCGGTGGAGGCCCACAGCGGACGCTGCGGCCGTGCACCGGCGTCGGCCAGTGCCTGCCAGCGGTCGGTGCCGAACTTCTGCTCGTAGTGCTGGTATGCCAGTCGCGTGTTGGCGATGCCGACCTGGCCGCGCAGCGCCTTCGCCTCGTCCGAACCGATCTTGTCCAGGCGCTTGTCGACCTCGGTGTCCACCCGGGACACGAAGAACGACGCGACCGACTCGATCTTGGACAGGTCGTGGCCGTTCTCCTTGGCCTTCTCCAGGCCGGCCATAAAGGCGTCCGCGACCGCGTCGTAGCGCTCCAGCGAGAAGATCAGCGTGACGTTGATGCTGATGCCGTTGGCCAGCGCCTCGGTGATCGCCGGCAGACCCTCCTTGGTGGCCGGGATCTTGACGAACATGTTCTCCCGGTCGACCAGCCACCAAAGCGCCTTGGCCTCGGCGACCGTGGTGTCGGTGTCACGAGCCAGCCGCGGGTCGACCTCGATGGAGACCCGGCCGTCGACGCCGTTGGAGGCGTCGTACGCCGGCCGCAGCACGTCGGCGGCCCAGCGCACGTCGTATGTGGTGATGGCGCGTACGGCCTCCTCGACCGAGACCTTCCGGCGCGCCAGGTCGCGTACCTGCTCGTTGTATTCGTCGCCGTGTTCCAGCGCCTTGGCGAAAATCGTCGGGTTGGTGGTCACGCCGACCACGTGCTTCTCGCGCATCAGCGTTTCCAGGCCGCCGGTGCGCAGCCGGTTGCGGTCCAGGTCGTCGAGCCAGATCGCGACTCCGGCGTCGGACAGCTCGGCGAGTGGTTTGTTGTCAGTCATTTTCCGTCACTCCAATGCTTTCCTTGGCAGCCTGTACGACGGCGCTCTCGGTGATGCCGAACTGCTCGTAGAGCGTCTGGTAGTCAGCGCTGGCACCGAAATGCTCGATGCCGACGTGCCGTCCGGCGTCGCCGATCAGCGACCACCAGCTCTGGCTGATGCCGGCCTCGACGCTGACGCGTGCGTGTACGTCGCGGGGGATGACCTGGTCTCGGTAGGCCTGGTCCTGCGCGTCGAACCATTCGCGGCACGGCATCGACACCACACGAGTAGGAACGCCGTCGGCTTCCAGCGTCTTCCGCGCGGCCACCGCGATCTGCACCTCCGAGCCGGTGGCGATCAGTACGACCCGCGGCTTGCCGCTGGAGGCGTCCGCCAGGACGTAGCCGCCCTTGCGTACGCCCTCCAGCGAGGTGCCCTCCAGCGTCGGTACGTTCTGCCGGCTCAGCGCCAGGCCCGCCGGCCGGTCGGCGTGCTCCAGCACGACCTGCCAGGCGTAGACGGTCTCGTTGGCGTCACCGGGCCGTACGACGTCCAGGCCAGGGATGGCACGCAGCGCGGACAGGTGCTCGATCGGCTGGTGCGTGGGTCCGTCCTCGCCCAGACCGATGGAGTCATGCGTCCAGACGTAGGTGACCGGCAGCTTCATCAGCGCCGCGAGCCGTACGGCCGGTCGCATGTAGTCGCTGAAGACCAGGAACGTGCCGCCGTAGACCCGGGTGCCGCCGTGCAGCGCGATGCCGTTCATGACCGCGCCCATCGCGTGCTCGCGAATGCCGAAGTGCAGCACGCGACCATATGGACCGCCGGGGAACATCTTGGTCTGGTGCTCGGTCGGCACGAACGACGGCTCGCCTTTCGGCGTGGTGAGGTTGGACTCGGCCAGGTCCGCCGAGCCACCCCACAGCTCCGGCAGCACCGGCGCGATCGCGCTCAACACCTCACCGGAGGCCTTCCGCGTCGCCAGGCCCTTGGGGTCGGCGTCGAAGTGCGGCAGCACCTCGGTCCAGCCCTGCGGCAGCTCGCGCTTGGAGAGCCGGTCGTGCAGTGCCTTGCGCTGCGGGTTGTCGGCGGCCCATTTGTCGTACGCCTGCTGCCATTTCTGGCGTGCGGCCTGGCCGCGGTCGATGACCTTGCGCGCGTGCGCGATGACCTTCTCGTCGACGTCGAAGGACTTGTCCGGGTCGAAACCGAGGACCTTCTTGGTGGCCGCGACCTCCTCGGCGCCGAGCGCGGCGCCGTGGGCCTTGCCGGTGTTCTGCAGCTTCGGCGCCGGCCAGCCGATGATCGTACGCAGCACGATCAGCGACGGCTTCGCGGTCTCGGCTTTGGCGGCCAGGATCGCATCGTTGAGCGCCGGCACGTCCTCGTGATAGCCGTTGCCGCCCTTGGTCCAGTCGACGGTCTGCACGTGCCAGCCGTACGCCTCGTAGCGCTTGGCCACGTCCTCGCTGAAGGCGATGTTGGTGTCGTCCTCGATGGAGATCTTGTTGTCGTCGTAGATCAGCGTCAGGTTGCCCAGCTGCTGATGGCCGGCCAGCGAGGATGCCTCCGCGCTGACACCTTCCTCCAGGTCACCGTCACCGCAGAACGCGTAGATCTGGTGGTCGAAGGGGCTCTGGCCGGGCTCGGCGTCCGGGTCGTACAGGCCACGCTCGCGGCGGGCCGCCATCGCCATGCCGACCGCGTTGCCGACGCCCTGGCCGAGCGGACCGGTCGTGGTCTCCACCCCGGCGGTGTGACCGTGCTCGGGGTGACCGGGGGTCAGGCTGCCCCACTTGCGCAGGTTTTCCAGGTCCACCAGCTCCAGGCCGTAGCCGGACAGGTAGAGCTGGATGTAGAGAGTCAGGCTGGAATGACCGTTGGACAACACGAAACGGTCCCGGCCGGTCCAGTCCGGAGCGGTCGGATCATGTCGCAAGATGCGCTGGAAGAGCAGGTACGCGGCCGGCGCGAGGCTCATCGCCGTACCAGGATGACCGTTGCCGGTCCTCTGCACGGCGTCGGCCGCGAGGACGCGGATGGTGTCTACGGCACGCTGGTCCAGATCCGACCAGTCGAGGTTTGCGTCGGCCACGATTGCTCCTGCTCAGAAGGGCTGTTGTCCTACGGTTTCGTACCCGGTTTCGACCCTACCGAGGATCCGTGTGCTCGCCAGATCAGGGCACGCCGGAGGGCCGACTCTTGGATCACATGTCGACAGTTGTTCCCGCACGGTCCACCGACTATGCCGGGTCATACACTTTCCGACGCTACGAAACCGCGAAGAAGGAGCTGGCATGGCGCTGGAGAAGCCCGAGATCGATCGTCCGGACGGTCCGGCGCCCGACTACCTCGACATCGAGGACGTCGTGGTGGGGGACGGTGCCGAGGCCACCAAAGGCAACAACGTCACGGTGCACTACGTCGGCGTCGCGCACTCCACCGGCGAGGAGTTCGACGCCTCCTGGAACCGCGGCGAGCCGTTCACCTTTCCGCTCGGCGGCGGACGGGTCATCAAGGGCTGGGACATGGGTGTGCAGGGGATGAAGGTCGGTGGCCGGCGCAAGCTGGTGATCCCGGCGCACCTCGGCTACGGCAATCGCGGCGCCGGCGCGGCCATCCGGCCCGGTGAGACGCTGATCTTCGTGGTCGACCTGCTGAGTGTCGGCTGACCCCGGCAGACGTGGTCGGAAACCTGGTACTACGATCTGTAGAACACGGTCGACCGTTCGGGAGAGGGCGATGAGCTACCCAGCAGCTGAGCTCCACCTTCGGAGTTCGGTGGCGTCCGCGTGACCGCGGTCTCCGACCAGAGCGCAGCTCCGGCGCCACCCTCGCAACCGGAACACGTCGCCACGCCGGCGCCGCGCACTTTCGGCACGGTCGTACGCGGATATGTCGCGCTGACCAAGCCGCGGATCATCGAGCTCCTGCTGATCACCACGGTGCCGGCGATGTTCATGGCCGCGCACGGCCTGCCGCCGCTGTTCACCGCCGTCGCCACCCTGGTCGGCGGCACCCTGGCCGCCGGCAGCGCGAACGTACTGAACTGCTACATCGACCGCGACATCGACCAGCTCATGTCGCGTACGTCCCGCCGGCCGCTGCCACAGGGCCTCATCTCGCCACGCAGCGCGCTCACTTTCGGCCTGGTCCTCGGCGCCGTCGCGGCCCTGCTGTTGTGGTTCACCACCAACCCGCTCGCGACCGCGCTGTCGATCGGCGCCAACCTCTACTACGTGCTGATCTACACGCTGCTGCTCAAGCGGCGCACGGCACAGAACACCTTCTGGGGCGGCATCTGCGGCGCCGCCCCGGTCCTCATCGGCTGGGCCGCCGTGACCGGCACGCTGTCGTGGTCGGCGTGGGCCTTCTTCGCTATCGTCTTCTTCTGGCAGATGCCACACTTCTGGGCGCTGGCAATGAAATTCAAGAAAGACTATGCCGCCGCCGGCGTGCCGATGCTCCCCGTGGTCGCCAAACCAATGCGCGTCGCGGTCGAGATCGTCGCATACTCCTGGCTGATGGTCGCCGCCTCGATCGCCCTGTGGGTCGTCGGAATGAGCTGGATCTACGGCCTCGTCGCCGTCGCGCTCGGCGGATGGTTCCTGATCGACGCTCATCGACTGTTTGTGCAGGTCAGCCGCGGTGAGCGTATCCGTCCCATGCGACTTTTCCATCTTTCTATTACGTATTTGACGGTGCTTTCTGTTGCGATCACGGTTGATGCGTTGATCTGAGCGGGTCGGGTTTCCCCGTTTTCTTGCGTTTGGGGGTGGTGGCGCCTGCGCGGCGGGCGCTCCTGCGCGGAGGGCGACCTCAAGGGGAGGGGCGCGCGGGATTTCGTTGTTGGTTGGGTTGGGTGCCGCGCGTGCGGTTGGGTTTGTGGGTGTGGTCCGGTTTGTGGCTGGGGTTCGCCGGAGGTGCAGTGGCGTCCCGGTAGGTGGCGTGAAGGTCCAGTATGTGGGACGAGAAGGCGTGTGGAGCGCTAAATGTCCGGCTTGTGAAGGTCGCTGATGGCATGAATGTCGAGTTACTAGCGTTGGACGCAAGAAACAAGGCTTTCACGCCGCCCCGGTCAGCGGTTGCTGTGACGGGTGTGACTGCTGAGGCTGACAATGCTGTTGTGACTACTCGGCTGCGATAAATGTCCGTTTTGATGTCTTGTTAAACAAGTATTACGCAGTCAGTCGCACCAGCACGATCGTTTGGCGTCCATATCGACGGGTTGCTTCCCGCACGTGACCTGGCTTGCTCGTTCTCCCCGTCGGCGGGCGCAGCCAACCACATTTTCGGAGGGGCCGCCGCCAAACAAACGCAACCACCCTCCCAAGCTCGGCGGCCCCTCCGAAAATGTGGTTCCCTCCGGGCGCCGACGGGGAGAACGAGCAAGCCTAGAAAACCCAGCCCCGCACGAAACCGCCACCCGCACCCCCATGCACACCGATTGGCATCCACGCGCCCCCTCCCTTGAGGTCGCCCTCCGCGCAGGAGCGCCCGCCGCGCAGGCGAAAACCCAACCACCAACCCAACGCAACAAAGCAGAAAGCCCAACCACTTTCCCAACGCATCAACCAAGAGACGCAACCACCTCCCCGCGCACCAATCGGAGAACGCAACCACCTCCCACCCCCAACAATCAGAAAATCGGGCCTGTCCCACCGCAACAACCAGAAACGCAACAACCCTCCCTCAACACAAACGGCCGGCGCGGCAACCACCTCCTCCATCGCAACACAACAGTCACAGTCCTTCTCCTTCGCAGCGCGAGGCACCACAACCACCTCTCATCGCGCCCCAAAGCGCCGCACCTGCCACCAGGAAGTCACAACCACCTCCCGGCGGTAGGGTTTGGGGCTGAATCGAGCGAGGGGGAGTGATGGCGCGCCGTACGCGGGTGGCGTTGGTGACGTGTGCCGAGTTGCCGGACGCCGACCCGGACGACCGGAAGGTGTTGTATCCGCTGACTCGGCGGGGGATCGACACCGACATCGTGGTCTGGGACGACAGGACCGTTGACTGGGACAGCTACCACCTGGTGGTGTTGCGGTCGGTGTGGGACTACACGCGCCGGCCGGACGAGTTTGTGACGTGGGCCGAGCGGGTGGCGCGGTTGGCGAATCCGGCCGACGTGGTGCGGTGGAACACCGACAAGCGCTATTTGCTTGAGTTGGCAAAGAAACAGCTGCCGGTGGTGCCGACGACCTGGCTGGAGCCGGGGGATGGCATCGTGTTGCCGGCGTCCGGTGAGTACGTGGTGAAGCCGTCGGTCGGGGCCGGCTCGCTGGACACCGGTCGTTATCGCGCCGACGACGAGGAGCAGGTCGCGGCGGCGAGGAAGCATGCCAACCGGTTGCTCGGCGCGCGCCGGCGGGTCATGGTGCAGCCGTATCTGTCCGAAGTGGACGCTCACGGCGAGAACGCTTTGCTTTTCTTCGGTGGAAAGTTCAGTCACGCGGTGACCAAGGCGGCGATGCTCGAGGGGCCGGCGACGCAGATCGACGGACTCTACAAGCCGGAGCGCATCACACCGTACGAGGCATCCAGGACCGAGCGTGCGCTGGCCGAGCGGGTGTTGGCGGCGATCCCGGGCGGCCCGGAGCGGCTGTTGTACGCGCGCGTCGACATGATCCCGACGAAGGACGGGCCGGTCGTGCTTGAGTTGGAGCTGACCGAGCCGTCGCTCTTCCTCGGCTACTCCGACGGCGCGCCGGAGCGCTTCGCCGACGCCGTCGTCGAGGCACTGGAGGTTGACCTCAAGATTGGTTGAGGTCGCATCCTGAGCTGGTACGGAACTGTCGTACCGCCGGCATACCGTGGGGAATGCGGTGGCCGGCGGCGACGTTGAGCCGCCAGCACAGGAAATCGGGGTTGAGGGAAGTGTCGATGGATCCGGGAATGTCCGGCTGGCAGATGATGCAGGCAGCCGAGAAACGCAGCGCGTTGACCAAGGAGAAGCGTCCTGGTCGGCGGACGGCGCTGCGCATCATGCGTTATGCGCGACCGTACGGTTGGGAGATCGCCGTCTTCCTCGGCACGGTCGCGGCCTCGGCGGTGATCGGGGTGGCGACACCGGTGCTGGCCGGCCAGGTGGTCAACGCGATCACCGGCCACGGCGCGCTGTCGTTCGTGTTGTGGCTGGCGGCGGCGATCGCCGGCCTGGCGGTGCTGGACGCGGGCCTGTCGGTGCTGCAGCGCTGGCACTCCGCGCGCATCGGCGAGGGCATCATCCTCGACCTGCGTCGGTCGGTCTTCGAGCACGTCCAGCGGATGCCGATCGCGTTCTTCACGCGTACGCAGACCGGCGCGTTGGTCAGCCGGCTCAACAACGACGTGATCGGCGCACAGCGTGCCTTCACCTCGGTGTTGTCCGGTGTGGTGAGCAACGTGATCGCGCTGGTCCTGACGGTCGTGACCATGCTGACGCTGTCATGGCAGATCACCCTGGTCGCTCTGGTTCTGCTGCCGGTCTTCGTCCTGCCGGCTCGCTGGGTCGGTCGCAAGCTGGCCGACATCACCAGGAAGACGGCCAAGCTCAACGCCACGATGAACTCGACGATGACCGAGCGCTTCAACGTGGCCGGGGCTCTTCTGGTCAAGCTGTTCGGCGACCAGCGCGCCGAGGCGGAGGAGTTCGGCAGGGCCGCGTCGCAGGTGCATGACATGGGCGTACGCAGCGCGATGTACAGCCGCGCGTTGTTCGTCGCGCTGGGCCTGCTCACCGCGGTCGCCAGCGCCACCACCTACGGTCTCGGCGGCTGGCTGGCGCTGTCCAACGCGCTGTCCGCCGGCACGGTCGTCACGCTGGCGCTGCTGCTGACCCGGCTCTACGGTCCGATCACCGCGCTGTCCAACGTGCAGGTCGACGTGATGAGCGCCCTGGTGTCCTTCGAGCGGGTCTTCGAGGTGGTCGACCTGCCGCCGATGATCAGTGACAAGCCCGACGCCCAGGAGCTGCCGGCGATCCTGCCGGCCGACAAACCGGCGATCGTGTTCGACGACGTACGTTTCCGCTATCCGTCCGCCGACGAGGTTTCGTTGGCATCGCTGGAAGATCTCGCCGTCGCCGAGCGTTCGTCCCACGCGGACGTGTTGCACGGCGTGTCCTTCGAGGCCTATCCGGGCCAGCTGGTCGCGCTCGTCGGCCCGTCCGGTGCCGGCAAGACGACGATCAGCCAGCTGGTGTCGCGCATCTACGACGTCACCGGCGGCGCGGTGCGGGTCGGCGGCACGGACGTACGCGATCTGGCGCAGGAGTCGCTGCGGTCGGCGATCGGCGTGGTCACGCAGGACGCGCACATGTTCCACGACACCATCCGCGCCAACCTCGCATATGCCAGGCCGGAGGCCACCGAGTCCGACTTCTGGTCGGCGCTCGACCGCGCCCAGGTCGGCGATCTCGTACGCGCGCTGCCCGACGGCCTCGACACGGTCGTCGGCGACCGCGGCTATCGCCTGTCCGGCGGCGAAAAGCAGCGGCTGGCGATCGCGCGGCTGCTGCTCAAGGCGCCGGCGATCGTGGTGCTGGACGAGGCGACGGCACACCTCGACTCGGAGAGCGAGGCCGCCGTCCAGCGTGCTCTCGACGAGGCGCTGGCCGGGCGTACGGCCCTGGTGATCGCACACCGGCTGTCGACCGTACGCAACGCCGACCAGATCCTCGTGCTGGAGGCGGGTGAGGTGGTCGAGCGCGGCACCCACGAGGCCCTGGTCGCGGCCAACGGGCTCTATGCCGAGCTCTACCACACCCAGTTCGCCGACTCGCCGGTCAAGGCGGTCAGCTGACGATCTGCGCCAGCTTGTCGAGGTGTCGCAGGGACTCGTCGCGGGGGAGGGTCGGCAGATAGAGCAGCACGCGCTCGACGCCGGCGCGTTCGTACGCGTCGATGTCCGGCGTGAGGCTGCGCTCGCCGTAGATCGTCACCGGGATGTCCCGGCCGGCCTCGTCACGCATCGAGGCGATCGCGCCGGCGAGGTCGTCGGGCTGGCGGGTCGCGTTCGGCAGCCAGACATCGCCGAGCTCGGCGACGCGGCGGCGGGCTCGCTCGCCTTCGCCGCCGACGTAGATCGGCACGTGCGGCTGCTGCACCGGCTTCGGCCAGGCGAAAATCGGGTCGAAGTCGACGTGCTTGCCGTGGAACTCCGCCTGGTCCTTGGTCCAGATCTCCTTGATCGCGCGCAGCTGCTCGTCGAGCCGGGCGCCGCGCGTGGCTGGGTCGGTGCCGTGGTTACGCATCTCCTCGCGGTTCCAGCCGGCGCCGACACCGAAGGCGGCGCGACCGCCGGACACCAGGTCGAGGGTCGCCACCTCCTTGGCGGTGTGGATGGTGTCGCGCTGGATCACCAGCGCCACGCCGGTGCCGACGATCAGCCGCTCGGTGACCGCCGCGATGGCGGACAGCGCGACGAACGGGTCGAGCGTGCGGTAGTAGATCTCCGGCAGGTCGCCGCCACCGGGATACGGCGACTCGCGCCGCACCGGGATGTGGCTGTGCTCGGCGACGAAGATCGAGTCGAAGCCGCGTTCCTCGGCGGCGCGGCCGAGGTCGGCCGGCTGGATGCCGCGGTCGGTGATGAAGGTGGAGAGTCCGAATTTCATGTACGCGGCAACGCGGCCTGGGACTCGATTTGTTCCAGTTGCGCGGTGTCCGGCGCGTCCAGCCGTCGCCGCAGTGCGAACAGCGGCCGGAGCGCGGCGATCCACAGGATGATCGCGCCGCTGACGTGCAAGGCGACCAGCACGATCGGCAGGTGCAGGAAATACTGCGTGTAGCCGATCGCGATCTGCAGCAGCTCGACGGCGAACAGCACCGCCACCGCGACCGTCGCCTTGCGCGGCGCCTTGGCGGCCGCGAAGGCGATCAACGCGGCGATGGTCAGGCCGACCAGCAGGATGCCGGAGTCGGCGTGCACCAGGCTGATGATCGCCGGGTCGAGGCCGTTACGGATGGCCTTCGCGTCGCCAGCGTGTGGACCGGAGCCGGTCACGACCGTGCCGACGACGACCGTCAGCGCGGCGGCACCGATCAGCAGCCAGGACAGCCAGCGCATCCACTGCGGTCCGAGCCACTCGACCGGTCCGTCGCCTTCCCGGATGCGCACCCAGAAGGCGTACGCGACGACCACCAGGATCGGCGACGGCAGGAAGTGCGCCGAGACCACCCACGGGTTCAGATTGGTCAGCACGGTCAGGCCGCCGACCAGGGCGTTCAGGAAGATGCCGCCGAACAGCGCGACGCTGAGCACGACCAACGACTGGCGGCGCGGCTTGGTGAACCAGGTCAGCAGCAGCGCGATCACCGGCACCGCGATCACCGCGAAGGTGAGCATCCGGTTGGAGAACTCGATGACGCCGTGGATGCCGTACGCGGAGGTCGGCACGTACGACCCGTCGGTGCACTTCGGCCAGGTCGGACAGCCGAGGCCGGAGCCGGTCAGCCGCACGGTCACGCCGGTGACGACGATCCCCGCGTTGCTGAACAGAGCGGCCAGCGCGACCCAGGCCAGCGGCCGGCGAAACCAGGGCTTGTCTGTCACGACCCCAGTCTAGGTTTCCCCGTGTTCAGCCCTGGCGGCGCCGTCCGCGCCGGAAGATCCGGGAAAACAGGCCGCGTTTGGGTTCCGGTGGCTGGGCGGTGACGACCGTACCCGTCGCCGCGACCTCGGCCTCGACCTGCGGCAGCTTCACCGTCTCCGGCATGTCCGACTCGTCGACGACCTCGGCGGCCGGCGCCGGCGGAGCGGCCGGTGGCTCCTCGTCGGCGAGGACATCGCCGATCACGGCCGTGACGTTGTCCGGTGCGCCGCGCTCGAGTGCCAACTCGATCAGCTGCGCCGTACACGCCTCCGGGTCGCCGATCTGCAGCATCGTGGAGGTGATCAGGTCCTTGTTGACCACGCCGGACAGGCCGTCGCTGCAGACCAGATAGCGGTCGCCGACCTCGACCGGCTCGATCCGGATGGACAGCTCGACCGGATCGGTCTGCAGCACCTTGGTGACCAGGTTGCGCTGCGGATGCGTCTCGGCGTCCTCCGGCCGGAGTGAGCCGCGCTCGATCAGCAGCTGCACGTACGAGTCGTCGCGGCTGAGCTGTTCGAGGCCGGCGCCGCGCAGCCGGTACGCGCGTGAGTCGCCGGCGTGCGCCATCACGATCTGGTCGCCGTGCAGCAGGAACGCGCTGAGCGTGGTGCCCATGCCGGCGAGGTCCGGCTCGGCCTCGGTGGCAGAGCGGATCCGTGCGGCGGCGTCGTCGGCGGCCGCGGCGAAGGCCGCCACCGGGTCGCCGTCGATCTCGCCGTCCATCACCGAGATGGCGGTGATGGCCGCCGCGCTGGCCACCTCGCCGCCGGCCGCGCCGCCGACGCCGTCGGCCACGACGATGAGCCGTTCGCCGGCGAAGTACGAGTCCTGGTTGTTCTCCCGGACCCGGCCGGGGTGGCTGGACGCTCCGGTGCGTAGCCGATGTGCAGTCGTGATCACCGTCCTATGGTGGCGGTTCTCGTCAACGATGTCTCTACCCAGTTTTGCGCTGGGTGACTTTCGTGCCGCATTAGACGGGATTGTCGTCGCCTTCGGTAGCCCTTTCGGCACGGTCGCGATAGGCGGCCAGCACCGCCTCGGCGGCAGTCAGCATTTCCTTTCGCAGTTCCGGTGGTGACACGACAACGACCTCGGCGCCCATGCCGAGCAACACGCCGCGCGCCGGCAGTATGCCGCGAAACCGGGCCGACACCGCGCACCAGCCGTCGGCGTCGGCCGGCTCGCACCGCGGCTCGTCCACCATCTGGCCGCGCGCGATGCCGAGGATCCGGTCGCGGCTCTCCGCGCGTACGAGCAACCGCGCGTCCAGGCCTTCGCCGCGCGACTCGAAGCGGCTGCGCAGCTGCTGCCACAGGTCTTCGAGGTCGAGGTCCGCCGGCCGGTCGGCGGTCTCGTCCAGGACGGTGGCGTCGAGGACGCGCGAGACGCGGAACATCCGCGGCTCGCCGCGGTGCGCGGCGATGAGATACCAGACGTTGGCCTTGTGCACGAGTCCGTATGGATCGAGGGTGTACGTCGCCGGCCGCCCGTCGCGGCCGTGCCGATAGCGGATGCGGACCCGCCGGTCGCGCCACACGGCGTCCTCGATCACCGGCAACGCCGGATGGTCCTCCTGGTCGCGGCCACCCCAGCGCCGGCTGTCCACCACCACGCGCCGCATGGCGTGGTCGACGTCCGGCTGCTGGCCGGCCGGGAGCGCTGCCATCAGCTTGCGCAGCGCCGAACGTAACGCCGGCTCCAGGCCAGGAGTCGAAGCGTCGCCCCGGCCGGCGAAGACGAACAGCGCTCGCGCCTCGTCCGTGCTCAGGCCGGTCATGTCGGTGCGATAGCCGGGCACCAGCGCGCAGCCGCCGTTGCGGCCGCGCTCCGCGTAGACCGGCACACCTGCCGCCGACAGCGCCTCTATGTCGCGATAGATGGTGCGCCGCGAGACCTCGAGCCGCTCGGCCAGCTCGCCGGCGGACAGCCGACCGCGGCTCTGCAGCAGCATCAGGATGGCCAGCAGCCGGTCGGATCGCATCGCTCCAATATATGACGCCGGATGTCACATTATCCCTGCCACGATGCTCCCGTACGTGTCAGTGACGACTGAGGAGCAGATGACATGAACGAACCGAGGCCGCTGTTCGGCAAGGCTCTCGACCAGGCGGGGCGGGTGATCGCCGCGGCCGGCGACGCGTCGATGGGTCTGCCGACACCGTGCGACGACTTCGACGTACGCGCGCTGTGCGGCCACCTGGTCTCGGTGGTGCGGCGCATCGAGCACGTCGGTGGCGGCGGGCGTCCGTTCGACATCCCGCAGATCACCACCGATGTGCCGGACGGCTTTCCGGCCGCGTTCGCCAAGGCGCGCGCGGAAATGGAGGCAACGTGGTCGGACGACGCCGTGCTGGACAAGGTGCTGGTGCTGCCGTTCGGCGAGTTTCCGGGCCGCATCGCGCTGTCCGCGTACACCCAGGAGATCGTCATGCACTCCTGGGACCTGGCGAAGGCGCTCGGCCGGCTGGACCTGTTGGACGACGAGCTTGCCGAGACGGTCCTGCCGATCGCGCGACGGGCCGTGCCGGCGGAGCCGCGTGGCGGCCGGATCCCGTTTGGTCCGGTGGTGGAGGTGCCGGCCGACGCCGGCGCGTACGCGCAGCTCGCGGGCTATTTGGGTCGCCAACCATAGTTGGACACAACATGGTGCGGTACACCGACACGCAAATCGGGCAAATCGTTATATGGTCGTGACCAAACGCTAGGGATTACGTACGCTTATTGAGGCAGATGTGACGTCTGGCATCGTTTGACACTCAATGTCCGTATTGTTAATTTTCACGGGTCCTGTCCTGCTTGAGGACTCACTGAAAGGACCCGTCCCATGCGTAGATTGCGTGCACGCACAGCGATCGTCGTAGCTCTCGCGCTGTCGGTGTTGCTCATCGGTGCCACCACGGCGCCTGCCACCGCAGCCACGGTCGCCAGCAGCCATGCTGTCGTCCACGTCCAGCAGGCGGCCGCACCGGCCGTCCACGCCGACAACCCGCCCGTGCCGGGCCTTCCGCCGCTGCCGGTGCCAGGAGGTCTGCCCAACCTCGGCGACCTGGTCGGCACCGTGATGGGTCTGCTGACCAGCCTGCTGAAAACCGTGACAGGACTGCTCGGCAGCGTCCTTCCGGTGCCACTCCCAGCACTGCCACTGCCGAAGTAGTCATCCGACAGAGCACGTGCGGCGCGCACGCCAGGCCAATGACGGCCCCCGCCAGTCCATGGCGGGGGCCGTTTGTCATCCGGCGGGCGTCAGCCGACGGCCGCCGCGCGGACCGACGTATCGGCCGTCCACGACCACCGGCGTCCCGGCCTGCATGACCCACGGAATTCCCACCGGCTGGTGCACCGGGTCCCGGTAGTCGCAGATGTCGGCGACGGTGTCGGCGTCGAAGGCCACCAGATCGGCCACCTTCCCCACGGCGACCACACCACGGTCCGGGATGCGGAACGTCTCGGCCGGCAGTGAGGTCATCCGTCGTACGGTCTCGGGCAGGCTCAGCAGAGCCAGGTCGCGGCGATAGCGGCCGAGCACCCGCGGAAACGTGCCGTACAGCCGGGGATGCGGTTTGCCGCCGACGCCAGGCGGCAGGCCGTCGCTGCCGATCATCGTGTAGTCGTCGGACAACGCCATCTCCACGTCGCCTTCGGACATGCTGAACAGCACCATCGAGGCGCGCAGCTCCTCGTTGACCAGCACCTCGATCAGCGCGTCGACCGGCTCGACCTGCCGCTCGGCGGCGATCTCGGCGAGGGTCTGGCCCTCGTACGCGTGGCTCGCGGTGGTGGCGACCAGGATGCCGTCCCAGCCGATGCCGTGCACGTGACTCTCCCAGCCGGGCGCGCCGGTCTCCAGCCGCCGCGCCAGCTCGGCGCGTCCGCCAGGTGGGTCGGTCAGCCGCTTGAGGATCGCCGCCTCGCCGTCGGCCAGGTAGTCCGGCGGCAGCACCGCGGTGAGCATCGTCGAGGACGCGTCGTACGGATAGATGTCCTGCGTGACCGGCCACTCGGCCTCGCGTGCCTGCCGGATGGCGGCGAGCGCGTTGGGCATCTGGCCCCAGTTGGGCCGGCCGGCCGACTTGAGGTGCGAGATGTGCGTACGGCCGGCGGCCACGCCGATCGCCAACGCCTCGGCGATCGAGTCGAGCAGCTCGGCACCTTCGTTGCGCATGTGCGTCGCGTACAGGCCGTCGCCGCCGAGGACCTCGGCGAGCCGGACCAGCTCGCGCGTGTCGGAGTACAGCGCTGGTGGATAGATCAGGCCGCTGGACAGGCCGAACGCGCCGGCCTCCAGCGCCTTCTCCAGCTCCTTGCGCATCAGGGTGACGGCGTCATCGTCGGCCGGTGCGTTGGCCATGCCCATCGCCGCGATCCGCAGCGTGCCGTGGCCGACCAGCGGGCAGTAGTTGGTCACGTATCCGGCCCGGTCGGTCGTCGCGTACAGCTCTGCGACGCTCGACCACGTCCAGTCCAGCGGCGGAAAGATCCGGCCGGTGAAGGCGGCGAACACCTCGCCGTACGCGGACAGTCGCGGCGCCAGGCTGAAGCCGCAGTTGCCGACCACCTCGGTCGTCACACCCTGCAGGATCTTCGTGGTGTCGTCGTCGGCGAGCAGCGGTGCGTTGTCGGCGTGCGAATGTACGTCGACGAAGCCGGGGGCCAGCACGAGGCCGGTCAGGTCATGCACAGTGACGTCCTTGTGGCCGCGAAACCCTCCGCGCGGCTCGATCGCCTCGATGCGGTCGCCGTCGACCAGCACGTCGACCGGCCGCAACGGCGCACCCGTACCGTCGGCCAGCTGCGCTCCGGCCAGCACCCGCCGTCCCGCGTCACCCATTCGCACCCCTTTCGCCCGCCTGCACGCAATCCTCCCATCATCCTTTTACCCGTGGCCTGGCCGGACGTGGAACGCCGGTCGCCAGACCGTCCGCCGAACGGCTGATTTTCCGGAACTGGCGTACCGATGGGGCGGACTTGACGCTACTTTCTCCTGGCCTCCAACGGTGGAGGCCGCACGGGGAAGGAAACACGGGGATGTATCGCAAGGTGATGGCGGTCGCGCTCGTCCTGGGACTGGGGCTCGGCGCGAGTGCCTGCGGCGGGGGATCGAAGCCGCCGACGACCGCAAAGGCAAACGCCACGAGCGCTGCCCCGCTCAGCCCGCTGGACCAGATCAAGGCCGCGCTGACCAGGAGCAAGCAGGGAAACAGCTGTAAGCTTGAGGTGTCGCTGAAGATGTCGATGTCCGACAACGTCGCGTTCACGCTGACCGGCACCGGCGTGACCCAGTTCAGGCCACCGGCCACCGACCTGAAGATGACCGGGACGGTCAGGGCGCAGGGCCAGAGAGTCCCGCTCAAGATCCACGACATCACGATCGGCTCGACGACGTACGAGAAGCAGAACAACGAGGCGTGGAAGAAGTCGAACGAGCCGGGCCTGGCCGGTCTGGCGAACATCGCCGCCGAGGGAAACAAGGACAGCGCGGTGGCCTTCCTGCAGTATTCCAAGGACGCCAAGTCGCTGGGGAGGACGACCATCCACGGCCAGCCGGCGACCGGCTATGACATCGCCCTGGACCCGAACTCGCCGGACGCCAAGGACCTCAAGGACGTGAAGATCAAGGTCTGGCTGGACGACAGCGCGCGCATCGTACAGATGAAGATGGCGGGGCCGATGAAGATCGACGACGGCACGGCCAACGCCGACATGACCGTCGCGATGTACGACTACGGGACGCCGGTCCACGTCGTCGCACCGAAGCACGTCTAGCTTTTCCAATGGGGAAAGGAAAAACGGGGATGTCAACGGCGACGGCTCGATGTGGTTCCAGCCGGCCGCGCTGGACGTGACGATGACCGGCAAGGTCACGGCCGGCGCCCAGAACGTACCGGTGAAAGATGCACATGATCGTCATCGGCGGCGACACGTACCAGTGGATCAACGGCCAGCGTGTCCGACGTTTGTTGTTGATCATGGGGTTTTCGCGTACGTCTGGATCAAAGTGCGTGACAATCCCATGGTCAACAAGAGTTGCCAGCCGAGCGCGTCGTCTGCGTCGGCGGCTGGGACTGGTCCCCGTGGGGCTGGGGCATCATGACGAAGCGGCCCGCGCGCAGGATCCCTGGGGACTCATCCAACATCTGAGCGGTCACCGCCCGGCCGCCGTCACTAGCTTGGCCGCCACCGCGGCGGCCACCTGCGGGTCATCCAGAACAGCGAGCTGTCCGCACCACCGCAGCAGCACCCGACAAACGAGCCAGGCGGCGCTGGGTGAGGGGCTGGAGACACCCTTGTCTCCGCAGTCCGGCTTCGGCCGATGTTCGCTCCAGATATGCGTGTCGCGAGGCCGTAGGTTGAGATAAGGGTGGCGATCCGCAGCCGGCCTCAATTGTGGCCGGCGCTTTGAATTTCGCGAGGAGACACGTGGCAACCCAACACCAGAACTGCGAGGAAGCCGCAACTCGGCAACACGCGCAAGGCGGTTCAACTGACTGGACGTCCAGTGGCCACGCAGAGACGGATCTCGGCCTCGAACTGGCCGAGCGCCTTGATCGACTGGCCGGCGCTGGTCGCACCGAAGGGCTGCACGGGCTGGTGATCATGAGACATGACCAGCTGATCGTTGAGCGCTACAGCGCTGGTGAGGATTTCCGGTGGAGTGACCCGCTAGGTCGGGTGTCCCACGGCCCAGACGTATTGCATGACCTCCGGTCGGTAACCAAGAGCATTGTCGGGCTGCTCTATGGGATCGCGTTGGCCCATGGCCAGGTGCCGACCCCCAAGGAGTCGCTGCTTCGGCAGTTCCCCGAATTTCCCGACCTGGCCGACGATCCCGCGCGCACCCGTCTCACCATCGAGCACGTGTTGACGATGACCATGGGCTTGGAGTGGAACGAAGACCTTCCCTACACCGGCACGACCAACAGCGAGAATGCGATGGAGCACGCACCAGACCGCCACCGCTTCGCCCTCGATCGACCGGTCATCGGTATACCAGGAGAACGCTGGATCTACAGCGGAGGCGCCTCAACCCTCCTCGGTCGACTCATCGTCAAAGGCACCGGTCAACCGCTGCCACAGTACGCCCGTCAAATGCTGTTTGAACCCTTGGACATCTCCACCTTCGAATGGATCACCGGCACGGATGGCGTGGCGTCGCCGGCGTCTGGCCTGCGATTGACCGTCCGCAGCCTCGCCCAGCTCGGCCAACTGGTCCTCGGTAACGGAAAGTGGGCAGGTCGCCACATCGTTCCCGCCCCGTGGCTGCAGGCCGCGCTCCGCCCGCGAGTGCGGGTCCCAGGCGGCAACGGCTACGGTTACCACTGGTATCTGGGAACCTTTCGCGCAAACGGCACCACGACAAACCCTGTCCGGTGGGCGGCCGCGATGGGCAACGGCGGCCAACGCCTCTTCATCCTCCATGACCTCGGCCTCGTCATCGCGATGACCGCCGGCAACTACGACGACCCCAGCCAGTCGACGACTCCCGCGGCAGTCTTGGAGGAAGCCATCTTGACCGCTATCAAGCACTGATCGAACAGTTCTCGCCCGTCGGCGGCTGGGACTGGTCCCCGTGGGGCTGGAGCATCATGACGAACATGACGACTCCGACATTCCGTCGCGTGGCCATCGCCGCATGTGCGCTCATAACGGCTGCCTGCGGCGCGCAGGCCGGTCGTACGACTCCTTCTAGCCCGCCGCACGCTGTCGCAAAGAGTCCAACCAGCAGCCCGAGCCCGGTCCAGTCAGGGGCCAAGGACGGTATGAACTACAAGGCCTGCTTCGGTGGCGACTGCCAGATCGCCGTGTCCAAGCCGGTCACGATCACATTGTCGGACTGGCCGACCGACGCCGGTCCCTTCACCGTACGGAAAATCAACGCCGCAAGCGTGGACGTACGCATGACCCTCCCCGCCGGCCCGAGCATCTACGCCACCATCAAGAAGGGTTGTACGACCGCCTTCTACGGCAACAACGCCAGCGGACTGGCAATCACGTCGTGCACACATGAGCCGGCCGACATCACCGGCATGTATATCAAGCAACTCGTGACGGTCGAAGGAATCACCGGCGGTACGGCAATCCTGACCCTGAAGTCCGAGTAAAGGCTTGCTGGGCGCGGGCGGTGTGGCTAGCCTGGACCCACTAACCAAATTTGGCCACTGGAGGATCATGGCTGGCGAGAAGACCGTGCCGCTGCTGCCGTGCCGGTCGATCGACGATGTGGAGCCCTTCTACGAAATGCTGGGATTCACGCGCACCTACCGCCAGGACCGGCCCTACCCGTGTATTGGGATGCGGCTCGAGGATGTGGATCTGCAGTTCTTCGGCATGGACGGGTTCAAGCCGGAGGACTCCTACGGCAGCTGCGTCGTCCTGGTGGCCGACACCAGCGAGGTGTTCGAGGCTTTCGCCGCCGGCATGCGAAAAGTCCATGGAAAGCTGCTCGTCTCCGGCATTCCGCGGATAACCAGGCCGCGCAAGCGGAAGAACGCCAACAACCACGCGGGTTTCACCGTCGTCGACCCTGGCGGAAACTGGATCCGGTTCATGGCGGCGAAACCGAGCCCCGAGGTGCCGGCCGAGGCGCTGGCGCGGTCGATACGAAGTGCCGTCGTCATGGGAGACTCGCTCGGAAAAGCCGACCAGGCCGCACGGATCCTGGACAACGCGCTGAGCCGAGACGCTGATACGGCTCGAAACGCCGATCTCGCGGAAGCCCTGATCTACCGCGCGGAGTTGGCCGTACGACTCGATGACCGCACCGCAGCGCGTGAATTTCTCGACCGGGTCGGCAAAATCCCGCTTACCGAAGACGAGCGCGAGTCACTGGACGGCCTGAGCGACCTGGCCGAGATCCTGCGAGACTGACGTGTCAGCTGTACGTTTGCTCGTGCTCGGTGCGATCCGTCGGCGGGGGAGAGCACACGGCTATCTCGTACGCACCGACCTGGAGGAGTGGGGTGCGCACGAATGGTCCACCGCGACCTCGGGATCCGTTTATCACGCACTGAAATCCATGACCGAGCAGGGCCTGCTGCAGGCCGACGAGACGAGCGCCAGCGAGGCTGGCGGGCCGCCGCGGATCGAGTACGCGGTCACCGACGATGGTGACCGGCTCTATTTCCGGCTTCTCCGCGATGCCTTGTCCAGCCGCGACCCGCGACTGGACCTGTTGGCCGCGGCGGTCGGCCTGATCGACGACCTGCCGCGCGCCGAAGCTGTTGCGTTGCTTGAAAAACGTGCGGGCGAGATGCGGAAATGGCGCGACAGCATCACCGCGCACGTCCCGGCGGACACCGACCTTGACAGCTGGGGTCCGGTCGGCGCGGTCATCGATTTGTGGCTGCACACCGCGGACAGCCGCCTTGCCTGGACCAACCGCCTCATCGACCGCCTCGAAAAAGGCGCCTTCGAGATGTCCGACTGACCTTATTCCCAGCGGAAAAATCGAGCGGCGGAGGCGATCGACAACACGGTCCACGCGGCCAGCACCAGCCACGAGAGCGGAGGTACGGACCCGCCGGTCAACGCGGCCCGCATGCCGGTGCTCAACGCGTCCAACGGTAAAAGGCCAAAAAACACGCTGCCGAAGGACGGTACGGCGGTCACGACGCCGCCGACCGCGAGCATCAGCAAATACAACAGATTCGCGCCGGCGAGCGTGGCTTCGGCGCGCAGTGTGCCGGCCATCCACAACCCGAGACCGGAAAACGCCGCCGTACCAAGGATCGCCAACGCGAAAGCCGCCGGAATGCCGGCGATCGATGGGTGCCAGCCGGCGACGAGCCCCACGATGGCGAGTACGACGACCTGGATCGCGATCACCGCGACCACGGCGGTGGTTTTCGCGACCATCAAAGCCCATCGCGGCAACGCCGAGGCGCCAAGCCGTTTCAGCACACCGTACGACCGCTCGAAACCGGTCGCGATCGCCTGACCCGTGAATGCCGTCGACATCACAGCGAGCGCCATCACGCCAGGCACGACGAAACCGAGACGATCGCCAACCGGCAGTCGTACGACCGAGGTCAGCCCCACGCCGAGCAACACCAGCACCGGGATGACCAGCGTCAGCAGCAGCGACTCACCGCGGCGCAACGTCAGCCGGAGCTCCATCAGCGACTGCGCAAGCAGAATCCGCGCCATCGGAGCGCGCGCTGGAGCCGGAGCGAAAGAGGTCATGCGCGCAGGTCCCGTCCGGTCAGCTCGAGAAACACGTCTTCCAGCGTCCGCCGCGCGGTACGCAGCTCGCCGAGCATGGCGTCGTGGCCGGCGCCCCATGCCGTGACGGTGGCCAGCACCTGCGGTGTGAGGTCACCGGACACGACGTACTCACCTGGCCGTGGCTCAGCGGCCGCGAGGCCTTCCGGCAGGGCCGCCTGCAGCGAGTTGAGCGGCAGGTTGGCCCGAGCCGTGAAGGACAGTCGCTCGCACCCGTCGCTGGTCAGCTGGTGCGGCGTACCGTCCGCGAGCACCTTGCCGTGGTCGATGATCGTCACCTGGTCGGCCAGCCGCTCGGCCTCGTCCATCAGGTGCGTGGTGAGTACGACGGCGACGCCGGCCCTGCGCAGCTCGTCGACCAGGTCCCAGGTGGCGTGCCGCGACTGCGGGTCCATGCCGGCGGTCGGCTCGTCCAGGAACACCAGCTCGGGCCGGCCGACCAGCGCCATCGCCAGGCTGAGCCGCTGCTTCTCGCCGCCGGACAGCCGCCGGTACGGCGTACGGGCGACCTTGGCCAGGCCCAGCCGCTCGGTCAGCATCGCGGTGTCCAGCGGGTTGGCCGCGTACGCGGCGACCAGCGCCAACATCTCGGCGGCACGCGCGCCCGGATAGACGCCGCCGGCCTGCAGCATCACGCCGATCCGCGGCATCAGCGCGTCGTGGTCGTCGACCGGGTCGAGACCGAGCACGCGCGCCGAGCCGGCGGTCGGCCGCCGATAGCCTTCGCACACCTCGACAGTGGACGTTTTGCCTGCTCCGTTGGGTCCGAGCAAGGCGTGTACGGTGCCGCGCCGGACGGTCACCGACAGGCCGTCGACCGCGGTCACCGATCCGTAGCGCACCTCCAGGTCCCGCAGCACCACCGCGGGTTCGTCGGCTCGCACGGCGCTACTCTACGCTTCGTAGAAGATCGCCACGCGGGGTGGTGCGGGTCCGGAGAAGAGTGATCAGTGCCACCGTTCCGCCTGGGTCTCTTAGGGTTGGCTCATATCCAGCGATTTACGTAACATAGACGTTGTGAAAAACGACAGCGATCAGTCGGTGCGCGGCAGCGTGCCTGATGGCGCTGTTCAGAATAAGGCGCTGGACGAGCTGGTCGCCGGGGGGATGGCCGAGCAGCGTACGCGCGACCGCGTGGTGCAGCTGCTGCTGGAGCACGGTCCGCAGACCGCCGCTCAGCTGGCGCAGCAGCTCGGCGTCGTGCCGGCGGCGATCCGCCGGCACCTGGACGGCCTGCTGGCCGAGGACCGCATCCGCCGCTCGCAGAGGCCGGCGGTCGGTCCGCGTGGCCGTGGCCGTCCGGCGCAGCTGTTCGAGCTCACCGACAGTGGTCGCGCGCCGTTCCCGCACGCGTACGACGACCTCGCCGCGGTCGCGCTGCGGCACCTCGCCGCGTACGCCGGCTCCGAGGCGGTCGAGAAGCTGGCCGCCGAGCGGGTCGCCGGGCTGGAGCGGCGCTGTCGCGAGGTCGTTGAGGCGGCCGGCGACGACCCGGCGGCCAGGGCGGAGGCGCTGGCCAGCGCGTTGACCGCGGAGGGCTACGCTGCCACCGCGTCGATGATCGCGTCCGGCGGGATGATCTGCCAGCACCACTGTCCGGTCGCGCACGTCGCCGCCGAGTTCCCGCAGCTGTGCGAGGCGGAGACCGCGGCGATCAGCCGGCTGGTCGGCAGCCACGTCCAGCGGCTCGCCACAATCGCACATGGTGACGGGGTGTGCACCACGCACATCCCCGTCCAGGCAATAAGGACCCGTTCCGGGAGGACACCCGCATGACCACCGCACCTGAGGTTCGGCCGATCAGCCAGGACGAGCACATCGAGGCGCTGTCCCGCTATGGCTACGGCTGGGCCGACTCCGACACCGCCGGCGCGTCGGCGCGTCGCGGTCTCAACGAGGACGTCGTACGGGACATCTCGGCGAAGAAAAACGAGCCGGAGTGGATGCTCAAGCGCCGGCTCAAGGCGCTGAAGCTGTTCGAGCGCAAGCCGATGCCGCACTGGGGTGCCGACCTCGGCGACATCGACTTCGACAACATCAAGTACTTCGTACGCTCGACCGAGAAGCAGGCCGCCAGCTGGGACGAGCTGCCCGACGACATCAAGAACACCTACGACAAGCTCGGCATCCCGGAGGCGGAGAAGCAGCGGCTGGTCGCCGGTGTCGCGGCGCAGTACGAGTCCGAGGTCGTCTACCACAAGATCCGCGAGGACCTTGAGGCGATGGGCGTCATCTTCCTGGACACCGACACCGGCCTGCGGGAGCACCCGGAGCTCTTCGAGGAGTACTTCGGCTCGGTGATCCCCAGCGGTGACAACAAGTTCTCCGCGCTGAACACCGCGGTCTGGTCCGGCGGCTCGTTCATCTACGTGCCCAAGGGCGTGCACGTCGACATCCCGCTGCAGGCGTACTTCCGCATCAACACCGAGAACATGGGCCAGTTCGAGCGGACGCTGATCATCGTGGACGAGGACGCGTACGTCCACTACGTCGAGGGCTGCACCGCGCCGATCTACAAGTCCGACTCGCTGCACTCGGCGGTCGTCGAGATCGTCGTGAAGAAAAACGCGCGCTGCCGCTACACGACGATCCAGAACTGGTCCAACAACGTCTACAACCTGGTCACCAAGCGCGCCGTCGCGCACGAAGGCGCGACCATGGAGTGGATCGACGGCAACATCGGCTCCAAGGTGACGATGAAATACCCGTCGGTCTACATGACCGGTGAGCACGCCAAGGGCGAGGTGCTGTCGGTGGCGTTCGCCGGCGAGGGCCAGCACCAGGACGCCGGCGCCAAGATGGTGCACGCGGCGCCGCACACCTCCTCGACGATCGTGTCGAAGTCGGTGGCGCGCGGCGGCGGTCGTACGTCCTACCGCGGCCTGATCCAGGTGCTGGAGGGCTCGTCGCACTCCAGGAGCACGGTGAAGTGTGACGCGCTGCTGGTCGACGCGATCAGCCGCTCGGACACCTATCCGTACAACGACATCCGCGAGGACGACGTGGCGATGGGCCACGAGGCCACGGTGTCCAAGGTCAGCGAGGACCAGCTGTTCTACCTGATGTCCCGCGGCCTCACCGAGGACGAGGCGATGGCGATGATCGTCCGCGGCTTCGTCGAGCCGATCGCGCGAGAGCTGCCGATGGAATACGCGCTGGAGCTCAACCGGCTGATCGAGCTGCAGATGGAAGGCGCGGTCGGCTGACCTCGCTTTAGTGCGAATAGGAGAGCAATGACAGGGGCCCAAGGGACCAGTGCTGCGCGCTCAGCGGAGAGCGCGCCGCCGGCGACCCGGTTCGCGGAGCTCACGTCCTACGACGTGGCCGACTTCGCGGTGCCGACCGCGCGTGACGAGGACTGGCGGTTCACCCCGCTCAAACGCCTCGTCGGCCTGCACGACGGCACTTTCGAGGCCGAGAAGGCGCCGCTGAGCCGAGAAACCGGTGAGCTGCCCGCTGGCGTACGCGCCGAAAGCGTCGGCCGCGACGACCAGCGCGTCGGCTCGGCGCTGGTGCCGTTCGACCGGGTCAGCGCGCAGGCTTACACGAGTTTTTCCGAAGCATACGTGCTTTCCGTGGACGCCAACGCGGTCGTCGAAACGCCGGTCGTCGTCAACGTGCGCGGTGGCTCGGCCGACGGCGCGAGCTTCGGCCACACGGTTGTCGACATTGGACAGTCGGCCGAGGCGACCGTCGTCCTTGACCACACCGGTTCGGCCGTACTCGCCGACAACGTCGAGATTCTGGTCGGCGACAACGCGAAACTCGTCCTGGTGACCGTCCAGGACTTCGATCCCGGATCGGTGCACGTACAGCACCAGCGGGTGAGGCTCGGCCGCGACGCGCGCATCGTGCACGTCTCGGTCAGCCTCGGCGGCGACCTGGTGCGGCAGTTCACCAGTGTCGACTACAGCGGTCGTGGCGGCGAGGCCGACGTTTACGGCATCTACTTCGCCGACGGCGGCCAGCACCTGGAGCACCGCCAGCTGGTTGACCACTCGGTGCCGGACTGCCGGTCCAACGTGCTCTATCGCGGCGCTCTGCAGGGTGTCGACGCGCACACGGTGTGGATCGGTGACGTGCTGATCCGGCCGGACGCGACCGGCACCGACACATACGAGATCAACCGCAACCTGGTCCTCACCGAGGGCGCCCGCGCGGATTCGGTGCCCAACCTGGAAATCCAGACCGGTGACGTGGTCGGCGCCGGCCACGCGAGTGCGACCGGCCGGTTCGACGACGAGCAGCTCTTCTATCTGATGTCACGCGGCATCACCGCGGAAAACGCGCGGCGCCTGGTCGTACGCGGATTCTTCGCCGAGCTGATCAACAAGATCCCGGTGGAGTCGCTGCGCGAGCGGATCACCGCGACCGTTGAAGCGCGGCTTTCCGAGGCGGGCGCCTGAATGACCGACTTCGTACGAGCGTGCGCGGCGGCCGAGGTGCCGGCCGGTGAGGCCACCGGTGTCGACATCGACGGCACGCCGGTCGCGATCGTGCACACCGAGGACGGCGAGTTCTTCGCCATCCGCGATGTGTGCTCGCACGCCGAAGTGCCGCTGTCCGAAGGCGATGTCGAGGGCTGCACCATCGAATGCTGGCTGCACGGCTCGCAGTTTGACCTGCGGACCGGAAAACCGACCGGCCTGCCGGCCACCGAGCCGGTCCCGACCTATCCGACGCGCGTTGCCGACGGCGACGTTTTCGTGAATATCTCTGCAACTCAGGAGTCCGTGAAGTGAGCACTCTGGAAATCCGTGACCTGCACGTCAGCGTCGCCGTCGCCGACGGCGAGGAGAAGCCGATCCTGCGCGGCGTCGACCTGACGGTGAGGTCGGGGGAGACGCACGCGATCATGGGCCCCAACGGCTCCGGCAAGTCGACGCTGGCCTACTCCATCGCCGGTCACCCGAAATACCGCGTCACCGGTGGCACGGTGACCCTCGACGGCGAGGACGTACTCGCGATGACCGTCGACGAGCGCGCACGTGCCGGCCTTTTCCTGGCCATGCAGTATCCGGTCGAGGTCCCCGGCGTCAGCGTCTCCAACTTCCTGCGGACGGCCGCGACCGCTGTTCGCGGTGAGGCGCCGAAGCTGCGTACGTGGGTCAAGGACGTGAAGGAAGCGATGGAGCGGCTCGAGGTCGACTCCTCCTTCTCAGAGCGCAGCGTCAACGAGGGTTTCTCCGGCGGTGAGAAGAAGCGTCACGAGATCCTGCAGCTGGAGCTGCTCAAGCCGAAGATGGCGGTGCTGGACGAGACCGACTCCGGGCTGGACATCGACGCGCTGCGCGTGGTCAGCGACGGCGTCAACCGCGTACGCGCCACCGGTGAGGTCGGCGTCCTGCTGATCACCCACTACACGCGGATCCTGCGTTATGTGCAGCCGGACTTCGTGCATGTCTTCGTCGGCGGGAAAATCGTCGAGGAAGGTGGCCCGGAGCTCGCCGAACGGCTGGAATCGGAAGGATACGTGCGCTTCACCAAGGCGGCGGTCTGATGTCCGCCCCGGCGCCGGAGCTGGCCCTGGACGTCGAGCGCATCCGGGCCGACTTCCCGATCCTGCAGCGCACCGTACGCGACGGACACCGGCTGGTCTACCTGGATTCCGGTGCCACCTCGCAGAAACCGGTCCAGGTGCTGGACGCTGAGCGCGCGTACTATCTGCGGCACAACGCGGCCGTGCACCGGGGTGCTCACCAGCTGGCCGAGGAGGCCGACGAGCTGTACGAGGGCGCGCGCGGAAAAGTCGCCGCGTTCATCGGCGGACAGGACAACGAGGTGGTGTTCACCAAGAACGCCACCGAAAGCCTCAACCTTGTCGCGTACTCGATGAGCAACGCGTCGGTTTTCGGCCCGGAGGCTGAGCGTTTCCGGATCGGTCCCGGCGACGAGGTCGTGGTGACCGAGATGGAGCACCACGCCAACCTCATCCCGTGGCAGCAGCTCTGTCTGCGCACCGGTGCGACGCTGAAATGGCTCGGCCTGACCGACGAGGGCCGGCTGGATCTGTCCAATATGGACGGTGTGATCACCGAGCGGACCAAGCTGGTCGCTCTGGTGCACCAGTCCAACGTGCTCGGCACGGTCAATCCGGTGAAGGCCATCGCGGACCGGGCGCATCAGGTCGGTGCGCTGGTCGTGCTCGATGCCTGCCAGTCGGTGCCGCACATGCCGTTCGACGTGGCCGACACCGGTGCGGATTTCGTCGCGTTCTCCGGCCACAAGATGCTCGGGCCGACCGGCGTCGGCGTGCTGTGGGGCCGGTACGAGCTGCTGGAGACGATGCCGCCGTTCCTGACCGGCGGCTCGATGATCGAGACCGTACGCATGGAGGCGACGACCTTCGCCAAGCCGCCGCAGCGTTTCGAGGCCGGCGTGCCAAACATCGCGCAGGTGATCGGCCTCGGTGCCGCGGTCGACTATCTGTCCGCCGTCGGCATGGCCAATGTCGCGGCACACGAGGAGCAGCTGACCGCGTACGCGCTGCAGGCGCTTGAACCGCTGTCCGGCGTCACGGTCGTCGGACCGCCAACCAACATCGCCCGTGGCGGCGCGGTTTCGGTTGTGGTGGACGGGATCCACTCGCACGACGTCGGCCAGGTGCTGGACGACCTCGGTGTCGAGGTGCGGGTCGGACACCACTGCGCGTGGCCGATCATGCGGCGTTTCCACGTGCCGGCGACCACCCGCGCGACGTTCTACCTGTACAACTCCACCGAAGACATCGACGCCTTCGTCAGCGGAATAGAAAAGGCTCAGAGGTTCTTCTCATGAAGATGGAGTCGCTCTACCAGGAGATCATCCTGGACCACTACAAGCACCCGCACGGCCGGGGGCTCAGGGAGCCGTATTCGGGTGAGGCTTATCACGTCAACCCGACCTGCGGCGACGAGCTGACCGTACGCGTGCAGCTGTCCGAGGATGGCGAGCTGGTCAAGGAAATCTCGTACGAGGGCCAGGGTTGCTCGATCAGCCAGGCGTCGGCCTCGGTGCTGCACGATCTGGTGTCCGGACAGCCGGTCAAAGAGGCCTTCGCGGTGGGCGACGAGTTCCAGCGGATGATTTCCGGCCGGGGCGAGGTGGAGCCGGACGAGGACGTACTCGGCGACGGCATCGCTTTCGCCGGCGTTGCCAAGTATCCGGCGCGGGTGAAATGTGCTTTGCTCGGATGGATGGCGTTCAAGGACGCGACCGCCAAAGCGGTCGCAGCGGAGGGTAAATCATGAGTGACGAGACAACCACTCCGACCGCCGAACTGACGAAGGCCGAAGTGGACGATGTCGAAGAGGCGATGAAGGACGTCGTCGACCCCGAGCTCGGCATCAACGTGGTCGATCTTGGCCTGGTGTATGGCATTCACGTCGATGACGCCAACATCGCCACGATCGACATGACGCTCACGTCGGCGGCCTGTCCGCTCACCGACGTGATCGAGGACCAAACCCGTGAGGCACTGTGCGGCGGAGGCCCGAGCGCGGTGGTGAGCGACTTCCGGATCAACTGGGTCTGGATGCCGCCGTGGGGCCCGGACAAGATCACCGACGACGGCCGCGACCAGCTCCGCGCGCTCGGCTTCAACGTGTGACGCACAGCTCACACTGGGGTGCTTTTGTTGGCTCCGTTGAGGATGGCCGGCTGGTCGTACGGCCGCATCCGGTCGATCCGGAGCCGTCCCCGCTGATTTCCAATGTGACCGATGCTTACCGGCATCGGTCACGCGTTTTACGGCCCTTCGTACGCCGTGGCTGGCTGGAATCCGGGCCAGGCCCGGATTCCCGGCGCGGCAGCGATTCGTACGTGCCGGTCAGCTGGGACCGCGCGCTCGACCTGCTTTCGGCCGAGCTTGACCGGGTGCGACGTTTGCACGGCAACAGTGCGATTTTCGGCGGATCGTACGGCTGGGGGAGTGCCGGCCGATTTCATCATGCACAGTCCCAAATCCACCGATTCCTGAACACGATCGGCGGCTACACGCGGTCGGTCAACAACTACAGCAACGCCGCGTCCGAGGTGACGCTGCCGCGGATTCTCGGTCCGGCCGGCGGATATCAGGTGTTCCGGCAGGGCACGTCGTGGCGGACCATTGCCGCCAACACCGATCTCGTGGTGGCTTTTGGCGGGGTGCGGCGTACGAACCTGGCGGTGGCACCTGGCGGGATTTCCGCGCACCACACCGGATCCGACCTTGCCGGCCTGTCCGACGCCGGTGTCGAGGTGGTGTCTTTCAGCCCGCTCGCTGACGATGCGGCCGCCGAGCTGAAAGCGCGCTGGGTCCCGGTCGTTCCCGGCACCGACGTGGCGGTGATGCTGGCGTTGACCTGGGTCCTGGTGACCGAGGGGCTGGCCAACCGGTCCTTTGTAGACCGTTACACGGTCGGATCCGCGCAGGTGGAGAAATATCTGTCCGGCGGCATGGACGGCGTGGCGAAGACGCCGGAATGGGCCGCCGGCCTCTCCGGTGTGCCAGCAGCCGAGATCTCCGCGCTGGCAAGGAAAATGGCCGCGCGTCGGACGCTGGTGACGACGAGCTGGTCGCTGCAGCGGATCCAGTACGGCGAGCAGAGTCTGTGGGCCGGCGTCACACTTGCCGCCTACCTTGGCCAGATTGGCCTGCCTGGTCGCGGTTTCGGCCACGGCTATGGCTCGATCGGCGACGCCGGCCGGCCGGTGTCGGGTCCGCTGCCGACATTGCGCCAAGGCCGCAACGCGGTCTCGGATTTCATTCCGTGTGCGCGGATCGCCGACATGTTGCTGCATCCTGGCGAGCCGTACGACTACAACGGCCGGCGACTGTCCTATCCGGACACTCGGCTTGTCTACTGGGTCGGCGGAAATCCGTTCCACCACCATCAGGACCTGCGCAGGCTGACGCGCGCGTTTTCCCGGCCGGACACGGTCGTGGTGCATGAGCCGTTCTGGACCGGGATGGCCAAGCACGCCGACCTCGTGCTGCCGGCGACGCTGACGATCGAGCGCGAGGACATGGGTGCCGGTCGCGGCGACCCGTATCTGCTGGCGATGCGCCGGCTCGTACCACCGGTCGGCGAAGCGCGCGACGACTACGACATTTTCGCTGGCCTGGCGGAAAGAATGGACGTACGCGAGGCTTTCACCGAAGGCCGCACGTCGTCAGAGTGGTTGCGGTCGCTCTATGACAACTGGCGTGAGTCGTCAGCTCGTCGTGGTCATGACGTGCCGGACTTCGACAGTTTCTGGACGGCTGGCCAGATCGAGCTACCCGGTCTGCGCGAGCCGGAACCGCCGTTGTCCGATTTCCGTGCGGATCCGGAGGAAAATCCGCTCGGCACGCCGAGTGGCCGCATCGAGCTGTTCTCCTCGACGGTCGCCGGCTTCGGCTATCCGGACTGTCCTGGACACGCGGTGTGGCTGGAACCGGAGGAATGGCTCGGTGCCGTCTCGGCGTATCCGCTCGCTCTGATCGCCAACCAGCCGGCGCGCAAGCTGCACAGTCAGCTGGACATGGGGTCGCACAGCATGGCCGGCAAGATCGACGGCCGCGAGCGCGTACGGATGCATCCGGTCGATGCGGCCGCGCGCGGCATCGCCGACGGCGATGTCGTACGACTTTTCAACGACCGCGGCAGCTGTCTCGCCGCGGTCGAGTCCACAGTGGACATACGCCGCGGTGTCGTGCAGCTTTCGACCGGTGCCTGGTATGACCCGTCGCGGCCGGATGTCGCCAGCTGCGTACACGGAAATCCGAACGTGCTCACGACCGATCGGGGGACTTCGGCTCTGGCGCAGGGATGTACCGGTCAGCACGCGCTCGTCCAGGTCGAGCGTCACGTTGGCGAGCCGCCGCCGGTGCGAGCGTACGACCCGCCGGCCGGCTGCTGAAGATCAGCGCTGCGGCGGCGATCGCGATGGCGGCGATGACCAGCCAGCCGCGGTGAAAGACGGCGACGGCGCCGACGCCGATCGGACTGCCGACGATGCTGACGAACACGGCCGCGCCGAGCGCGTTCCCCATTTGTTGGAACATCGAGGAAATGCCGATCGCGGTGGACATCCGGCCAGTGTCGACGACACTCAACGCGACCGCGACGAAGGACGGCGACGCCATCCCGATGCCGCAGCCGGTGACGATCTGCGCCGGCAGGATTTCGCTGGCATAGGCCGGTGTCGCGCCGGTGCGCCAGGCGAGCCAGGCCGCTCCGGCGGCGACCAGAATGCCGCCGATGGCGCCGACCCGGTGCACGCCGAGGCGCGGCGCGAGAAAACGCGCGGCCGGAATAGCGGTGCTGGCGGCCATGATCGGACCGGGACTCAACTGGAGGCCGGCGGTGAGGATCGACTGGTGCCACTGCACGGTGAGAAACTGTGCGCCGGCAAGGATGCCGGCGCCGAAAGCCACCGCGAAGACGAGCGCGGCGCCGACCGCGAGCAGAAACGGACGCTGGCGGAGAAGGCCGATTTCCAGCGCCGGCGCCGGATGGCGCGCGGATCTCGCCACCACCACCAGCAAAATCACCACCGCGACGGCCGCGCCGGTGACGGTCGCGGTGAGCGGCCAGTGGCCGGCTTTGTCGATGGCGAGTGTCAGCACGGAAACGGCGACGATCAGTCCGGCCGTACCCCACAGGTCAGGCATCCGCCAACCGGCGCGGTCCCTGCTTTCGCGCAGCCGTACGGCGCCGAAGGCCAACGCCGTCAGACCGACCGGAATGTTGACCAGGAAGATCCAGCGCCAGTCGGACTGGACGAGCACCGATCCGAGCAGCGGTCCGCTGGCCGCGCCGACGCCGCCGACCGCGGCCCAGGCACCGAAAACCGCGCCGCGCCGCTCCGGCGGAAACTCCGGCAGCACGACGGCCAACGCAGACGGTGTGAAAATCGCGGCACCGGCCGCCTGGCAGATCCGCGCGGCGACCAGCATCGCCGGTGAGACCGCCAACGCGCACGCGGCCGAGGAGGCGACGAAAAGCGCCAGACCGATGAGAAACATCCGTTTACGGCCGACCGCGTCGGCGACCCGGCCGGACGGCACCAGCAGCGCGGCGAAGACGATCGCGTACGCGGTGAAGATCCAGGACAGATCGTCCAGCCGCGTGCCGGGGAAATCCGCCTGGATGGCCGGAAACGCCAGGTTGACGATGAAGGTGTCCAGCAGGGACACGTAAACGGCGACCGAGACGATCGCGAAGGCGGCCCAACCCGGACTCAGTCGCTTCATACGACTTACCGTAGCCAGAGTCGGTCGCTTGATGCAACCCACTCGGCTATGCTGGTGGCATGTTGGGCCGTACGTACGAGGGACAGCACTGCTCGATCGCCAAGTCGCTGGAGGTCGTCGGTGAGCGCTGGTCGCTGCTCATCCTCCGTGACGTGTTCACCGGCGCTCACCGCTTCGACGAGCTGCAGAAAAGCCTTGGCATCACCCGAAGTGTGCTGTCCAGCCGGCTCGACCACCTGGTCCAGGAGTGCGTGCTGGAGCGGCGCCGCTATCAGACGCGGCCGGACCGCTACGAATATCTGGCCACCGACAAGGGGTTGGCACTCTGGCCGGTGCTGATGCACCTGCTGGACTGGGGAGATCGTTACTACGCCGGAAAATCCGGTCCACCGCGGATTGTCGAACACGACGGCTGCGGTGGCCGGATGAATTCCGAGCTCTGTTGCGACACCTGTGGCGAGCGCCTGTGGCCGCAGACCGCAAGCGTCCACCCGGCAAGGCTCAGTAGGCCTCGATCTCGTCGATGAGCATCACCTCCGCGTCCGCGTTGTAGGACTTGGTGAACGTCAGCCGGACGAATCGCGCGGTGCTGCTCGCGAAGCCGAAGTCATACCAGATCCTCGACTGGTCGTTGGTCGCGGTCAACGTGCCGAGCGAGGTATAGTTGCTGCCGTCGGTGCTGACGCTGACCTGGACCTGATCCGGTCGGTAGGCCGGATATTCCTGGTAGGCGTGCATCCGGACGTTGCCGATCGGCTGCTGCGATCCGAGGTCGAACGTGACGTTCACCGTGCCGTGTCCCGGACCGAAACCGTAGGTCCGGCCGTCCGGGTACGCGTCGGCGAGCACGCCGTCTGTCGACTCGATGCCGCTGTCCGGTTGGTTGTCCGGCGTGACGGTGTTTCCGGCCGCATCGGTGATCTTGTACGTCCGGCCACCGAGCAGATTCGCCTTCGCGAGGCCAAAGCCGGCGACTTCGAAGCTGTTCAACGCATATGCCGTCGCGCCATCGCTGCCGGCGCTGACCGCCAGCCGCACGTAGCGAGCCTTGCCATTGATGCCAACGAAATCGTCGCCGCTGTCAGCGGATGTCGTGGCGTACGCGTCGGTCCAGCGAGAGCCGTCGTAGGACACCTGGACCTTGTACGCCTTGCCGTAAACCGGACCCCAGTCGAGCCGTACGCCGTCCAGCTGCACCTGGCGGCCGAGATCGACCTGCCACCACTGCGATCCGCTGCCGCTGGTCGGTTTCCAGGCTGTGCCACCGTCGCCGTCGATGGCGTTGCCGGCGGCGCCGCTCGACGCGGTCGCCGTCCCGGTGCGAGCGAGATCCGTTGCGACGACTGGCTTTCCGCCGGCGGCGTCCAGCATCAGCCGGCGAATCCGCGCCATGTACGACGTGTCGGGGACATAGGTGTCGGCGTTCTGGATGAGCGCGTAGCTGAGGTCGTGCGCCAGACCGGGATTGGTCCTGCCGAGGATGTTCAGCAGCTCGTAGTCCTCGATGCCGTCGCGTAACGAGTCGAACCGGATGGACGACTCGATCCGGTTGTTCGGCGCGTCCGGCCAGACGATCGAGTGGTCGCCTTTTCCGTCCTCGTCCAGCACCGGCGCGGCCCAGCCGTCCATCGAATAGTGCAGATAACCAGTCGCCTGCCGCGAGTACGCATACCAGATCGTCAGCCGTTGGTTCCACTGTGGCTGGTCGATGAAGCGGTTGAGGTAGTTGTCGACCGGAATGATGCACTGGTAGAACCAGAGTTCCTTGCCTTGCCTGCGAAGCGTGTCGTACGGTTCCGGATTGCCGTTGTAGTTCAACGTGTCCGGGATCATGACGTCCATCGACCTGGCCAGCTCGGACGCGTTCGGCTCAGCGAAGATCGCATCACCGAGCTTCAGGCCCGGCCAGTGCGAGTGCACCTGGCTGGCGATTCCGAGCCACGACCGCTTGTCCTCGTCGGTGATCGGCTCGTCGCCGATGTGCATCCAGTAGACGTCGGAAACCTTCCGGTTGTCCTTCAGCGTGGTGTTCTCCAGGTGTTTCTTGAGTTCGGGGATGAACTGGTCGATGAAGTTCTTGGCGTCAGCGGATTCCCATGGCGCGTAGTCGCGTACGCCAGTGCCGTCCGCGCCGCGGCTGATGATCTCCACCTCACGGATGCCGTCGAAATTCGGCTTCGTACGCCAGTTGTCGGTGTCCGCCGACACCCAGAATCCCTCGAGCCGCTTCAGGACGTTGTTGTCGTCGAAGATCCGCAGTGCCTCGTCGAAACGCGACCAGTTGAAGGTGTAATGACCGGCACTGTCCACTGTGGACCCACCGTCGATCAGCAGGCCGACCGGAGGCAGTGTGACGTTGTTGATGCGATGCCGGCGCATCTGTTCCACGACGTCGTTCATGAGCGCACGCCACTGCGGCGTGAATCGCTTGTAATGGTAGAAAGCCTCGATGGTGTTGACGTCGCCGTCCGGTTTCCAGGAAAGCTCACCGTTGAACGTGTTCCACATCGCGTCGTTGAAGGTGCCGTCCTTGGTGTCCGGCACGTCCACCGCGCGTACGTCCACACTCATCGCGACCGGCGCGAGATCGCCTTTGTCGGTGTGGACGGTCACGGTTCCGGCGTAGCGGCCGGCCGGCAGGCCTTTCGGCACGTACGCGGTGACCCAGATCGACTGCGTGACGCCGGTCGGCACGGAGAACTGCGTCCGGTTCGAGAGATTGTCCGGAAAGTCGCCAGGTGCCTTGCGTACCGGTGGATAGACATGCGTGTTCGCGTCGAGCTTCTGGTAGGTGACGAAGTTGTACGACAGGTTGCTCGCGGCGATCTTGTTGCCACCGTTGACAAGATCGGTGAAACCGACCGACGTGACGGTGAGGCCGGCCGACGGCCGGATGACGATCTGGCCGCTCTCGTATTCGTTGCGCGCGGTGTCCAGGTCCACCGTCGAACCGGACTCACGCGTCGGCAACGAATCCTGGAAAACGTTCGTCGACGACGGCTCGGTCCAGACCCGGACGGCCGGCGCCGCCTGCGCGGGACTGACCGGTGGACCGACCAGACAACAGGCGAGCAGAATCGTCACGGCTCCGATCGGGACCCGCAATCTTCGCATCGTTAGCCCTCCCCGGCTTTGGTAGACAATGCGCCACTGTGGCGCGTCCCGGTCATGACGTCCTAGAAAATCGGTTAGACCACCGGTGAGAATGGCCGCGAATGCCACCGAAGGTGAGCCGACTGTTCCAGCCTGAAGTTTTCGCTGCTAACCTGCCGGCGACTTCGCCGACATGATGGGAAAGGACGGCGTCGATGACATTTCTCAGATTTCTCGCTTCCGTAGTGGCGTTGGCGGTCTTCGCTGCCACACTGGCGGTGGCGGCGCCGGCAAGCGCCACAGTCATGCTCATTCGCAACCTCGGCAGCGGCGACCGCTGTCTGCACCTGGTTGCTTATTCCAACGGCACGCAGGCAACCCTGGCCGCGTGTGACATTGGTCAGGACAACCAGATCTGGGACTGGCAGAACGACTTCACCATCCGCAATGTCGGCAGCGTCAACGGATGCCTGGACCTGAGCTCGTACGACGTGGGCACCGCGCCCGGCCTGAATGCCTGCAACGGCACGTTTTCCAGCCAGCGATGGAGGTTCGAGGCAGACGGGACGATCCGCAGCATCGGCGCACTCACCGACATCAGGGCCAACCGCTGCCTCGACCTCACCTCCTATGCCGACAACACACCGGCCACGCTGAACAACTGCGATTCGGCGCTTGCCAGCCAGTGGTGGGGTCCGTGACCTACGGTCCGCCGTACGATGTGGACCACTGGACTCAGCGGAACAGGCAGAACGGGTGGCCATCCGGGTCGAACAGGACGTGTACGTCTTTCTGTGGTTGGAAATCCGCCAGCACCGCACCGGCCGCCACGGCCCAGCCGACCGCCGCGTCCAGGTCGTCGACCTGAATGTCGAGGTGTTCCATGCTCAACTGCCGGTCGGGCTCGCTCGGCCAGACCGGCCGCCGGTAGTGCCGGTCCCATTCCAGGCTGATGGTCGGGCCGGTTTCCCCCTCCGGCGGCCGAAGTTGGGCCCAGCCGGCCTCAGGGGGCTCGCCCGGCCGCGGCGGATCGTCGGCGGTGACCGGCCAGCCGAGCAGCCGTGAATAGAAAGCGGCCAGTTCATGAGGATGGGAGACGTTGATGGTGACAGATGTAACGCGCAGCCGCGGCCGGGTCATCGCGCGTCCTCCTTGACCATGTCGGCACATTTCTCGCCGATCATCATCGTGGTGATGCACGGATTGACCGCCACCAGAAACGGCATCGCGGAGCCGTCGGCGACGCGCAGACCGGTGACACCGTTGACCCGCAGTCGGGAGTCCAGCGGTCCACCCATCGGTACGGTGGCCGACGGATGGTAGACGGTGTTGTGCGTTTTCCTGATGTAGTCAGCGATTTCGTCGTCCGTCCGCGCGTCCGGGCCAGGTGCCAGCTCGGCGCCGGCCCAGGCCGCCATCGCCGGCTGGCTGACGATCTGCCTGGCCAGCCGGATGCCATGGGTCATCACCCGCATGTCGTGCGGATCGGTGAAATAACGCGGATCCACGCGCGGCTTGTCGCGGAAGTCGCGCGTGCGCAGGCGTACGGTGCCGATCGACCGGCTGCGTGTGACGTTCGGCGTCAGGCAGAAACCGTTTTCGGTGGTCGGATATCCGCGCCGCAGCGTGTTCATGTCAAACGGCACCGAGCCGTAGTGGAACATCAGGTCCGGCCGGTCGAGGCCTTCTTCGGTCGTGGTGAAGATGCCGATTTCCCACCACTGGGTGGAGTCGGTGACCATCGGCTGCCTGGCGTCCCACTGGATCACGCCTTCTGGATGGTCCTGCAGGCTGGAGCCGACGCCGGGGGAGTCGACGAGGACGTCGACGCCGACCTCGTGCAGATGGTCGGCCGGTCCGATGCCGGACAACATCAGGATTTTCGGTGTGTCGATGGCACCGGCCGACAGGATGACCTCGCGGCGCGCCGTGACGCGTACGCTGTGGATCAGGTCCTCGGCGACATAGTCCGCGCCGACCGCGCGTTTTCCATCGAAGACAAGACGCTTGACCCGCGCGTCGGTGCGTACGTCCAAATTGGATCGTTGGCCGAGGATCGGATGCAGATACGACACCGACGCCGACGCGCGCGTGCCGTCGTCCTGCGCGTTGATCTGGAACCAGTTGGCGCCGTGCGTCACCGTTTTCCCGGTGTTGAACGGTGTCGTCGGAATCCCGGCCTGTGCGCAGGCTTCCAGCAGGGCGACACCACACGGGTCTTTCGGTGGCACGCTGCGGATGCGTACGGGTCCCGACCGGCCGTGGTGATCGCCTGTATCGGCGTTGTTCTCCAGTCGCTGGAAAAGCGGAAGGACGTCGGCGAAACTCCAGCCGTCGGCGCCGAGCGCGGCCCACTCGTCCAGGTCCTCTGCCGGTGCCCAGAAAGCGATGCAGGAGTTGTGCGACGAGCAGCCACCGAGCACACGCGCGCGTGCGTGACGGAGATACGAGTTGCCGGACTCCTGCGGCTCCACCAGATAGTCCCAGTCATAGCCGGATTCCAGCAACGCCATCCACCTGGACAGCTCCAGTACGGCCGGAGTGTCCACATCGGACGGTCCGGCCTCCAGCAGGCACACCGTGACGTCCGGATCCTCCGACAGTCGTGCGGCGACGACCGCGCCGGCGGTTCCCCCACCGACCACCACATAGTCGTACGACGTCATGAAACCGCTTCTCCTTCTGGTGCCGGTGTGGCCGCGTGGTCGGCGAGGACACCGACCTTGTGGCGCTGGACGAACCAGTAGTAGGCGAATCCGGCGGCCGCGATGACGATGACGAAAAGCACCGAGCTCCACTGCAGATACCAGTGGAACGGCGGCGTCGCGTTGTAGATCTCCTTGCGCGGCCAGGCCAGGTTGACGCTCATGCCGATGCCCCACAGCACGGCCAGGATGTTGACCGGCAACCCCCAGCGGCCGAGCTGGAATCGGCCGGCGCGTCTGGCGCCGCCGGTCGGCCAGTTGCCGCGAAGCCGCGCGACGAGCATCGGGATCGTCACCAGCAGATAGGAAACGTAGATCAGCACGACCGCGAGGCTGGTGACCGCGGAGAAGATCTGCGGCTGGTTGACGTTGACGAGCAACAGCAGGATCGCGATCACACCGATGATGATCGACGGCACTATCGGTGTCCGGAACCGCGGACTGACCCGCGCCAGCACCGATCCGGCCGGCAGACAGTTGTCCCGTGCCATCGCGAAAGCGATCCGGATCGCCGCGGTGTGCACGGCGAGGACGCAGACCGTGATGGCAATAGCGATCGCGACGAGAAACGCGCGTCCGATCGCGGGCCCCAGCGCGTCGGTGAGCACGAACTGCAGGCCGTCGGTCTTGAGCTGCGGTGCGTTGAGGCTTTTCGCCGCCATCAGGCCGAAAAGAATGATGAGGCCGCCGAGGACGAAGGAGGCGACCAGTGCACGCAGGACAGCGCGCGGCGCGTTTCGGTGCGGATTGAGGGATTCCTCGCCGAGCGAGGCGGCGGTGTCGAAGCCGTACATGACGTACGAGGAGGCCAGCGAGGCGACCAGGAACGCGCCGAGATAGCCCCAGGAATGGCCCACACCGGTGCCGAGCGTCTCGGTGACGACGGCCGGTCCGCGGGTGATGACCGCGGCCAGCGCGATGACCAGTAACACGGCCGCGATCAGCTCGACGAAGACGCCGGTGCTGTTGATCCGCGCCATCAGCTTGACGCCGATCGCGTTGACGACAGTGGTGAAAACGATCAGGACGGTGGACAGGACGACCGCGTTGGCGGCCTGGTCGTACGTGCCGGTGCCGTCACCGACGAACTGGAAGAACGAGTCGATCTGCGGCAGGGTCCGCTGATATGCCAGGGCGGTGGCCGAAATCGACACGACCGAGGCGACCAGCATCATCCAGCCGGCCAGCCAGGCGACGTGCGGGTTGGACAGCCGCTTGGACCAGTTGTAAATCGAGCCGGCGATCGGATAGTTTGCGGCCAACTCGGCGAAACACAGCGCGACCATCAGCTGGCCGGCGAACACCATCGGCCACGACCACCAGTAGGCCGGTCCGCCTTCGGCGATGCCGAGATAGGAGAGCTGGAAGGTGCCGGTCAGGATGGAGATGTAGCTGATGCCGGCGGCGAAGGTGTGAAAGCTGCCAAGCGACCGCTTGAGTTTGTTGGCATAGCCGAACTCGTTCAGTTCCGCGTCGTCAGCTGTCGACATGTCTCTCCTCAGCCAGAAAACCACCGTTGTGGTGCCGGACGCAGGTTCTGGTAGATGTGTTTCACCTCCTGGTATTCGGCCAGACCGTGCGGACCGAGCTCGCGGCCGACGCCGGACTGTTTGAAACCACCCCACTCGGCCTGCGGCAGATACGGATGGAAGTCGTTGATCCACACCGTTCCGTGTCGCAGCCTGCCGGCCACCCGCTGCGCTTTTCCAGCGTCCTGCGTGAAAACCGCACCAGCCAGGCCATAGGTCGTGTCGTTGGCGATGCGTACGGCGTCGTCCTCGTCGGTGAACGTCTCGACCGTCAGCACCGGACCGAAGGCCTCCTCGACGACCGCGTTGCTGCCTTGTCCTACGCCGTCCAGAACCGTTGGCAGATAGAAGAAACCGTTCTGGTAACGCTCGCCGTCCGGGCGCCGGCCACCGCACCGCAGGACGGCGCCTTCATCGACGGCTGTGCGTACGTATCGCTCGACTTTTTCTCGATGCGCGGCGGAAATCAACGTGCCAGTCTCCGCGTCGGTGTCGAACGGTCCGCCGAGACGGATGTTTTCCGCGCGGCGTACGACCTCCTCGACGATGTCGTCGTGCACCGACTCCTGCACGATCAGCCGCGCGCCGGCCGAACACACCTGGCCGGAGTGCAGGAAGGCCGCGGTGAGTGCGTAGTCGATCGCGGTTTCGGAGTCGGCGTCGGCGAAAACCACATTCGGGTTTTTGCCGCCGAGCTCCAGCGCCACCTTTTTCACCGTGGTGGCGGCGTTTGCGGCGATCGTACGACCGGTGACCAGCCCGCCGGTGAACGAGACCAGATCGACGTCCGGATGCGTGGACAGCGGTGCTCCGGCGCTCGCTCCGGCACCGAGCACGAGATTTCCCACGCCGGCTGGCAAACCGGCCTCGGTGAGCACGTCCATCAGCATGATCGCGGTGCTCGGCGTGAGCTCGCTCGGCTTCAGTACGAACGTGTTGCCGGCGGCCAGTGCCGGCGCGACCTTCCAGGAGACCTGCAGAAGGGGATAGTTCCACGGTGTGATCAGTCCGCAGACGCCGACCGGCTCGTGCACGATCCGGCTGAACGTGTCGGCGTTGCCGGTGTCGACGATCCGGCCGGCGTCCTGGCCGGCGAGTTTTCCGAAGTAGCGAAAGCAGGACGCGATGTCGTCCATGTCGTATTCGCTCTCCACCAACCGCTTTCCGGTGTCGAGCGATTCGGTGCGAGCGAGAGCATCCTTGCGCGCGCCGATCAGATCGGCGACGCGAAGCAGCAGATCGCCGCGCTCGGCGCTGGCCGTCTGCGGCCAGCCACGGGAATCGAAAGCATTCCGCGCGGCGGCTATGGCGGCGACGGTGTCCTCGGCGGTGGCCTCGTCGACGGTCGCGACCGGCGTGCCATCGGCAGGGCAACGGATTTCCCGGCGTCCGCCGGCTTTGGCCGCCACCCATTCGCCATCGATGTACAACTCCGCCATGGAGGCACATTAGCCGGCACCGGGCCGGTTCGCGATACGGTGCGGTCATGGCGCAGCGACAGGCGGCTGGTGGCGGACGGTGGGTGACCGTGCCGCCGGAGCGGCTGCGCGGCTGGCTGGACCGCTTCGCCGACCGGCACGGGGTGTTGGAGTCGACGTTGGCCGACGACGTCGTGCACGTACGCGCCGACGACGGCTCGACCGCCGACATTCGGGTGCCGTTTCCACCGCTCGCGGTTTCCGGCGGACTGTTGACATCCCTGTCCGCGCACGCGGCCGTCGATCGTACGGTGGGAGTGTTGCTGGTGCGGCTCGGCGGCTTCGCGGCCGGCGTGTTCCGCGGCTCGAAGCTGCTGGTGTCCAAAGTGGACAGCCGGTTGGTGCACGGCCGGTCGGCGGCCGGCGGTTGGTCGCAGCACCGGTTCGCGCGGCGGCGCGAAGGCCAGGCGAGGGCGGCGTTGCAGGCGGCCGCCGATGTCGGGGCGCGGATTTTGTTGCCGCACCTGGAAGAAATGGACGCGTTCTTCGTCGGCGGCGACCGGAGCGCGATCGAGGCCGTGCTCGAAGACACACGGCTGAGCGCGCTGCGGCCAAGCGACCGGTTTTTGACCGTACCCGACCCGAAAAAGGTCGTGCTGGAGCAGGCGCCGGAACAGTTTCGCGCGGTGGAGATCCGCGTCGTGGACGTCACACGCGACTGAGACTGTCGGTGCCGGCCCGTAACGTCCTCGGCATGACAGCACCGATCATCAGCGTCACCGACACGGTCGATGAGCGTACGGCCGAGGTCGTCACCACCGGTCTCGACGAGTTCAACAAGGCCGCGGCCGGCTACAACGACCGCCAGCCGCTGTGCGTCACGGTCACCGACGCGGCCAGCGGCGAGGTGGTCGGCGGCGCCATCGGCCGGAGCTCGCTCGGCCTGCTGTTCCTCGACTACATCTACCTGCCGGCGCGGCTGCGCGGCGGCGGCCTCGGCAGCCGGCTGCTGGCTGCGTTCGAGGCGGAGGGACGGCGGCGTGGTTGCCGCGCCGCCGTTCTCTACACCATCAGTTTCCAGGCTCCCGGCTTCTACCAGAAGCGCGGCTGGACCGTTTTCGGTGAGGTGCCAAGCGATCCTCCTGGCACCAGCCGGATTTTCCTGCGCAAGCTCCTCTAGGGTCGAAACAGACCCTAGGCGTTGATCCGTACTAGTGACGCGCCGAGCGTCGAGGTGCCGTCACCGAAGGACATCTGCCCCAGGTAACGCTTTCCGGCGGACAGGCCAGACCAGGCCGCGGTGACCGTGGCCGCCTTGCCGAAGCGCGCGGCCTGGCTGGCCGGCGTCGCGGTCAGGTTGCCGGCCGCGGTCGACCCCAGCGACCAGTCGAACTCCTTGATGGGCTGCTCGGTCTTGCCGGAGCCGAGCGCGAACAGGTCGAGGTAGACGTCGTACGAGCCGGCCGCCGGATCGACCAGGTCGACCTGTTCCTGTGCGGTGGCGCTGCTGCTTGTGCCGACCAGGTCGGCGGTGCCGGCCTTGTAGACGAACATGTCCAGGTCGGTGCCGGCGGCCACGTCGGCGTCGAAGGTCGCGAACCGCGCCAGCTTGGTGCCAGCCGGCACCGTCACGGTGAACTTGGCCGTGTGCGGGCCCGCGACCGGCGCGCCGCTGGGGAACGCGGCGCCGGACGGCTCCTTCAGCGTGGCCGGCCGCTCGTCGCCGGCGACCAGGCCGGTCACCGAGGTGACCAGCTTGCCGTCGTACGCCGGCACCGGCGACACCTTCGCCGAGCCGGACGTGCCGGTGCCGTTGATCGTGGATGGCGAGCGTACGCCGACCGGCCGCACGGCCAGCACGCTGCGGACGTTGTGCGTGCCGTCCGACCAGGTCAGCGAGCCGTTCGCGTACGTGCCATAGGCCGCGGTCGTACGCGTGAAGGTCACCTTGTAGGACGCCGACTGGCCGGGACGCAGCCGCAGCGTGGTCGGCGACACGGTCACCGTGACGCCGGCCGGCGCGGACACGCTGGCGAAATAGCGCGTGGTCGTCGTGCCGACGTTGGTGACCGTACGCGTGACGGTCTGGATGCCGGGCAGGTCACCGATGGCGATGTTCGGCTGGTTGAGGTCACTCGGGTCGATGCTGCCGAAGACCCGGCAGGTCATGCTCTTGGCGTCCAGCTGCCGCACGCCGCACAGATAGCGGACCCAGTCGCGCAGCTTGCTGTCGTAGACCAGGCCGGGATCGGCCGCCGAGTTCGGCGTGACCTCGCCGGAGCCGTAGTCGAACGGGCCGGCGTCCGGGATCGGGTTGCCCTTGTTGTCGACGGTCGAGGCGGTCGTCATCAGCGCCGACTTGACCATCATCGGCGACCACTTCGGGTGCAGCTGGCGGATCAGCGTGGCCAGGCCGGTGATGTGCGGCGCGGCCATCGACGTGCCCGACTCGAAGTCGTAGTCGCGGTGGTGCGAGACCGGCGACACGGCGGCCAGCACGTCCACGCCCGGGGCCATGATGTCCGGCTTGAGCAGGTCGCCTTCGCCGGACAACGCGGGACCGCGCGAGGAGAACGCGGCCACCTGCGGTGCCGCTGCGCCGACGACCTTCGTGCCAGCGCTGAGAGACGCGGTGGCGTTGGCGTTGCCGTTCGCGTACGCCTTCACCGCCGCGCCGTCGGTGTCGCTGAGGTGCACGGTCGGCAGCGTGTGCAGGTCGGCGTTGAGCGAGTTGGGGCTGGTGTTGGCCAGTACGACGCCGACGCCGCCGGCCTCCTGCACGGCCTTGCTCTTGTCGACGCGGTCGCTGACGCCGCGGTCGCAGACGACGATCTTGCCGGCGACCTTGGCCGGATCGAGGAAGCCGTCCGGATGCGCTGGGTCCCAGGTCTTGGAGAAGCACAGCCGTACGCCGTTCGGGTCGGCGCCGGCGCGTGCCGCACCGCTGGCCAGGATGAGCGGGCTGGACGCTACGGCCGCGCCGATGCCGGCACCGGTGTAACCGGCGCCGTTGCCGAGAGTCACCTTCGCCTCGAACTGGCGGTCGTGCGTGCCGGCGGCGACGGTGGTCAGCCACGGCGAGTTGTGCGCGACCGTGCTGGCGTCCGGGCCGTTGTTGCCGGCCGAGGCGGAGACGAAGATGCCGGCGTCGGCGGCGTACAGGAAGGCGATCTCGACCGGGTCGACCGAGCTCGCGGTGCTGCCGGAGATGGAGAAGTTGATGACATCGACGCCGTCGCTGATCGCGTCCTCGATGCCCTGCGCGATGTCTGCCGTACTGCCGGAAGCGGACGAGCCGGTGTGCCAGAGCACCTTGTAGACCGCGATTCGTGCGGCAGGTGCCATGCCACTGCCTTTGCCGAGCGAGTTGCCGTTGACGACCATGTCGGTGTTGTAGTTGCCGGCCGCCGTGGACGCGGTGTGCGAGCCGTGGCCGTTGATGTCGCGCGCGGAGGCGACCTCGTCGACGTACGGCGCCTTGTGGATGGCGTCGTTGCCGCCGATGCCGGCGTTGTAGTAACGCGCGCCGACGATCTTGCTGTTGCAGGTCTGCGCGGTCCACTGCTCGCCAGCGACACACGCGCCGTGGAAGCCGTGCGGCTTCTTGGCGTTTGGCAGCGGCTTGAACGAGGCGTTTTCCGGCCAGATGCCGCTGTCCAGGTCGCCGATCACCAGGTTGTCGCCGCCGCCGGCGTTGGCCGGACCGCCGAGCTTGCTCCACAGGCCGCCCGGCTTGTCGATGCCGAGGAAGCTGGGCGTGCTGACCGTGTCGGCATAGCGCAGCTCGTTTTTGCTGACGCTGAGTACGCCCGCGGTCTTGGTCAGCTGCAGTGCCTTCGCCGAGGTCATCCGGGCGGAGAAGCCGTTGAAGCTCGCGGAGTAGTCGTAGATCTTGCTGATGCCGCCCGTCTGCCGGATCAGCGAGTCGTGCTGGCTACGCAGATAGGCGCGGTATTTGCCGACATCGGCGCTCTTCGCGTCGAACTTGCCGCCGTCAGCCGGCTTGGTCGCCTTGTAGCCAGGCACGGTGCCGGCGTACGCGGTCGCCGGCAGGTCGGCCATCTGCACGATGTACGTGCCGGTGGTGCCTTCCGCGGCGACCGCCGACGAGCCGGGAAGCGTCACGGCGAGCGCGGCGACCAGCACACCGGCGCTGACCCCCGCGAACACTCGTCGCAACGTCTTGTTCGGAAGAAGGCGCGTACCGACCACGACAGAGCTCCTTGGCAGCCGAATGAGTGGCCCGTACGGGCCGGTCAGCAGTATGCGCGTTGAGCCCCGGATCGGTAGCGGTTTTGCAAAAAATCCTTGACGGAGGGTCTGACTTGGGGCGGATTCCGTAGTTTTTGCGGTTTAGCGCAAGGTCTCGCATTGGCGGGGGTCGCCGCTGTTGTAGCCGGTGAAGAACCACTGCTGCCGCGACTGCGCCGAGCCGTGCGTCCAGGTCTCCTCGTTGACGCCGCCGCCGGCGGACTGCTGGATGCGGTCGTCGCCGACCGCGGCCGCCGCTTGCAGCGCCTCCTGGATGTCGCGCTGGTCGACTGTGGCGACCGGACCTCCGCCGGCGTTCTTGGCCCACACGCCGGCATAACAGTCGGCCTGCAGCTCCAAAGCGATCGAGTACTTGTTCTTGCGGGACGGATATTGCTGCTGGAGCTGGCGGATCTTCCGCTCGGTGCCGGTGAGGTTCTGCACGTGGTGGCCGAACTCGTGTGCCAGCACGTACGCCTGCGCGAACTGGCCCGGTGCGCCGAACCGGCTGGCCAGCTCGGAGTAGAACGAGAGGTCGATGTAAACCAGCTCGTCGGCCGGGCAGTAGAACGGTCCGACCGCGGAGTCGGCCTGGCCGCAGCCGGTGTTGGTCGCGCGGCTGAAGAAGACCGCCTTGGTCACGCGGTATGGGACGCCGAACGACTTGGGCAGCTCGGACTTCCAGAACTGCTGGATGTCGTTGACGTAGAAGCCGTTGCGGCAGTCCAGCTCTTTGAAGCGATCGGGATTGTTCACCGAGCATTTCTCGGCCAGCGCCCGGTTGTCGCCGGAGGAGCCGCTGCCACCGCCGGTGAGACCGCCGACGTCGATCGTACCCGTGCCGAGCAGCGCGCCGATGACGACGATGATGAGGCCGACGATGCCACCGCCGACGGTCATGCCGCCGCCGGGGATGCTGAAGCCGCCGCCACCGCCGCCGGTGTAGCCGCCGTACCCGCCACCGCCGCCGAAGCCGCCGCCACTACTGTCGACATCGCGGCGGTCGTCGATCTGGGACGCGTCAAGCGAGGCGTCGGAGTCGAAGTCGTTGTCGGACATGCGGTTGATTATCGGTGTGACCGTTGACGATCGCCTGGCGGGTCAGCCCCGTACGGTTGGCACGCGGTCCAGCTCTATGCCGAAGCGATCGCGGTACGCGGCGAGGATCTCGGCGTCGGAGGACAGCTTGACCTCCTCGCGGTCGGCCCCGGTGGTGATCGTCAGTGTGTCGCCGCTCAGCGTGACCCGGCCGGCGTCGGTGACCAGCGAGCACACCAGCGACTGGGTGAAGTGCGTCGTCGGCGAGGTCTGCTGCCACCAGCAGGTCGGCGCGAAGTCGGCGAGCGGCCGCGGACGCGTCTCCAGGCGGTATTCCGGCGAGCCGTCGCCGGTGACGGTGAGGTCGCCGTCGGGCTCCTCGGTGATCCGGAACGTGCCGCCGGGGTCGTCCTGGTCGTCGCGGCCGTCCAGCCGGATCGGGTGGTGGGTGAAGCGGCCGAAGCCGACATCGACCAGCCACGGCTCGGCCAGGTCGACGCGTATCGCCATGTGGTCGAACGGCGGTCCCCAGTTGCCGCCGCCGTACGTACGCGCACCGAGCAGTGTGACGCGATAGCCGAGAGCTGACAGCAGAAAACCGAAGGCGCCGTTGAGCTCGTAGCAGAAGCCGCCACGGCGGCGGTCGACGATCTTGGCCAGCACGTGCTCCTCGTCGAGCACGATCGTCTCGCCGAGGTGGATGCTCAGGTTTTCGAACGGGACGCTGCGCAGGTGCGCGATCTGCAGGTCACGCAGCGAGTCGGCGTCGGCGCTGCCGTTCCAGCGGGCGCCGATGCGGTCCAGGTAAGCCGCTGGGTCCATGGCGCGACCCTACCGGCGCGGCAGTCAAGGTTTGTCCAAGGTTTGTTCCCGGGCGCCCGCGCATAGTGGGTCATGGCCGGCGCCAGGTGCGACAACTGGCACCGGCCAAGCGGGTGGCACCAGGCCGACAACTGGTGCCACCCCCTCACGACCTGGAGGACGGCGATGCGCGGCACCCGGATAACGCTGTACGGCTGAGCTCTCTCTTGGCGCGGCAGATCTCGCGACGACCTACCGTCCGCGGCCGGCGCCCGTGATGGGGCGCTAAATGCCGCTTTTGCGCGCTTGTCGTACGTGTACGGCCTCAGGCTCTGGCTCAGGTGACCCATGTGACTGGCGAGGCAAATTTTCGCGAATTGCCGGCAACCTCTCAGACCCACCCCCCACCCGTCACTGGGTGGGGGTGATTCTTGTCGGTGGGTACGACAGTTTCGGCAGGGTTCGGCGTGTCGGCGCGCCGGTGTGCTGAGCTGGTGCGGTGAGCCTCTGGTCACGGCGACGGTAAATCGCTCGACGCAACAGGTACCATTGTCGGCGTGACTGCTCGGACCTCCTGATGTGGCCGCGCCCGGCAACGACCGGGCACCGACGCGGCCCATCCCTGCTACCTGAGGCACAGGTCCCTTTCTCATGATCTCCGTTACCGATCTCGAACTGCGCGCTGGCGCGCGCATCCTGCTTTCCGACACCAACCTCCGCGTCCAGCCGGGCGACCGGATCGGTCTGGTCGGCCGCAACGGCGCCGGCAAGACCACCACGCTCAAGGTGATGGCCGGCGAAGGCCTGCCGTACGCCGGCAACGTCACGCGCTCCGGCGCGGTCGGCTATCTGCCGCAGGACCCGCGCACCGGCGACCTCGACGTGACCGCGCGCGACCGCGTGCTGTCCGCCCGCGGACTGGACACTCTGCTGCACAGCATGGAAAAGACGCAGGTCGCGATGGCCGAGGCGGTCGAGGAAGCCGAGCGCGACCGGCTGATCCGCAAGTACGGCCGGCTGGAGGACCAGTTCGCCGCGCTCGGCGGATACGCGGCCGAGAGCGAGGCGGCGCGCATCTGCGCCAACCTCGGCCTGCCCGACCGCGTGCTGGCGCAGCCGCTGCGTACGCTCTCCGGCGGCCAGCGGCGGCGCGTCGAGCTGTCCCGGATCCTGTTCTCCGACGCCGAAACGCTGCTGCTGGACGAGCCGACCAACCACCTCGACGCCGACTCGATCGGCTGGCTGCGCGACCACCTGCGTGGCCACAAGGCCGGCCTGATCGTGATCTCGCACGATGTCGAGCTGCTCGACGCCGTCGTCAACAAGGTCTGGTATCTGGACGCCAACCGGGCCGTCATCGACCTCTACAACGTCGGCTGGAAGACGTATCTGCAGCAGCGCGAGACCGACGAGCGCCGCCGCAAGCGCGAGCGCGCAAACGCGGAGAAGAAGGCCTCCGCGTTGATGGCGCAGGCCGACAAGATGCGCGCGAAGGCGACGAAGGCGGTCGCCGCGCAGAACATGCTGAAACGCGCCGAAAAGATGCTCTCCGGCCTGGAGGAGGAGCGCGTCTCGGACAAGGTGGCGAAGGTACGCTTCCCGGCTCCGGCGCCGTGCGGCAAGACACCGCTCACCGCCGAGGGCCTGAGCAAGACCTACGGCTCGCTGGAGGTCTTCACCGACGTGGACCTCGCCGTCGACCGCGGCGCGCGCGTGGTCATCCTCGGCCTCAACGGTGCCGGCAAGACGACGTTGCTGCGTTTGTTGGCCGGCATCGAAAAACCGGACACCGGTGAGGTCGTTCCGGGCCATGGCCTCAAACTCGGCTACTACGCGCAGGAGCACGAGACGCTGGACACCGACCGTACGGTGCTGGAGAACATGCGCGCGACCGCGCCGGACTGGACCGACGGCGAGCTGCGCAAGGTGCTCGGCGCGTTTCTGTTTTCCGGCGACGACGCGCAAAAACCGGCGGCCGTGCTGTCGGGTGGCGAGAAGACGCGGCTGGCGCTGGCCGGACTGGTGTGCTCCAGTGCCAACGTCCTGCTGCTGGACGAGCCGACCAACAACCTCGATCCGGCCAGCCGCGAGCAGGTGTTGGACGCCATCGACCGCTATCCGGGCGCGATCGTCCTGGTCACCCACGACGGCGGTGCGGTCAAGGCGTTGCGGCCGGACAAGGTGATCATGTTGCCGGACGGCGTCGAGGACATCTGGAGCGACGACTTCGCCGACCTGGTCGCGCTGGCCTGATTTCTGGTCGTGCCGGTTTTCGTTGTGGTACAACGAGTTCAGCTTGATCGTTAATGCTGTCCGTTTTGTCAGACAAGATCACGTACGGCGGAAGATTGGTGGCGCGCTGGTCGCTTGTCGAGTGGCCAGCGGGCTCCCGGACGAGCATGATCTCTTGTTACGGTCGTCACAGGCCGTGTACGGACCATCCTCGAGCTGTGAGGGACGGCAAGCGATGGCACCCAAGGGCAAAGCGAAGGCCGAAGCAACGATGGTGAAGGGACGGAGGATCACCGGCGACGAGCGCTCGACGCTGGCCAAGGACCTCACCCGTCGCTACGAGTCGGGGGAGAGCATCCGGTCACTGGCGTCCTCGACCGGCCGGTCGTACGGCTTCGTACACCGGATCCTCAGCGAGTCGGGCACGACGCTGCGCGGCCGCGGTGGCGCGACCCGCGGCAAGAAGCGCTAACCGCGGCAGCGGATGAAGTTCATCGCGGTCAACGTCAACACGACCTCGCGCTGGTTGGCCAGCTCGACCGCGGTGTGGACGATTCCCCTGTCCGGCTTGGACTTCGACCGCCGCGCGTCGGCTACGGTCGCGGTCACGTGGAGCTGGTCGCCGGGCCGCACCGGCGCGGTCCAGCGCAGCTCGTCGACCCCTGGTGAGGCAAGGCTGGCGTTGGCCGAGATGTAGTGGTCGGCCAGCAGTCGCATCATCACGCCGGTCGTCTGCCAACCGCTGGCGATGAGCCCGCCAAACGGTCCCTCTTTCGCCGCCAGCGGATCGGTGTGGATCGACTGCGTGTCGTATTTCCGCGCGAACTCCAGGATCTCGTCCTCGGTGAGGGTGATGAAACCGTACGAGTACGTGGAGCCGACGCGGTAGTCCTCGAAGAACCTGTCGTCGATCGGCGCGTCGAAGTCGGCGGTCAGCGCTTGGGTCACGGCAAAGATCCTACGTCAGCGCTGTGACGGGATCGCTTTTCCACGGCGGTAGTCGAAGATCAGGCTGGTGTTGGTGTGCTGCACGGCCGGCTCTGAGCTGAGATGGTCGAGGACGAAGTCGCGCAGCGCCTGCGCGCTCGGCATCGCCACGTGGATGACGTAGTCGTCGGCGCCGGACATGAAGTAGACCGCGATCACGCCCGGCAGCTCCGGCATCTTGGACAGGAACGCGTCCATCTGGCCGCGCGTGTGCGCGTGCAGCCGTACCGAGATCATCGCCTGCACCGGCAGGCCGACCGCGTTGAAGTCCAGGTCGGCATGGAAGCCGCGGATGACCCCTCTCGCGCGCAGTGAACGCAGCCGTGCGTGACAGGTCGACGGTGCGATGCCGACCGCCTCTGCCAGCGCGTTGTTCGGGATGCGCGCGTCCTCGCCGAGCTTGGCCAGGATCAGCCGGTCGACCGGGTCCAGGCCGGACTGCTGCAGATTGTTCGGCACGTGATCGACATTACCGGCCGGCCCGAACGATCGTCGGGTTTTGCGACATTCGCAGAATCATCTGCGTTCTTTCTTGCACTGAATCGGGCATCTCTTCATCATGTGGGGTACGGCCCGGTGTCTCACCGAGGAGATGCCGCCGCAACACAAGGGGAGCACGTACGTGAAGATCGCGGTGCCGCGCGAGGTCAAGAACCAGGAGTACCGGGTCGCCATCACCCCGGCCGGTGTGCACGAGCTGGTCCGTCAGGGTCACCAGGTGTACGTCGAGACCGATGCCGGCGTCGGCTCCTCGATCGCCAACGAGGACTACCAAGCCGTCGGAGCCACCATCGTGCCGACCGCCGACGAGACCTGGGCCGCCGGTGACCTGGTGCTGAAGGTCAAGGAGCCGATCGAGTCCGAGTATCACCGGATGCGGGAGGGCCAGACCCTCTTCACGTATCTGCACCTGGCCGCCGACAAGCGGCTCACCGAGGAACTGCTGGCGCGCAAGGTCACCGCCATCGCGTACGAGACCGTCGAGCTGCCGGACCGCTCACTGCCGCTGCTCGCGCCGATGAGCGAGGTCGCCGGCCGGCTGGCGCCGCAGGTCGGCGCGTACACGCTGATGCGCGCCGAGGGTGGCCGCGGCATCCTGATGGGCGGCGTCTCCGGCGTGTACGCGGCGAAGGTCGTCGTCATCGGCGCCGGTGTCTCCGGCATGAACGCGGCCGCGATCGCGCTCGGCATGCAGGCCGAGGTTTTGCTGCTGGACAAGAACATCGAGAAGCTGCGCTCGGCCGATCGGATCTATCAGGGCCACCTGCAGACCGTCGCGTCCAACGCCTTCGAGGTCGAGCGCGCGATCGAGGACGCCGACCTGGTCATCGGCGCGGTGCTGGTGCCTGGCGCGAAGGCGCCGACGCTGGTCACCAACGAGCAGGTGTCGCGGATGAAGCCCGGCTCGGTGCTGGTCGACATCTCCATCGACCAGGGTGGCTGCTTCGAGGACTCGCGGCCGACCACGCACGACAATCCGACGTACAAGGTGCACAATTCGATTTTCTATTGTGTCGCCAACATGCCTGGCGCGGTGCCGCACACGTCGACCAACGCGCTGACCAACGTCACGCTGCCGTACGCGGTGGAACTCGCCGCTCGCGGCTGGCAGGAGGCCTGCCGCCGCGACCCGGCGCTGGCCAAGGGCCTGAACACCTGGAACGGCGAGCTCACCAACGCCCCGGTAGCCGAGGCACACAGCCTGCCGTCGGTGGAGCTGACCGCCGCGCTTTCCTAACCTCTTCGCACCACGGCGTCCGGCCCGCACAATCGGGTCCCGTTCGTAACGCTGTTGGGGCTCACAACGGCGTGGGTTCCCCAACGGCGTCACAATCGGGTCCCGATTGTAGGGGTTGCCGCCTGCTATGTCTGTTTTGTTGCCTTGTTGGGCAACTGTTACGCGGCCAGCCGCCTCACCCGCATTGTCAGCCACACCAGTCACACCAGCACCACCCCGGCCGCCGCTCAATGTTCGCATGGCCCCCATACGTGCGCCAGACGCACGCATGGAGGCCCTACTACCAAAACGCAAACCGGCAAGACAGACATTTAGCGCTACAGAGGTCGTGATGGCGTCCAGGCGCCCCCTCTCTTGAGGTCGCCCGCCGCGCAGGCGCGCCCGCCGCGCAGGCGAAAAACCACCACCCACCCAGCGCACCAATCAGAAAAGCCACCACTCCGCTACCGCGATACGCGGCACCCATAACCCCTCAGCACCCCGCAACGCACCCCACACCCCTCGCCACAGGCCCGGCCGGTCAAGCCGCGGCCGTGAGCACCACGTAATCCTCCTCAGACAGCTCCACTTCCTTGCAGTTCTCCTCAAGATGCGCGATCGAGGACGTCCCGGGGATAGGCACCATCACCGGTGACCGCCGCAGCAACCAGGCCAACGCCACCTGTGCCTCGGTCGCCCCGATCCGCCGCGCTATGCCACCCGCCGCGGCGACGTTCCGCTTGATCGGGAGCCACGGAATGAACGCGATCCCATGGCTTTCGCAGTGTTCCAGTACGTCCTCGGAGGCGCGGTCGGCGAGGTTGTAGCGGTTCTGCACGCTGGCGATCGGGGTGATCCGGCCGGCCTCGACGATCTGCTCCACCGTCACCTCGGACAGGCCGACGTGCCGCACTTTTCCCTCGTCCTGCAGGCGGCGCAGCGCGCCGATCTGGTCGGCGAGCGGTACGAGCGGGTCGACGCGGTGCAGCTGGAACAGGTCGATGCGGTCGAGCTTGAGCCGGCGCAGGCTCAGTTCGCATTGCTGGCGCAGGTATTCCGGCCGGCCGCATGGGATCCAGTCGGTGCCGGGCTGGCACTGGCCGGCCTTGGTGGCGATGACGACGTCGCCGTACGGATGCAATGCGTCGGCCAGCAGTTCCTCGTTGAGCCCCAGGTCGTACGCGTCGGCCGTGTCGATGAACGTGACGCCGAGCTCGACTGCGCGGCGGGCCGTCTTGACGGCGTCGGCGTGGTCGGGCCAGTTGGGTGCTCCGGTCAGCCGCATGGCTCCGAAGCCGAGCCGGTTGACGGTCAGGTCGCCGCCGATAGTGATCTGTTTGGTCATGCTGTCGACAATGGTGCAGCCGACTCTTAAGGACAAGCGACTCTTTCTCGACCCAATCGCGTAGCATCACTACGATGTTGAACCTGGAGCGCCTGCGCGTCCTGCACGCGGTGTCGACGACCGGCTCGGTGGTCGGCGCGGCGCGTACGTTGCACGTCACCACGTCGGCGGTGTCGCAGCAGGTCGCCAGGCTGGAACGCGAGGTCGGCCAGCCGCTGGTCGAGCGACAGGGGCGTGGCCTACGCCTGACCGACGCGGGTGAGCTGCTCGCGCGCAGCGCCGGCGACCTGCTGACGCGCGTCGAGCAGGTGGAGGCCGACCTCGCCGAGCATCGCGGCGCGGTGGCCGGGTCGCTGGCGATCGCCGCGTTCGCCACGGCAGCGCGTGGTCTGCTGCCAGGTGTGTTGCGGCGGCTGCGCGACTGGCCGGACCTGTCGGTGTCGCTGTCGGAGCTCGAGCCGCACGAGTCGGTGCCGGCGCTCTGCCGCGGCGACCTGGACCTCGCGGTCGTGCAGGACTGGCTCGAGGATCCGCTGACGATTCCGGACGGCGTCGCGTCGCGACACCTGCTGGACGATCCGTTCGACTTGGCCCTGCCGGCCGGGCATCCGTTGGCCGGCAACGAGAAGGTGACCGTCGCGGAGCTGGCCGAGCAGGACTGGATCAGCTGGAGCGCCGGCCAGATCTGCCACGACTGGCTGAGCCGTACGCTCCGCTCCGAAGGCGTCGAGCCGCGGGTCGCGCACACGGCGTCCGAGCACTCGACGCAGCTAGCCCTGGTGGCGGCAGGCCTGGGCGCGGCGGTCATTCCGCGGCTCGGCCGCGATCACATACCGGCCGGCGTACGGCTGGTCGCGATCACGCCGACGCCGACTCGCCGCGTTTTCGCGTTGTGGCGCACAAGTGCGTCGGCACGTCCAGCCGTACGCGCCGCGGTCCGCGTGTTAGCGGCGGCGCACGGCCTCCTCGACGAGGTCGAGGACGGGGGACAGGTCGGCGGTTGACCGGCCGGTGCCCAGTTGCATGACCAGGCCGTCCAGCGCGAGCTCCAGGAAGCGCTGCAGCGTCTCCAACGGCACGTCCTCGCGCAGCGCACCGGCCGTACGCTGGCGGCTCAGCCGGTCGCGCGTGGCGGCGGCGATGGCCTCGGCGCGCGCGGCCCAGCGGTCGGCGAACTCCTGGTCGGTGCGCAGCCGCCGCGACACCTCCAGCTGGGTGCCGAGCCAGCCGGTCTCGGACACGTCGTCGGCGCGCGCCAGCAGGTCGCGCATGACCTGCACCAGGCCCTGTTTCGCGACCGTCTCGACCATCTCGGCGGCGTCGTCCTCGGCGACCGCGAGGAAAAGCGACTCCTTGTCGCGGAAATGGTGGAAAATCGCGCCCCGGGACAGGCCGGTCGCCTCTTCCAGCCGGCGGACCGTCGCACCTTCGTATCCGTGGCGTGAGAAGCAGGCCCGGGCACCGGCGAGGATCTCCCGGCGCCGAGCATCGAGTCGGTCCTGGCTCACACGCGGCATCCGGCGATCATAAACGGTACGTACGTCTTGCGGCATCGGAGAGCCTGTTGGCCGGCGCACCTGGCAGGATTGTCGTCATGCAGACGGTCCCAGCCAACCCCATCCGGGTCGCGGTCGCCCAGGCGCCGGCTGAGCCGGCTGACCTCGCTGGAAACGCACGCGTCGCCGCCCGGCTCGTCGGCCAGGCGGCCGCCGCCGAGGCGTCCCTGGTCGTGCTGCCGGAGTTGTTTCTGCCGGCGTACAACCCGCCGGCGCTCGCCGACGCCGACCGGACAGACCTGCTGTCGATGGAGGATCCGCGGCTGGCGCCGATCCAGGAAACCGCGCGTGACAACGAAATTCACGCGATCGTCGGTGCCGCCGTACGCGTCGATGGACGCCGGTTCATCGCCGCGCTGCATTTCCGTCCGGACGGCGGTGTGACGGACGCATATCACAAAAAAAACCTCATCGCGCCGGATGAAAGCGACCTGTTTTCGTGTGGTGACAGCGATGCCGCGATCACCGTCGACGACTGGGTCTTCGGCCTCGGCATCTGTTACGACGGCTGTTTTCCTGAGCACGCCAGGAAAGCCGCGTTGGCTGGCGCGCACGCTTACGCGATTCCGACCGCGTACGTGCACGGCAGCGATCACCGGCGCGACCTGTATTACGCCGCACGTGCGCTGGACAACACTTTCTACGTCCTGACCGCGAACGCGGTCGACGGGCCGGAGCCGTGGCGGCTGAGCGGTGGCAGCGCGATCTACGACCCGGAAGGCCGTCCGCTCGGCCGCGCGCCGGTCACCGGCGAAGGCATGGTCGTCGCCGATCTCGATCCGAAAATCCTGCGCGAGACCCGCGAAGCGCACACCATGCTCGCCGACGTTCAGCTGACCCGTTCGTGAAGCTTGGCGAACTCGGCGGCCAAGGTGTCGGCCGTGTAGTGCGCGTTCAGTCCGCTGGGGTTTGGCAGCACCCACAGTCGTGACCGCGCGATGCCGTCCGGCTGCTCACCGAGTGTGGCTTTCGGCCGCCGCCAGCCGGTGCGATACGCGGTGATGCCGACCAGCGCGATCCACTGTGGACGGTATTTTTCCGCTTTCCGCTCAAGGATTCCGGCGCCGGCGACCAGCTCCTGGGTGGTCAGCTCGTCCGCTCGCGCGGAGGCGCGCGCCACGACGTTGGTGATGCCGAGGCCGTACGACGGCAGCACGTCCTGTTCGCTCGGATGCAGCTGCCGTTCGGTGAAGCCGCCGCGGTGCAGCGCCGGCCAGAACCTGTTGCCGGGCCTGGCGAAATGCCAGCCGGTGGCCGCCGAGTAGAGGCCGGGGTTGATGCCGACGAAGAGGACGGCCAGATCGTCGGCGATCACGTCGGGGATCGTCTTGCCGGCGGCTCCTGCCAGGTCGACTGTCACACCCGGAACGTAACCTGTCTGCGTGGGTTGGACGACAGTGGCTTCCCCGATCGGCGCGGTCGGCCTGATCGCCGACGAGACCGCGGTCCGCGGCGCCAGCTTCGGCGGCCGGATCCCCGCCGGCCTGCCCAAAATCGGCGGCCAGGCGCTGCTCGAGCGGGCGGTCGGCCAGCTCAACGCCTATTTCGCCGGCGAGCTGACCGAGTTTGACCTGCCGCTGGCGATGGCCGGCTCGGAGTTCGAGCTGAAGGTGTGGGACGTGCTCAAGCGTGTCCCGTACGGCGAGACCGTGACGTATGGCTGGGTCGCCGCGCAGGCCGGTGATCCGCTGGCGGCGCGCGCTGTCGGCACCGCCTGCAACCACAATCCGATCCCGATCATCGTGCCCTGCCATCGCGTGGTTGGCGCCAACAAGACGCTGGTCGGCTTTGGCGGTGGCCTGCCACGCAAACGCTGGCTGCTCGAACACGAGGCCAGAGTGCACATGGAGCAGGCCTTCGCCTTCTAGGGTCTGGCCGCAAGGCAGCCTGTTTCCCGTCAGGCAACTCGATGCGGCGCGTACGGTGCCTCCAATGCGGCGATTTCCTCCGCTGTCAAGGAAATGTCGACCGCGGCGATCGCGTCCTGCAGGTGACGGAGTTTGGTGGCGCCCACGATAGGCGCGGTGACGCCTGGCTTGTGCAGCAGCCAGGCCAAAGCGACCTGCGCCGGCGGCACGCCACGGCGTCCGGCGATGTCGTTGAGCGCGTCGACCACGACCTGGTCGCTCTCGTTGTACAGCTGGTCGGCGAGCGGATCGCCGGAGCCGCGTGTCGTCCTACGCTCGCCGCGAGCCAGGAAGCCGCGCGCCAGTGGACTGTATGGAATGACGCCGACCCCGAGATCGCGGCACAGCGGCAGCATTTCTCTTTCCTCCTCGCGATAGACGAGGTTGTAGTGATTCTGCATCGACACGAAGGTGTGGCCGTTGGCGACCTGCTGTGCCTTGCTGAACTGCCACGCGCACATCGTGGAAGCGCCGATATAGCGTGCTTTGCCGGCGCGTACGACCTCATCCAGCGCGGCCATCGTCTCCTCGATCGGCGTTTCGTCGTCCCATCGGTGGATCTGGTAGAGGTCGACGTAATCAGTGCCGAGCCGGCACAGCGACGCATCGATGGCGGAGAGAACATGCTTCCGCGACAGGCCTCGGTCGTTGGGGCCTGGCCCCATCGGATAGTAGACCTTGGTGGCGAGGACGTAGTCCTCGCGATCACTGAAAAGTTTGGTCAGCAGCCGGCCGGTGACCTGCTCACTGGTGCCGCGGTCGTACATGTCGGCGGTGTCGAAGAAGGTCACGCCGGCCTCGGCCGCGGCGCGCACGATCGGCTCCGCCTCATCCTCGGTGAGGTGCCATGACCGCCGCGTCCGGTCGCCGTAGCTCATCATGCCGAGGCCGATCGGCGAGATCCGCAAACCCGATGTCCCTAACCGGCGAGATTCCATGCCGGTGATCATGTGCGGCTGGCGGCCTTGTGACCATGGCGTTTCGCAGGCCACGGCGGTGATTCCCGGTGGATTCGAAGGTGCGCCGCCACGAACGCCGTGAGGTTGTGCCAATGGCAGGATTGGTGACCGACCGACGAGGGGGGAGCTGGATGAGCGAGCAGGCGCGGCGACGCGGCTGGTACGTGCCGATGGTGGCTCGGCGGACGGACGAGGAGCATCGCGCGTCCACGCCGCTGGAGCTGTTCTTCGACCTGTGCGTCGTGGTCGCGGTCGCGGCGGCGGCCGGGGGACTGCACCACGCGTTGGCCGAGGGACACGTGATCGACGGCCTGCTGCGCTATGGCGGTGTCTTCTTCGCCATCTGGTGGGCCTGGATGAATTTCACCTGGTTCGCTTCGGCGTACGACACCGACGACGCGATCTACCGGGTCACCGCGTTCGTGCAGATCGGTGGTGCGTTGGTGATCGCGGCCGGGGTCGGCCAGGTCTTCGAGCACGCCGACTGGCGGGTGATGGTGGTCGGCTATGTCATCATGCGGCTGGCCGGGGTCACACAGTGGCTGCGCGCCGCGTACAGCGATCCAGAGCGGCGGCGCTGCACGTTGCGCTATGCCGGCGGCATCGCGTTCGCGCAGGTCTGCTGGATCGCGTACGTGCTCTTCTGTCCGCCGGCGCTGGTGGTGCCGGCATTCCTGGTGGCGGCGGCGATCGAGCTGGCGGTGCCGGTGTTCGCCGAGCGCGCGGCGCCGACGACCTGGCATCCGGAGCACATCGGCGAGCGCTATGGCCTGCTCACGCTCATCGTGCTCGGCGAGTCGGTGCTGGCCGCGTCCAACGCCGTGCAAGCCGCGGTCGGCTCCGGTCAGTCGCTGTCCGGCCTGGTCGGTCTCGCGGTCGCCGGCCTGGTCGTGGTGTTTGGCATGTGGTGGCTGTATTTCGAGCAGTCCGAGCATCAAAGCCTCGGCGGCGACTCGCTCGCGCCGAGCATCTTCTGGGGATACGGCCACCTGGTGGTGTTCTCGTCGGCCGCCGCGGTCGGCGGCGGACTGGAGCTCGCCGTGGGCGAGTTGCGCCACGAGGCGCACCTGCCGGCCTTCGGTGTCGGCCTGGCGATCACCGTGCCGGTCGCGCTCTATCTGCTGAGCGTGTGGGTCCTGATGATCGGACCGGCTCGCGGTGACCTGGTGGCGGTCGCGTTCCCGGCCGCAGCGGTGCTGGTGCTGGCCGGCAGCTTCACGCCGGTGCCGGTCGTCGTGGCCGCGGTCGTGGTCGCGCTGCTGGTGGTGGTACGCGTGCTCGCGCGCCGGGAGGCGTAACAGAACACCTCTGGTTGACGCTCCTTGCGTGGCTGCGCTATATTTTGCTCATGCAAGCAAAGACCCGCTCAAGTAAGCAAACATTGACCTTCACCGAGGAGGCTCGGCGCGCGCAGATCGTGGCGGCCGCGATCGAGACGGTGGCCGAAGTCGGATATGCCAAGGCGTCGTTCGCGCGGATCGCCAAGAAGGCCGGCCTGAGCAGCACCGGCATGATCTCCTATCACTTCACCGGCAAGGACGAGCTGCTGCGCGCGGTGGTGGCCGACGTGCTGCGTACGGCGTCCGAGTTCATGCAGCCGAAAGTGCTGTCGGCCAACGGATTTCCGGCCATGTTGCGCGCGCGGATCGAGTCCAATGTGGACCTGCTGGCGCAGCGGCCGGCCGACCTGCGCGCGCTGGTCGAGATCGTGGCCAACGCCAGGACTCCGGAGGGACAGCAGGTCGCGGACGTTTCGGCCATCGCCTCCGGTGTCGACCTGGTGGAGGAGCTGTTGCGCGCGGGCCAGCGCGCGGGGGACTTCGGCACATTCGACGCGCGCGTGATGGCTATCGCGATCACCGGCGCGATCGACGCCTTGGTCACGCGCTGCTCGGCCGGGGAGGAGCTCGACCTCGCGCGTTGCGGAGCCGAGCTTGCCGACCTGTTCGAACGGGCCACCCGGGCATGACCGCGACGGACAACCGCGATGGCGTACGCCGGCTGGTACGCGCCAATCTGGCGACCGTCGCCTTCGACCTGGTGCTGCCGATGGTCGTCTACTACGGCCTGCGCGCCGCCGGCGTCAACCAGTGGTGGGCCCTGATGGCCGGCATCGTCGTCGCCGTGCCGCGGACCGTCCATCAGCTGGTCAGCCGCCGCAAGCTCGACCTGATGGCGATGTTCACCGTCAGCATCATGGTGTTCAGCCTGGTCGTCGGCCTGCTGACCGGTGACGCGCGTGCGTTGGCCGTACGTGAGAGCTGGGCCGCGGCACTGCTCGGACTGCTCGGCCTGTGGATGGTTGTGTCGGTGTTCGCCGGCCGGCCGGCGCTGCTGGTGCTCGGCCGTACGATCGCGGTCACCAAGGTCGGCGAGGCCGGCGCGCGCCGCTGGGAGGAGCGGTGGCAGCACGACCGGCGGTTTCGCCGTGGCACGCGGATCCTCACCTCGGTGTGGGGATGGGGACTGTTCGCCGACGCGGCGGCCAGCATCGTCCTCACGTACGCGCTGCCGCTCGACCTGGTGCCGTTGGTGACCGCCGTGCAGTTCTACGGCGTACTGGCTCTGCTGCTGGCCTTCCATTTCTTCTACACCAAGAAGGTCGATCTGCGTGCCTGACGTGCTGGTGGTCGGCGCTGGTCCGACCGGGCTGCTGTTGGCCAACGAGCTGCGCCTGGCCGGCGCCGACGTGCTGGTCATCGACCGGCTTGAAACGCGCAGCGGCCAGTCCAAGGCGCTGAGCCTGCAACCGCGGTCGGCCGAGATCCTGCACTCGCGCGGCTGGCTCGAGCCGATCAGGACGCGCGAGCACACCACGCTGCCGGCCGGCCATTTCGCCGGAATTCCATTGGACTACACGGTTTTCGACACCGACTTCGGCTTTCAGGTCGGCGTCGAGCAGGCCGATGTCGAGCGTTTCCTGGAGCACAACCTGGATGGCGTGGTGCGGCGCGGCGTGACCCTCCTGGATCTCTGTCAGCGCGAGGAAAGCGTCGTCGCGACGGTCGAGATCGGTGGCGTACAAAGGAAAATCGAGGCCGGATATCTGGTTGGCGCGGACGGCGGCCACAGCACCGTACGACGGCTCGGTGGTTTCGCCTTTCCCGGTCGCGACGCGCGCATGCGAATGGTCGCCGCCGACATCACCTTGTCCGGCAAGACAGACGGCGTCGCCGAGAGCTGGCAACTGCCGAGTTTCGCGGAGCGGTCGGGGTTTCTGCTGCCGCTGCGCGACGGTGTCTACCGGGTTTTGTTCGGTGGCGCCGAACAACAGGAGACGCCGACGGACAGTCCGGTCACGCTCGCGGAGGTCCAGCGCGCGGTGACCGAAGCGTTCTCGCCGGAGATCGTCGTCGACGAGGTCCGCTGGGCCTCGCGGTTCGGCGACGCGTCACGGCAGGCAGAGCGCTATCGGATCGGCCGGATCCTGCTGGCCGGCGACGCCGCGCACATCCATCTGCCGGCCGGCGGTCAGGGCATGAACCTCGGCCTCCAGGACGCGTACAACCTGGGCTGGAAGCTCGCCGCGCAGGTGCGTGGCGAGGCGCCGGACGGCCTGCTGGACAGCTACCACGCCGAGCGCCATCCGGTCGGCGCCGCGGTGCTGGCCAACACCCGCGCGCAGGGCGTGCTGACCATCCCGGATCCGGATGTCGCCGCGCTGCGCGACCTGGTCGCCGGCCTGCTCGCCGATCCGGCCGCCAACCGGCGGATCGCCGGCCAGATCAGCGGCCTCGGCATCCGCTATCCGATGCCCGGCAGTGATCATCCGCTGCTTGGCGCCAGGATGCCGGACATCGTCCTCGCCGACAGCACCAGGCTCGCCGACCACACGCGGACCGGCGGGCCGCTCCTGCTGGCCGCACCCACGTACGCCGGCACGGCCGATTTCCTCGTCACCGCAGCGAATCCGGGCTTCGACGCGGCACTCGTACGGCCGGACGGTCACGTCTGCTGGCTCGCCGGCCACAGCGACGAACCACTGGCGGACGCGGTCGGGCGGTGGTTCGGCGACCGTAAAATCTTCGGCGCCTGTCATGGTTTGGGATGATTGATTGCGAACTTTGCGACCAAAAGTTTTGCTCACTATTGACGGAAAGTCCGTCGCATCCTACGGTTTCGAACACAGCAGCAGCGTTCCTCCGGTTCCCTGACCCCGACCAGGAGGTCCCACCGCGATGGCCAGACGTCTTTTCTCGTACGCGATCCCGCGCCGTCGACGCGCGCAACATCCCCTGAGGCCCACCGGATCCAAGGTGGCGGTGGCCGCGGCGGCGGTGTTGCTCATCCTGACCGCGCTCGTCGTGACGCGGTCGGCGTCAGCGGCGACCGCGTCCTCCGCCGTGTTTTCCACCGACTCGACCTGGGACAGCGGTTACCAGGCCAAATACACCATCACCGCCGGCACGTCGGCGTTGAGCGGTTGGAAAGTCGAGTTCGACCTGCCGGCCGGCTCGTCGGTCGGGTCATACTGGGACGCCGTCGACACCGCCGCTGGCACGCATCATTCCTTTGTGAACCGCGAATACAACGGCGCGGTCGCGGCCGGCGCGTCGACCAGCTTCGGGTTTTTGGTGAGTGGACAGGGAAAGCCGGCCAACTGCAAGCTCAACGGCCAGCCGTGCGGCACGGTCACGCCACCGACCAGCCAACCGCCCAGCTCGCAGCCGCCGACCAGTCCGCCGCCGACGACCGGCGCCGCGCGCATTTCGCCGTACATCGACATCACGATGTCCACTCCGTCGCTGGTATCGGTGGCCAACGCGACCGGCGTGAAGAACTTCAACCTGGCGTTCGTACTGGCCAACAGCTCGGGCTGTACGCCGTCGTGGGGTGGCACCATCGCGCTCAACGACTCGCGGATCATCAACGACGTCAACGCGTTGCGCGGCATGGGTGGCGGCGTGACGGTCGCCTCCGGTGGCGCTTTGGGGCCATACCTGGAAAACACCTGCGGATCGGTGGACGCGCTCTACAACGCGTACGTCCAGGCGCTGGACGCGGTCGGCAGCAACAGCCTGGATGTCGACGTGGAGGCGTCCATCCCTGTCGCCATGGTCAACCAGGCTTTGCTGCGGCTGCAGCAGAACAAGGGCACGCACATCAGCTACACCATGCGCATCCAGGGCCAGGACTATGGCATGGACCCGTTTTCCGTACAGATCCTGCAGGACGCGGCCTCCCGTGGCCTCAACGTCGTGGTCAACCCGATGCTGATGGACTTCGGCTACTCCGGCAACTGGGGTGACGCGATCATCTCGGCCGCCAACGCGACGGTCGGTCAGCTGAAGCAGATCTGGCCGGCCAAGAGCGATGCGCAGGTCAAGGCTTTGCTCGGTCTGACACCGATGATCGGCCGCAACGACACCGGTCCGACCACTGACCAGACGGTGGCGCGGCAGATTCTCTCGTACGCGCAACAAAACCACGTCGCCAGCATCGGTTTCTGGTCCGTGGGCAGAGACAACGGCAACTGTGCCGGCGGTGGCGTGCGACCGGACTGCTCCGGCATCTCGCAGTCGCCGTACGAGTTCACCAACATCTTCAAGGCATACGGCGGCTGACGGTCGCATGGCCCCCATGCTTGCGTCCAACGCAGGCATGGGGGCCATGCGGACTACTTGGTCAGCAGCGACCGCAGCACGTACTGCAGGATGCCGCCGTGCCGGTAGTAGTCGGCCTCGCCAGGCGTGTCGATGCGTACGACCCCGTCGAAGTCCACAGTGGACCCGTCGGCCTTCTTCGCGGTGACCTTGACCGTACGCGGCGTCGAGCCGTCGTTGAGCGCGGTCACGCCGGCGATGTCGAAGGTCTCTTCGCCAGTCAGGCCAAGGGATTCCGCGGTGTCACCGGCGCCGTACTGCAGCGGCAGGACGCCCATGCCGATCAGGTTGGACCGGTGGATCCGCTCGTAGGACTCGGCGATCACCGCGCGTACGCCGAGCAGCCGCGTCCCCTTGGCGGCCCAGTCACGCGACGAGCCGGAGCCGTATTCCTTGCCGGCCAACACGACCAGCGGGATGTCCCGCTCCGCGTACGCCTGCGCCGCGTCGTAGATGGTGGTCTGCTCGCCGCCGGCCAGCCAGTTGCGTGTGTAGCCGCCTTCGACGCCGTCGAGCAGCTGGTTGCGCAGCCGGATGTTGGCGAACGTGCCGCGGATCATCACCTCGTGGTTGCCGCGCCGCGAGCCGTAGGAGTTGAAGTCCTTCTTCGCCACGCCGTGTGTGGTCAGGTATTCACCGGCGGGGGAGTCCAGCTTGATCGAGCCGGCCGGCGAAATGTGGTCGGTGGTCACCGAATCACCGAGCTTGGCCAGTACGCGCGCGCCGCCGATGTCGGTGACCGGCTGCGGTTGGCGTTGCATGCCGTCGAAATACGGCGGCTTGCGGACGTAGGTGGACTCGCCGTCCCACTCGAAGGTGTCGCCGGTCGGTGTCGGCAGCGACTGCCAGCGCTCGTCGCCGGCGAAGACATCGGCGTAGTCCTTGGTGAACATCTCCTGGTTGATCGCCGAGTTGACCACGTCCTGGATCTCCTGCGGCGACGGCCAGATGTCCTTGAGGAACACCTCGTTGCCGTCCTTGTCGGTGCCGAGCGGATCGGACTCCGGGTCCCAGTCCATCGAGCCGGCCAGCGCGTACGCGATGACCAGCGGCGGCGACGCGAGGTAGTTCATCTTCACGTCCGGGTTGATCCGGCCCTCGAAGTTTCGGTTGCCGGACAACACCGAGACGACCGCGAGGTCGTTGTCCTGGACGGCCTGGCTGACCGCCTCCGGCAGCGGGCCGGAGTTGCCGATACAGGTCGTACAGCCATAGCCGACCAGGTGATAGCCGAGCTTTTCCAGATATGGAATGAGTCCGGCCTTCTCGTAGTAGTCCATCACCACCTTGGACCCGGGCGCGAGCGAGGTTTTCACCCACGGTTTCACCGAAAGTCCGCGGTCGACCGCGTTCTTGGCGAGCAGAGCGGCGCCGAGCATGACCGACGGGTTGGAGGTGTTGGTGCAGGAGGTGATCGAGGCGATGGCCACCGCGCCGTGGTCGATCTCGCATTCCGTACCGTTTTCCAGCTTCACCCGAGCCGGGTTGCTGGCGCGGCCGTTGGCGTTGCGTGCGGCCGACGCGTACGCGAGCGGCTCGTCGCTGCCGACGGCCGGCGAGTCACTGGCCGGAAACGACTCGGCGGAGGCCTCGTCCATGCTGGTCTGCACGCTGGTCGTGTAGTTTTTCAGCGCGTCGCGGAAAGCCGTCTTGGCGTTGGACAGCTCGACGCGATCCTGCGGACGCTTCGGACCGGCGATCGACGGCACAACGGTCGACAGGTCGAGCTCAAGATACTCGGAATATGCCGGCTCGTGTGACGGGTCGTGCCACAGGCCCTGTTCCTTCGCGTACGCCTCGACCAGCGCCACCTGCTCGGCCGATCGGCCGGTCAGCCGCAGATAGCGGATGGTTTCCTCGTCGACCGGGAAAATCGCGCAGGTGGAGCCAAACTCCGGGCTCATGTTGCCGATGGTGGCGCGGTTGGCCAGCGGCACGGCGGCGACGCCTTCGCCGTAGAACTCCACGAATTTGCCGACCGCGCCGTGCTGGCGGAGCATCTGCGTGATGGTCAGCACCACGTCGGTGGCGGTCGAGCCGGCCGGAATTTCGCCGGTCAGCTTGAAACCGACGACCCGGGGGATGAGCATCGACACCGGCTGGCCGAGCATCGCGGCCTCCGCCTCGATGCCGCCGACGCCCCAGCCCAGCACGCCGAGGCCGTTGACCATCGTGGTGTGCGAGTCCGTACCGACGAGCGTGTCCGGATAGGCCTGGCCGTCGCGGGTCATCACCACGCGCGCGAGGTGCTCGATGTTCACCTGGTGCACGATGCCGGTGCCCGGCGGCACCACCTTGAAGTCGTCGAACGCGGTCTGGCCCCAGCGCAGGAACTGGTAGCGCTCGCGGTTGCGGCCGTACTCGATCTCCACGTTGCGCTCGAACGCGTCCGGCCGGCCGAACACGTCGATGATGACCGAGTGGTCGATGACCAGCTCGGCCGGCGCCAGCGGGTTGATCCTGGTCGGGTCGCCGCCGAGCTCGGCGACCGCCTCGCGCATGGTGGCCAGGTCGACCACGCACGGCACGCCGGTGAAGTCCTGCATCACCACGCGGCCGGGGGTGAACTGGATCTCGGTGGCCGGCTCGGCCGCGGGATCCCAGCCGGCCAGTGCGCGGATCTGGTCGGCGGTGATGTTGACGCCGTCCTCCGTACGCAGCAGATTCTCCAGCAGGATCTTCAGGCTGTACGGCAGCCGTTTGGCGCCGTCAACCGCGTCCAACCGGAAGATCTCGTAGTCGGCGTCACCGACTTTGAGCCTGTTCTTGCTGCCAAAACTGTCGGTGCTGCCGGTAGCCACGTCCACTCCTTCGGTGCGCCGTCTTTCCGCCATGCTCACGGCCATGCTCTCGCAGGCCGGTTGCCCTCGCCGCTCGACCTTGCTAAACAAACAGTACGTCCGTCTTGCTATTGCGGTCAAACGTTCTGCGAGGTGATTCCCTGTGATCCATCATGTCCAACTGGCCTGTCCGCCGGCTGGTGAGGCTGACCTAAGACGGTTCTACGGAGACGTGCTCGGGATGACCGAGATCCCCAAGCCGCCGGCGCTCGCCGCGCGTGGTGGCGCGTGGTTTCGTACGCCTGGTGGCGACATCGAGCTGCACCTCGGCGTCGAGGCCGACTTTTCGCCGGCGCGCAAGGCGCATCCGGGGCTGCTGGTCGACGACATCGACGCGTACGCGGCGCGGCTGGCGGCGGCCGGCTATCCGGTGCGCTGGGACGACGATTTCCCTGGTATGCGGCGGTTTTACTCCGAGGATTGCAACGGCAACCGGCTGGAGTTCCTGCATCCGCGCTGACCGGTAGAGTGCTGGCCGTTCGCGGCATGCACGGGGAGGTCAGGCGATGCCGGTCGAATCCGACCAGGATCTGGTCCACACAGTCGGTCCGCGTGGCGTTGTCGCTCCACTCGTCATCGTGATCCTGGCGGTGCCGCTCGGGGTCTTCGCCGGCACGCTGATCGTCGGATCGGGACCGGTGGATTTCTGGTTCGCCACGGTCCTCAGCGGCACCATTTTCGCTTTGCTGCTGGTGACGTCCGCGCTGCCGTACAGCCTCCTGGCCAAGAAGCGAGCACGGTTTACGTCGAGTGGCATCGGTGCCGGACCGACGATGATTCCCTGGTCGGACGTCAGCGCCCTGGACGCGGTGCCGACGCTGGCCGGCTATCGGGTGCGGGTCACGCGGCGGCGGGGTCAGCCGATCGACCTGCTCGCGCCGGCCAGCCTCTGGTGGCGGCGCGACGAGCGGTTCGATCGGGAGGCTGCCGAGCTTCGGGCGTACGCGGGAAGGCACGGCGCGGTCCTCGACCAACGGCCGGTCGGGCGGAAGCCGCTGCTGGCCCGGCTGGCGGTCGTGCTGGTCCTGGTGGTCGTCGTGGCGCTCGCGGCCGGTGTGCGCCTGGAGCAGCGCGGCTGGTTTTCGTTGTGGACGCCGGAAGCGCGCGGCATTCCCGAGGCGTGCGCCGCGCTGGACGCCGCGGGGCTGGACCAGCTGTGGCCGCCCGGCCACCGGGAGAAGGACAGCGTCAGCGCCGGCGTCGACTCATCGACATGCGTGTGGTCGGCCACCTACAGCGGCCAGCCGGAGCCGTACACGAACGTACGGGTGATCATCGAACGCAGCAGGTCCCAGGTGTTGTGGTCGGCCTCAGCTGTCGCTCACACCTACTTTGCGCAGGCGTGCCGTCTCGGCGTGACCACCACCGGATTCGGCGACGAGTCCTGTGTGGGATCGCAGCTGGATCCGACCACTCTCGTGGTCCGGCAGGCCAATGTCGTCGTACGGGTCGGCCTGACCGGTGACCGCGCCAGCCAGCGCACCGCCGAGGCGATCGCGCGGAAGGTCCTCCAGCAGATCAGCCGGTGAGGCGCAGGCGGCGGACGATCCGACGGCGGCCCATCGGCTCGACCTCCTGGCTCGCCAGCTCGGCGATCGTGTCGGCCGGGTCGACCGGGGGATGGGACGCGGCGCGTGCGGCGGTGTTCGGGATGCCGGACAGCGCCGCCCGCAGCGCCTCCGGCAGGTCGCGCTTGTGCTTGACCCAGCGGATCCAGCCGGACTCGTCCAGCGCCGCGGAGTTGTCGCGGCCGTGGCCGGTGATCGACCGGTACGTCAGCACCGGGATGCCGGTGGCCAGTGCCTCCAGCGAGCTGAGTCCGCCCGCGTTCTGGATCGCCACGTCGCATGCGCGCAGCAGCGTCGGCATCTCGGTGACCCAGCCGAGCGCGATCGCGTGACCTTCCTCCTCGATGGCGGCGCGGGTCGCCTCGTTCTTGCCGCAGACCACGACCGGCCGGGCCAGGCCGGTCTGCGCGATGTCGCGCGCCGCCTTGCGTACGTCTCCCATGCCGCCGGCGCCGCCGACCAGCGCCACCAGCGGCTCGTCCAGCGGCAGGTCGAACTTCTTCCGCGCCGCCAGCTTCTCGTCGACCGATGACACCGGGTGGAAGGCCGGTGGCACGGCCGGACCGCACACGTGTACGCCCTTGGCGCCGCGTTTGCGCGCGGCCTCGGCGGCCACCTCGTGCAGCGCCAGGTGGAAGTCGACGCCCTTGGCGATCCACAGCGGGTGCACCGACATGTCGGTGAGGAAGGTGATCACCGGGGCCTGCAGCCGGCCGCTCCGGCGCAGCCGGCCAAGTGCCTGGCTGGCCAGCGGATACGTCGAGACGACCGCGGCCGGTCCGGCGGCCTCGGCCAGCGACGGCCGGACCGTACGCCTGGTGTCGCGGCGGGCGAGCGCGGACGACATCGCGCGCAGGACGCTGGACAGCGGCCGCCGTCCGCTCACCTCGTTCACCACTCCCCAGGTGAACGGTGCGACCCGGATCGAGCGCTCGTAGTTGTCCCGCATGAACGAGCCGACCTTGCGCGGCAGGAAGTCGAGGTAGTCGTGCACCTCGGCGCGGAAGCCGCGCTCGGTCAGTCGGCGCTGCAGCTCGTACGCGGCGCCGTCGTGGCCGCCTCCGACACTCCCGGTGAGGATGACGATCCGCCGGGAATGCCGCGATGGTCTCTGCTCATCGGAAGTCATGATCTGACACTGTGCCCTGTCGCTCCGTCCCCGGTCCATCCGGGAGCCCCCGGTACGCTGGCCGACCACGCCTGGTCGCCAGCCGTTCACCCGCGTGTTGCCGCAGGTCGAACCCCACCATGGCAGTATCCATCAGCCGCGCGAGCCGACTCTGCCGGTGTCACCCCTATTGTCCGCCTGTCGCGGACCAACCGCTCAGCCGGGCAGCCGCGGACCCTGTGCGCGCTGGTCGGCCATCCAGGCCTCCACCTCGTCGGACGTACGCGGCAACGCGGCCGACAGGTTCTCGTGACCGTCCGCGGTGACCAGGATGTCGTCCTCGATGCGTACGCCGATGCCGCGCAGCTCCTCCGGCACGGTCAGGTCGTCGGGTTGGAAGTAGAGGCCGGGTTCGACGGTCAGCACGTGACCGGCCGCGAGGTCACCCTTCGTGTACGCCTCCGCGCGTGCGTGCGAGCAGTCGTGCACGTCCAGGCCGAGTGAGTGGCTGGTGCCGTGCAGCGTCCAGCGGCGGTGCAGGCCGCTGTCGTCCTTCAGTGACTCGTCGGCGGTGACCGGCAGGATGCCCCACGCCTCCAGGCCCTCGGCGAGCACACGTTGTGCCGCGTCGTGCGCCGCCTTGAACGGCACACCCGGCTTGACCGCCTCGATGCCGGCCTGTTGCGCCTGGTAGACGAGGTCGTAGACGCGGCGTTGGGTGTCGCTGAAGCGGCCGGAGATCGGCATCGTACGCGTCACGTCGGCGGTGTAGAAGTGGCGGTTTTCGACGCCGGCGTCGAGCAGCAGCATGTCCTTCGGATCGGCCAGGCCGTCGTTGTGCATCCAGTGCAGGATCGTGGCGTGCGCGCCGGTCGCGGCGATGCTGCCATAGCCGGTGGTGTTGCCGTCGTGCCGCGCGCGCAGGCCGAAGACGCCGTCGATGAGCCGCTCGGAGAACGGCCGATCGGCCGGCATCGCGCGTACGACGTCGACGAAGCCCTCGACGGTGGCGGCGATCGCGTCACGCAGCTGTGCGATCTCCCACTCGTCCTTCACCAGCCGCAGCTCCGACAGCCGCTCGGCCAGCTCGTTGTCACGCAGGCCGTCGTCGGCCGCCTTCACCGCGCTGTCGACGCGCGCGTCGTAGTCGCGCAGCACGCGCGTACGCGACGGGTCGAGCTCCGACAGCGCCTTCTCCAGGTCGGCGAGGTCAGCCGTCTCCACGCCGAGCCGCGAGGTCGTCTCACTGAGGCTCGGCCGCCGGCCGACCCACAGCTCGCCGTAGTCGCGGTCGCGGAAGAACTCGTCGGTGTCGCGCGGCGACCGCGGATGGATGTAGAGCACGGCGTGGTGGCCGCCTTCGCTGGCCGGCGTGAGCACCAGCACCGCGTCGGACTCGTGATAGCCGGTCAGCCAGACGAAGTCACTGCCGGGCCGGAAGTCGTACGAGCAGTCGTCGTTGCGGACCTTGAGCCGGCCGGTCGGGATCACCAGCGTGTCCGAGCCGAAGGCGTGGCTGAGCGACCCGCGCCGGCGCTCGTGATGCGGCGCGGCGTCCGAACGCGCCAGGCCGCGCAGCTCGGTGTCGGCCCAGTCGGTCCGCATGAAGGCGGCGAACGCCTCCGAGATGCCGCTGTCGTGGCTGGACGTCTTCGGTTCTTCCGTCGGCTTGTCGGTCATGCCAGTCACGTTATCGCGTCAAACGTCCGATGGGCTGCCGAAAAAATATCGGATACGTAACGTAGCGGGAAAACTTCCCGGGCCCGGTCCCTTCCGCCACTCTGGCCGGTGCCCGACCATGAAGGCGCTCATCTCCGCACATGTCGACGCGAGGTGGCTCATGGCGCGCGTTTTTCTCGTCCTGTTGCTCGCGATGACGTGCGTCGGCTCGGTGTCGCAGCCGGCGGTCGCGTCCTGCGGCATCACGCCGTATGGGCTGATCGGCGACAAGTGGATCGCGATGGGTGGCGAGGCGAGCGCGCTCGGCTGTGCGACCGAGGCCGAGCACGACATCCCCGGCCGGCGCGGCCGTACGCAGACCTTCCAGTTCGGCCAGGTCACCTGGTCGCCGGACCAGGGGCCGGACCTGGTCCTCGCGGTCTGGTCGATCGCGACACGTGTCTTCGTCGATTGGGGACCGACCGATCCGCTCAATTACGACTTCTTCATCGTGCGGTGGGATCGCAACGGCCAGAATGCCGGCCAGGTCGACGTGACCGGCGGCCCGCGGACGTACGGCGCCTTCAGTTTCGACGCGGCCGAAGGTTGGTCGTCGGTGGTGGTGGAAGGCTGCGACAGCGGCACCTTTGGTTCGACGTGCCGGCAGGGATGGACGGCCGCGGCCGGGACGTACGCGGCGCCACCGGGGCCGATCCACATCGCCGCGGCGACGGATCCGGCTCACGCCTTCGACGGCCTCGACCAGCGTCGCGCGGCCGCCGCGGAACACCTGGCGTGTACGCGGCTGCTGAATCCGAACGGCGCCGGCGGCAACGCGGGGGAGGGCGAAGGCACGCTGCTGATGGCGCATCTGGAGATGGTGCGCCGCTATGGCGCCGGTTTCCGTTGTCGCGGCCAACTTCCGAGCATCGACCTGGTCAACCGGTCGATCATGGGGACCGGCACGCATCCGACCGGGTCGTCGTTCAGCACGGCGATCTGCTCGCGCAACGGCGACTATGACACCTATCTCAAGGGTCTGGTGGTCGTCGTCAACAAATACTGGGACCTGCTCAACGTCTCGGCTCGTCAACACATCCTCAACGATCTGCTGACCGAGAACGGAGGCCATTCCGTCGACGATGAGAAGACGCCGGTGTGCGGCTACATCGACCTGCCGGAGTCGGAAAACCACCGCCTGCTGATCGAGAGCGCGCGCTATCTGTCGAACCAGAAGTTGTTGGATGCGACCGGGAATCCGGCGTATGACAACAACGCGAACGGAATGCGCACCTATCTGCTCGGCCAGCTGCAGAACTTCGCGAAGTACGACTTCCTGGAATACAACGCGCGGCCGTATCAGCGCTATTCGATCGACGCGTTGCTGAACCTCTATGACTTCGCGCGCGATCCGGCCGTACGCACGGCTGCGCGGATCGTCCTGGACTTCACCACGACGAAGTTTGCGTTGTCCAGCAACCAGTTGCGGCGGGCCGGACCGTATCGACGGCTGACCTCGCGTACGGATGCCAACAACCAGTGGTATTACGGCGGGTGGTCCGATCCGCAGACGGCGTTTTTCCTCTACTGGACCGGGCTGGCTGCCAACCTCGGCGACACGATCCCGGACTGGTTCACCGAGGAGGCGGTGCAGGCCGGCCTGTCGTCGTACCTGCCGCCACCGGCCGCCGTCTATCGCGCGATGACCAAGGCGTCCGGGCCATACCAGGAGACGTTTTTCCACGGCTATCGGCCGCGGCTGAGCTATTCGCCGGACGACCCGTCGCCCGGCATCGAGATTTACTCCAGCTCGCCGTCTTTCCTGCTCACCGCCGGCGGCGTGTGGCTGCCGAGCGGATATGGCCGGGACGAGTGGTATGACCGCATTGGCACCAACGAAAACTACGGCGTGCCGCAGTCGACGACGTTGATGCCGACACGCAACCATCCGACGGTGGCGTTGAACCGCGACCAGTTCATCCGCTTCGACGGTTACAGCGACCAGTCACCGGCCGGCCGCGGCAAGGTCAACACCTGCGTACAAGGCGGCTTCGCCTGTGGTCTGCAACTGCAGGTGCCGCAGTTTTGGTTCAGTTGCGCCGAATCCTCCGCTTACGGTGTGTGGCAGTTCCTGAACCTGAACACCGCCGCGTGCGGCTGGCTCGGCTTTTACGTCGCCGTCCACGGTTGGCCTGGCACGACCAATCCAGAATACGGAAACATCGGATTCTTCTATGCCGCTGAGTCGTCGTCGATGTCTTTCGCCGATTTCCGCGATCGTACGCTGGCGTCCAACGGTGGTGTGCCCGACCGGCTGGATCCGCACGGTGCGTACACCTTCGCGACGCCGGACGGCCACAGCTATGGATTTCGGCTGGTCTCGCCGAACAACCTCAACAACGAGCCGTTGGTGACGTCCGTCGATGGCCGAGGGAATGGCGACTTTGGATACGCGCCGCTGGTGAGCGGTCCGTATCTGAACGCGCCAGGCGGTCACGATGGATATGTAGAGCTGTGGTGGCCGGAAGGCAGCCAGCGTACGGTCCTGGATTTCCGGGACGCGCTGAATCCGGTGGTCCGTTAGATCTGGTCGCAGGGTCGCCCCTACGTGCACCTGGCTTGAGTTTCAAGCTCTGGGTTGGTGACTGGTCCGCGCCACTGGACGCCCGACGGCTGGCGCCGGCTGGCCTACCCTGCTCCGAGAGCTGCCCATCCGGGTCATCGTCGGGCAGTGCGGCGACCGGGTGATGTCCTTCCAGCCATCGGCTGCGCGGACCGGCGTGGAAGGCCGTCATGGCGTCCCGGTAGGTGGCGAATGGCGTGAAAGCCGATTTACTGGCGCTGGAGGCAAGAAAAACGGCTTTCACTCCCGCATGGCCGCCATTCGCTGTGACTGTTGAGGCAAGTAATGCCGTTGTGACCTATGTGGGTTGGCTTGCTCGTTCGAGGCCATACCAACTCGGACATTCTCCTGCATCGCGGCGGTTGGCGCGTGCACGGCCGCGGCAACCTCGCCCGAACGAGCTCAGCCGGCTTCCAGCTTTCGTGGCTGCTGCTCGCGTATGCGGTCGGCGAGGTCCGGTCGGTTGTGGCTGCGGAACAGCTGGAAAAGCTGCCGGCTCACCTGCTCGCGCGCGGCCGGGTCCAGGTCCTGGCTGTCGAAGTCGGCGACGATCTGCGCGAGGCTGTCGGTCGCCGGCACCGCCGGCTGGTGATGGCGTGGCTCCGGCGCGTACGACGGTGCCGGTTTGCGTGCGAGTACGTCCCGCAGCTCGCAGAACCGCTGCGCGACCTCGACCATTTTGTCGACCTTGTCGCGTTCGCCGTTGAACCACCAGGCGGTGGCGTGCACGGGATCGCTGAGTAGCTCGGAAAGGTAGTTGATCGCGGCGCGCTCGTCGTCCCACTGCCACGTCCGTTGCCAGGCGCGCTGCTCGGCCTCGCGGCGCGCCAGCGCGGCGCGCCGGTCGTCCTCGGCGACGTGCACCGCCGTACATTCGGCCCAGGCGGCCAGACCGGTCTGCTCGACGGCACGTGCCTGGCTCAACTCCTTGCTCAGCCGCGCGCGCAGCTCGTCGGCTTCCAGCAGCGACGCCTTCGCCGACACGGCCTTGACGCGGTCGGCGATGCCGCCGCGGGCGATCCACATCGCGTTACCGGCGCGCTGCACGTTGGACTGCTGTTGGCGCGCGTTCCAGATCAGCAGTTCGATCCGGAAGGTGAACGGCGACTCGGCGCTCGGCGCGGTCATCTCCCACTCGTCCGCGGTGGCCTCGATCTGGTGGTACGCGGCGGCGTGCGGCACCGCGACCTGGTGGGCCGGCTCGCGGTGGGCGCGCTGCTCCGGCGGCGTGCCGGCGACCCGGTCCCACCACTCGCGGAACCTGGCGCGGCGCGGCTCGGGCTGGGGGTCGGCATGGGGATGCATCGTGGGCTCCTGACCGGCGGGGCTGCTGTACACATCGGTGCTACCCGACCATCGTGCGGTCGGCGGCGGCCACGTTCTGTCCAGAAGTAGACACAACGGGTGAGAGTTTCTTGGTCGGTTCAGAACCGGCCATGGCGGCGACAGCCGTCATACTCGCGTAGCTTCCCGCTCGACGGCCGCGATGTCGAGTACGACGACGTGCGCCCGGCCGGTTTCGACCCAGGAAGCGCGCCGCCAGTCGGCCAGCGTCGAGGCCACGGAGCTGCGCGCCAGACCCAGCGACCCGGCGAGCTCGGCCTGCGACATCGGGATGCGCTCGGGCTGGGGATCGTCGGCGCCGGCCGTACGCATGACGTCGAGCAACAGCGACGCCAGCCGCGCCGAGGTCGGCTGGTGCGCCAGCCGCCAGGTGTGCGCCGCACTCTGTCGCACTTTGGCCATCACATACCGGTCCAGCTCGCGGTGCAGCCGGTGCTGGCGGACGAGCTCGGCGAACCGGTCCTGCGCCAGCGCGTACGCGGTGCACGCCTCCAGTGCCTGGATGGTCGCCGACCGCGGCGCCGCGTCGCGACCGGAGAACTCGCCGAGCAGGTCACCTGGGCCGCGTACGGCCAGCAGCAGCTCGTCGCCGCCGCGCTCCGCGTACGTCACCCTGACCCGGCCGGCGACCAGGACCAACAGCCAGCCGGACTCGTCACCCTGGCGGAACAGCCGCTGGCCGGCCGCGTACTGCCGGCGGGCGCCGGCGCGTACCAATGCCGTCCAGGCCTCCGGACGCAGCAGAGCCCGGAAGCCTCGTGCGGCGCGGTCGGTGGCGGAGATGGCGCTCACCGCACGCACCGGTGAGCGCTGGCCATGGTGCCTGTTGTATCGCGTCGGACCGGGTCGCCGACAGGACTTGCATGCAACGCATATCGGACGTGACGTCCGCCTCGGTCGCGCTGGCGCCCGGAACCGGGCCGTACGCTGGGAACATGGCGTGGGCGCAGGCGGGTGACCCGATTCGGCCAGAAATCGCCGTCGACGTCCCGGCGACACGCCGGATGGCCGGTGCGGTCGCGCGGGCCGGCCGGAAGATCCCCGGCAGCGGCCTGTTCGTCATCGGTGCGCTCAGCCAGTACGGCGGTGCCGCGATCGCGGTGACGCTCTTCCCGATCATCGGTGCACCGTCGGTCGCCTGGGCGCGGCTGGCCGCATCGGCCGCCGTGCTGGCATTGTGGCGGCGGCCGTGGCGGCTGCGCTGGCCGCTGCGGCAGTGGGGCCTCGCGATCGGCTTCGGTTTGGCGCTCGCCGCGATGAACGTGTCCTTCTATCTGGCGCTGGACCGGCTGCCGATGGGGACGGCGGTGGCGATCGAGTTCACCGGCCCAGTTGCCGTGGCTGCGCTCGGCACCAGGCGCTGGCGCGACGGCGGAGCGCTTGCGCTGGCCGTCGGTGGCGTGCTGCTGCTGGCCGACGTCAGCTGGGGAGGCAGCCCTCTCGGTGTCCTGTTCGCGCTCGGCGCGGCCGTGCTGTGGGCCGGCTACATCCTGCTCGGCTCTCGTGTCGCCGCCGGTGGCGCCGGCGTCGACGGCCTCACGGTCGGCCTGATCGCCGGCGCGGTGGCGCTGGCGCCGTTCCTCGCCGCCGGCGTGCTGCCGGCCGTAGGCGACGGCTGGCTGCTGGTCGCGTGTGTCGGCGTCGGCCTGCTGTCGACGGCGGTGCCGTACGCGATCGACCAGGTCGTGCTGGTACGCGTCAGCGCCTCGCGTTTTGCCCTGCTGCAGGCGCTGCTGCCGGCGACCGCCGCCGTCGTCGGTGTCGTCTTCCTGCGTCAGATCCCGTCACTGCCGGAGGCGGTCGGCGTCGCCTTGGTGATCCTCGCCGTGGCGGTCAACGCCACCGGTCGTCGGTAGTGGGACACTAGCTCACCAGGTCACCGGCACGCTGGCGAAACCGCCGGTCAGCGACTCGGTGAACACCGGCAGCTCTTCGACAGGGGCGGCCAGCCGGAGGTTGGGGAAGCGCTCGATTAGTTGCCGCAGGACCGCCTGCAGCTCGATTCGCGCCAACGGCGCGCCGATGCAGTAATGAGCGCCGAAACCGAAGGTCAGGTGTGCGCCACGGCCACGGTGGACATCGACCCGCTCCGGCTCGGCGAAGGTCGCCGTGTCGTGGTTGGCGGCGCCGCCGTCGAGCAGCACGAGGTCGCCGGCCGGGATGGTCACGCCGGCCACCTCGATGTCCGTACGCGGATAGCGCGGCACGCCGCCACCACCCTTGTGGGACGCGCGCAGGCACTCCTCGACCGCCGACTGCACCAGCGCTGGATCGGCCACGATCGCGTCCCACTGGTCGAGGTTGGTCAGCAGCAGCACGGCTGCGGCGTCGATCTGTACGACGGTCGTCTCGTGGCCGGCGAAGAGCAGCATCGCGGCGATCATCGCGATGTGGTCGTCGTCGAGCGTCCCGTTCTCGGCGGCGCACAGGCCGGAGATCACGTCGTCGGCCGGCTCGGCGCGCTTGCGGCCGACCAGCGTACGCGTGTATTCCCACAGCTGGCCGATGCCCTGCCTGGACAACTGCTCGTCGTCGCGCGCACCGGCCGCCTGGCTCCACTCGCGAAACCGCGCGCGGTCCTCGTACGGCACGCCGAGCAGCTCGCAGATGACCAGGACCGGCAGCGGCAGGGCCAGCAGTTCGTGCAGGTCAGCCGGTTGTGGCTGGCCGGACATGCGGTCCAGCAGGTCGCTCACCAACTGCTCGACCCGCGGCTGGATCGCCCGCATCTGCTTGACGCCGAAGAACGGCTGGACCAGCGAGCGGAACCTGGCGCGGTCCTCCTTCTCGGTCTCGTAGTTGCCCTGCGGCTTGCCGCCGAACAGCGCGGAGTCGTTGATGCGCGCGGCGTTGTCCGGGTCCGGGTGCGACATGCCGAGCCGGTCGTCCGACCACAGCTGGCGCACCTCGTCATAGCCGGTGACCAGCCACGCCGGGTCGCCGACCCGCGTACGCACCTGGTGGATCGGACCGGATCGCTGCAGGCTGCGCAGCAGCGGGGCGGTGGCGAGCGGGTGCGGCCGGTCGAGCGGAAGTTGTACGGTCATTGTTTACTCCATCTTGTATATCGTGGTGTTAACAACCGTACTTGTAGACTCGCGCGTAAACAAGGGGGACCGGGATGAGCACCAGGTTGCCGCGTACGGAGCGCCGTGAGCAGATCCTCGCCGCCGCGACGACGGCCTTCGCGCGAAACGGCTACGGTGCGACCAGCCTCGACGACGTCGCCACCGAGGCTGGTGTCAGCCGCGTCATCCTCTACCGGCACTTCGACTCGAAGAACGACCTCTATCGAGCCGTGCTCGACCGCGCGCAGACGCGGCTGAGCGAGGCGGTCGGCGAGGGCAACTACTCGGCCGCCAGCATCCCCGCGCTCGTACGCGCCGCCGCAGACAACCCGGACGGCTTTCGGCTGCTCTTCCATTACGCCGCGCGCGAGCCGGAGTTTCGCGACTTCGCCACCGCTTTCACCGCCGACTCGGTCGCGGTCGCCCGGCGCGAGCTGGTCAGCTGGATCGGCGACGACCGCTGGACCGACTGGGCCGCTCGGTTGGTGACCGTGGTCGCGGTGGAGTCGGTCATCGCCTGGCTCGACGCCGGCCAGCCGGACCCCGACACGGCGGCGGACCGGGTCAGCAAGGCCATCGGTGGCGTGATCGCGGCGGCGCGCTTGTCGCAGTGAGATGGACCGCCTCGCGGCCCCCGGCGCGAAAGTGGCCGTACGCCCCCGTGCGAAGATTGCCGAATGTGCGGCCTGCTCACCTTCATCAGCTCGACGTCTGAGGCCAGCAAGCATCGCGAGCCGATCGCCGAGGCGCTGGAATGCATGCACCACCGCGGTCCCGACGAGACCGGCTTGGTGCTGTCCGGCGAGGACGTCGTGCACGCCTTCAAGCGGTTGGTGACCTTCGACCCCGAAGGCAGCCACCAGCCGCTGGATTACCTCGACGGCCGTTACGTGCTGACCGGCAACGGCGACATCTACAACCACATCGAGCTGCGCGAGGAGCTGAGCCGCGAGTTCGGCGCCACCTTCGCCACCAACGGTGACATGGAGCCGGTGCTCGCCGCCTACCACTACTGGGGTCCGCAGGGCGTGTCGCGGCTGCGCGGCATGTTCGCGTTCGTCATCTGGGACCGGCAGGAGAAGGTCGCCTTCGGTGCCCGCGACTTCTACGGCATCAAGCCGATGCACTACCTGCAGACCACCGACGGCCTCTACCTGGCCAGCGAGAAAAAGGCGTTGATGCCGTTCTCCGCGGCGGCCAAGGCCGGCGACGCCGGGGTCGACGGCGCCTCGCTGTCGCACTACCTGACGCTGCAGTACGTGCCGGAGCCGGCGACCCTGCACAAGGACATCAAGCGGCTGGAATGCGGCGAGTCGTTCACCTGGTCGCACCAGGACGGCCTCAGCATCCGGCGTTACTACCGGCCGCGGTTCCGGCCGACGCCGGTGTCCGAGCCGGACAAGCTCTACAAGAAGATCCAGGACGCGCTGCGCGAGTCGGTCGCCATGCACCTGCGCTGCGACGTGCCGGTCGGCGCGTTCCTGTCGTCCGGCATCGACTCGACCGCGATCGTGGCACTCGCACGCGAGCACAAGCCGGACATCCTGACCTTCACGGTCGGCTACGACGTGCCCGGCTACTCGGAGATCGAGGTCGCGCAGGAGTCGGCGAAGTGGATGAACGTCACCACCATCCCGACCAAGATCACCGCGCAGGACATGATGGACATGTTCCCGCGGATCATCTGGCATCTGGACGACCCGGTCGCCGACCCGTCGCTGGTGCCGCTCTACTTCCTCAACCGTACGGCCGCCGAGCACGTCACCGTGGTGCTCTCCGGCGAGGGCTCGGACGAGTTTTTCGGCGGTTACGGCATCTATCGCGAGCCGCTGTCGCTGCGCCACCTGCAGGCCCTGCCCAATCCGCTGCAGCGCGCGATCCACGCCGTCTCGACGATCATCCCGGAAGGCGTACGCGGCAAGTCGTATCTGGAGCGCGGCACGACGCCGATCGAGGAGCGTTATTACGGCAACGCGCGGATCTTCACCGAGGCGGAGAAGTCCAAGCTGATGAAGGCGTACGACCCGTCCGTGTCGTACACGCAGGTCACCGCCAAGCACTACGAGGACTCGGCCGGCTGGGACGACCCCACGCGGATGCAGTACATCGACCTCTACACCTGGCTGCGCGGCGACATCCTGGTGAAGGCCGACCGGATCTCGTCGGCGCACTCGTTGATGTTGCGCGTGCCGTTCCTGGACACCGGTGTCTTCGAGGTGGCCGCGACGATCCCGCGCGAGCTGAAGGTCACCGACGACGGCATCCGCAAGTACGCGCTGCGGCGTGCCCTGGAAGGCGTCGTGCCGCCACAGATCGTCAACCGCAAGAAGCTCGGCTTTCCGGTGCCGACACGGGTCTGGCTGAAGTCGGTGATGTACGACTGGGCCGCCGACATCCTGACCAACTCGGCCGCCGGTGAGCTGCTGGACCTGCCGTACGCGATGCGGCTGCTGGAGGCGCACAAGCGCGGCGACGCCGACTACAGCCGGAAGATCTGGACCGTGCTGGCGTTCTGCGTGTGGCACGCGATCTACGTCGAAGGCAGCATCGACCCGCGACCGGAGCCGGCTGTCTCTCGCTTCGCGCGCTGAAATCCTGGCGGTGGCGACGCGCGAAGACACGGTCCGCTAAAAAAGCCGGCGTGGAGGTGGCGGTCTTCGAGCGCGACGACTCGCCGGTTTCGCGACTGCAGGGTTACCGCCCGCATATCGACGACCACGGCAGGTCGGCGCTGGAGGCCGCGCTGCCGGCTCGGTCGTACGAGCTTTTCCTTGCCACCGCTGGCGTTCCGCGACCGCGTACGGTCGTCTACGACCACCAGCTCAACGAGCTCTGGACGCGAGCGTGCCGATCGCGCCATGGCGGTCCACGCGCGTGACGCTGCTCGGCGAGGCGATCCACGCGATGAGCCCGGCCGGCGGCGTCGGCGCCAACACCGCGTTGCGCGACGCGCGGCTGCTGGCGGAGCGACTTGGCGACGGAATAGCCGGAATTGCCGCATGCGAGGCGGAGATGGTCGACTATGGCTTCGCGGCCGTACGCGCGTCGGCGGCGAACGGCGCACGTGTGCTCGGCCAGGACCCGTTGGTTGAGCAGGTTTCCGGCGGATGACGATTGCCACTTGTCGGTAGACCACCGGATGACTACAGTCCAGCCAGCTCTACGAAATGCTCGAAATATCTTCAGTATTTCGGATGGTTGGAGGCGGGATGACGGTCAGCAGACGTGGATTCCTCGGCATGGCTGGCGGAGCGGTGGCCGGTGGGACGCTGAGCGGCGGCCAGCCGGCCGCAGCGGCACGGCAGATGCCGCACGCGGTCGCCGCCGGCGATGCCGAGCCGGACATCGACCAAGCGCTGCTGTGGTGGCCACCGACGCGTAACGTGAACACGCCGATCGGCTGGAAAGACCACCTTTTCCGGTTCACCTCGTTCTACAACGGCAGCCTGGTGGCGGCGCCGATGCCGCCGCTCAACCAGACGCCGGGGACGGTGAAATACCGCGAGGAGGGCTTCCAGCTGGATTTCGGTTGCTGGGACGGCTGGTTCGACAAGGATGTCTATCCGGCGCTGTATCCGGGGCATTTCTATGTCTATCGCGAGGACATGGGGTTCTACGGCGTCGGCCAACAGCACTGGTCGAGCGCGCGTACGCCGGTGCTGTGCACGGAATACCGTACGCACAAGGGTGTGACGATCCGGCAGTCGGTTTTCGCGCATCTCAAAGGCGGTGGAGCGGTCAGCACCGGCGTCGAGCCGTTGTACGCGTGGATTCGGTTGGAAGTCACCGACATCCTGCCGATCGCGATGGACGACGGTGGACCGGTCGGCTTCGCCATCCGAGTCGGCCGCAATTACTACACTTTCGAGCTGCCGTACAGGTTTCAGGACGGCATCACGCTCACCGGCTATCCGGAGAAGTCGCCGTTCCTGGCCGACGTGACCGGGGTGAACGTCAGTGTCGGCGGCCGCAACGGAGTGCGGATCAGCCAACCCGACGAGGCCCGCGCCGCCGAGCTCGGCTGGCCGAACAACACCAGGCCGGGCGGCGTACGGATGGAGATCCTCACCGACGCGGCGACCCGGCCAAACTGGACGCAGCCGTCGTCACGGATCTACAACCTGCGGACGTATCTGGACAAGCGCGTCGGCTCGACATGCGACATCCTGCTGGCGATGCTGCCGCAGCCGGCCGCCGAGTTCGACCGCGAGCTGGCACTCGGCTACGAGGGGGCGCTGGCCGAATGCGAGCGGTTCTGGAGCGCGAAGCCGGCGACCGCGGCGACGATTCGTACGCCGGAGCCGTACGTGAACGAGCTGATCGACCGGAACACCCAGTTTTCCGAGGTTATCGCGGAAAAGATCCCCGGCACCAACCAGTTTTCCTTCCTCACCGGTAACCACGGTTACGACGTGCTGTGGACGACGCCGAGCTCCTTTACCAGCCACATGTTCCTGGATCCGCTCGGATATCACGACGTGGTCGCCAAGCACACGGAGATTTACCTTGGCACGCAAGGCACCCTGAAGCCGCCTGGCTCGGCCTACACGGTCCATCCCGGCTACTACGGCTCGCCGCGGTCGGTGCAGGCGATCGACTGGCTGTCCGACCACGGCGCGGTGATGCATCTGGCGGCGACACACGCGTTGCTGACCGGCGACCAGGCGTACGTCACCAAATGGACCGAGTCACTGGTGAAAGCATGCACCTTTGTGAAGGACGTGTGTGCTTTGACCGGGCACAAGGGAATCCCGGGCCTGCCCCCACCTGGCGTGGCCACCGACGAAGGCACCGAGGTGGTGTCGGTCTGGACGGTCGGCTGGTTCTACAAGGGGCTGACCAGCGCGATAAAGCTGCTGAAGAAGGTCAACCATCCACGCGCCGCCGAGTTCCAGCAGGAGGCCGACCGCTACAAATCCGTGTTCCTGCAGGCTTTCACGTCGTACAACTCGACGCAGCCGACCTGGCTGCATCCGGACGGCAACCGCTATCCGGTCTATTCGGAGAATCTGCAGGACGTGTCGGCGCATCCGTTCGGCGAGGTGCCGCGGCTGGACACCGGACCGATGTTTCTGGTGTACGCGGGACTGATGGCCGGCTCGGACACCCGGATGCAGAAGTTCGCGGACTATTTCCGCTACGGCCCGAACGTGGCGCACTGGGGCAACGGGTCGCGGAAGAATCCGTTGGACCGGCCGATCCTGGACCGCGAGATCTCCAGCTGTGAGCCAATCTACAGCTGGAACCTGTGGATCTCCTGGGCCACCGGCGACCGGCACCGTTTCCTGGAAGGCATGTATTCGCTGATGGCCGGCGGACATTCGGTGCAGACGTACACGCCGTTCGAGCACCGGCACGGCATGAGCTCGTGCCAGGGCACGAACGGCTCGGCGGTCTGGATGTTGCGCCACGCCATCGTCGACGACGAGATCGTCGACGGCGAGCTGCATCTGCTGCGTATCTGTCCGCGCTCGTGGATCGCCACCGAACCGACGGTTTTCCAGAACATACCGACGTTCTACGGTCCGGTCGACGTCAAATTCTCGCGCGCGTCGGACGGCGCTCTGGAGCTGAGCTATGCCGCTCGCTGGCGCGACAAGCCGACGTCGGTCGTCCTGCATTTCCCCGTCGAAGCCGGGATCACGGCCGCTCGCGTCAACGGCTCGACGGTGACCCGCGGCCCCGACAACACCGCCGTCATCGGCCCCTGAGCACCTTCACCGACGCCGGCTCGCCGATGTAACGGTCGTACGGCAGGATGTCCGCGCCGTCATTACGTCGGCTGACGGCGGCGATGATGCCGTCGGCGTCGAGGCACTGCTCGGACAGTTGCGTGCCGCGGTCACCGTGGGCCAGGAACTCCTGCCGCAGAGCCAAAGTGCGCACCGGCGTGCGGCAGCCGGCCTCGCGAAGCGCGCGAGCGTACGTGTCGCCGAAGCCGCCAGCGACACCGTTGTCCTCGATGGTGACGACGAGGCGGAAGTTGCCGGCAGCGCGTACGAGGGCGGGATCGATCGGCAGGACCCAACGCGGATCGGCGACGGTCACGGCTTCGTCCAGACGGTCGGCGGCCTGCAGGGCGGCGTGGGCGCACGGTCCGACCGGCAGGAGAAGCGTGTCACCGCCGAGGCCGCCGCGGAGCAGGTCGCCGCGGCCGAGGTGACCGATCGCCGCGATGTCAGCGGAGGCGGAGCCTTTGGGGAAGCGCAACGCGGACGGACCGTCCCAGCTGACGGCCTCCCTGAGCAGCGCACGCAAACTGCTGCCGTCGCGCGGTGCGGCGACCCGCATGCCCGGCACCGTGCCGAGCAGCGACAGGTCCCACATGCCGTGGTGCGACGGTCCGTCGTTGCCGGTGATCCCAGCCCTGTCCAACACAAAAGTGACCGGCAGGCGGTGCAGCGCCACGTCCATCAGCAGCTGGTCGAAGGCGCGGTTCAGGAAGGTGGCGTAAACACACACAACTGGATGCATGCCACCGGTGGCCAGCCCGGCGGCGGAGGTGACGGCGTGTTGTTCGGCGATGCCGACGTCGTACACGCGGTCGGAGAATTTCCTTGCGAACTGGTGCAACCCGGTGGGGTGAAGCATGGCCGCGGTGATGCCGACGACATCTGGCCGTTCGTCGGCGATGGCCACCAGTTCCTCGGCCATGATGTCCGTCCAGCCGACCGAGCTGGCGCTTTTCCCGGCCGGACCGATCGTGTGCATGTGGTCGACCAGGTCCGCCTCCGCGTCGGCATGGCCTTTTCCTTTGCTGGTCAGGCAATGCACCACGACAGGTCTGCCGTACGCGCGGGCCGACCGCAGGGCGGCTTCCAGAGCGGCGGTGTGGTGGCCGTCGATCGGTCCGAGATAGTGGAACCCGAGCTGGTCGAACAACGACGTGCCACAGCCGTCGCGTAACTCCGCCAGATGCGCCGCGACACCGCCGACCGTCGGTGAATACGAGCGGCCGTTGTCGTTGAGGACGACGACCACCGGCCGGTCGGCGGCGCCGAGATTGTTGAGCGCTTCCCAGCACATGCCACCGGTCAGCGCGCCGTCTCCGACAACGGCGACTACCGCGCGGTCGTTTTCCTGCCGCAGCGCGAAAGCCTTGGCCAGACCGTCCGCATAGGACAGTGCCGTGGAGGCGTGCGAGTTCTCCACCAGGTCGTGTTCGCTCTCCGCGCGGCTCGGATAGCCGGACAGGCCGCCGGCATGTCGGAGCCGGTCGAAGTCCTGCCGGCCGGTGAGCAGCTTGTGCACGTACGACTGATGGCCGGTGTCCCACACGATCGCATCGCGCGGCGACTCGAAAACTCGGTGCAGCGCGAGGGTCAGCTCCACCACGCCGAGATTCGGGCCGAGATGTCCTCCGGTACGCGACACCGACTCCACCAGCTTGCGGCGGATCTCACCGGCCAACGCGTCCATCGCGCCGGCCGGCAGCCGGCGCAGCTCGGCCGGACTGCTCAGCTGCTCTAACAACGACCTCAACTCCCTACGGCCGCACGCAAGGTTTCTTTCAGCGAGCCCATGGTGGCGATCACCGCGGTCGGTTCATAGCCGCAGTGCGCCATGCAGTTGGAGCAGCGCGGATCTTTCCCGCGGCCAAAGGCATCCCAGTCGGTGTCCTCGATGAGTTCCTTGTAGGTGGCCGCATAGCCGTCGTCGAGCAGATAGCACGGCCGCTGCCAGCCGAGCAGCGAGTACGACGGGATTCCCCAGGCCGTGCAGGCCAGGTCGCGTTTTCCTTCCAGGAAGTCCAGAAAAACCGGCGAGTGGTTGAGTCGCCAGCGCTTGCGCCGGCCGCCTTCGAAGGCTTTGGCGAAAAGTTCGCGGGTCTGCTGGACACCGAGCCAGTGGTCCTGGTCCGGAGCAGCCCAGTAGGCGTACGCGGGGGAGATCTGCATGTTGTCGACGCCGAGCTCGTCGTTGAGATAGTCGAGCACGTCGAGGACGTCCTGTGGCGTGTCGGTGTTGAAGAACGTGCTGTTGGTCATGACGCGGAAACCGGCCGCCTTGACCTGCTTGATCGCGTCGACGGCCGCGTCGAAGACACCTGCCTTCTGCACCGACTCGTCGTGGCGCTCGCGCAGGCCATCGACATGCACCATGAAGGCGAAGTTGCGGTGTGGCGCGAACTTGTGCAGGTGCTTGGGGATCAGTACGGCGTTGGTGCACAGGAAGACGATCTTGTTACGGTTGAGCAGCTGGCGGACGATCTCGTCGATTTCCTTGTGCATCAACGGTTCACCGCCGGCGATCGACACCATCGGCGCGCCGGACTCCTCGATGGCCGCCACCGCCTGCTCGACCGGCATGCGTTTCTTCAGCTCCGAGGCCGGTTTCGCGATCTTGCCGCAGCCGGCACATTTCAGGTTGCAGGCGAACAGCGGCTCCAGCTCGACCAGCAGCGGAAACTTCTTCCTACGCAGCAGTTTCTGCTTCATCAGGTAGGTGCCGAGCCGGATCGACTGGCGCAATGGCATCGCCATGGGTCAACTCACTTCCCGAGGCAGGGTGAAGGTGATGTCTTCGTGGCTTCCGGAACTTTCGGTCAGGTCCACGGATCCGAGGCCGGACAGGCAGAAACCGATCTCGTCGACCAGCTGCGACGGCGCGGACGCGCCGGCGGTCAGGCCGATCCGGCGCGCTCCGGCCAGCCATCGCAGGTCGACCTCGCCGGCGTCGTCGACCAGCCGCGCCGGGGTGCCGGCGCGTTCGCACACCTCGACCAGCCGGCGCGAGTTGGACGAGTTGGTCGAGCCGACGACGAGTACGAGGTCGGACACATCGGCGATGGCGCGTACGGCCGCCTGCCGGTTCGTTGTGGCGTAACAGATGTCGTCGCTGCGCGGCGCGGTCACATCGGGAAAACGCTCGCGCAGCACGGCCGCGATGTCCTCAGCCTCATCGACCGCGAGCGTCGTCTGCGTCGCGTACGCGACGCGTCGTGGATCACCCGGTCGTACGCGCCGGGCGGCTTCGACGTCCTCGACGATGACGACCGAGTCTGGAGCCTCGCCGACAGTGCCTTGCACCTCTTCGTGGTCGCCGTGTCCGATAAGGAAAATCGTCTCGCCGCGCGTGGAGGACCGGCGCACTTCGGCGTGCACCTTGCTGACCAGCGGGCAGGTCGCGTCGATCACCGCCAGGTCGCGGTCAGCCGCCGCTGACCGTACGGCGGGGGAGACGCCGTGGGCGGCCAGCACCAGTGTGCTTCCGCGCGGCACTTCTTCGACTTCCTGCACGAAAATCGCGCCGCGGCTCTCCAGTTCGCGGACGACGTGTGCGTTGTGGACGATCTGCCGGCGTACGTAGACAGGCGCGCCGAAGCGTTCGAGCGCTCTGTCGACCGTGTCGATCGCGCGCGAGACGCCGGCACAGAACGATCGCGGTGTCGCCAGTACGACCGATCGGTCGGCAACGGCCGCGGACCACTGCTCGAAGACCGGAGCGCAGGCTCGCAATGCCTGCAGCGCACGAAAACCGCGCCACGGCGTGCCTGGCCGGATCAGCGGCTGGTCCACCGTGTCCACAATGGACCGTACGACCGCATACGGCTGGTCGCCGATCGCTTGCGCAACCGCGTACGACTCCATGTCGACGGCCAGCGCTCCGCTTTCAGCCAACGCCTGCCGGGTCGCGCCTTCGGCGATTTTCGCTGTGGACAAGACAGGTCCAATGTGGACGTTGAGGCCGCGACGGCGGAGCGCGCCGGCCAGCAATGGTGCCGACCGGATCGACACGGGCGGTCCGTCGCCGCGCACTTCGCTGGCGACGACCACATCGCCAGGCCGTACGTGCGGACTCAGGCCACCTCCCACGCCGGCCGTCAGCGTCGGCTCGGCCGGCAGGCAGGCGGCCGCGACGCGAGCCGGGCCGATTCCGGTGTGCAGCAGGCGCATGCCGCGGGCGGCGGCAGCCACGGCGGCGCGCTCGACCCGCAATGCGGTGCACAGGATCGTCATGACGATCCCCGCGACACGTAACGGCCGAGTGCGGACAACGGAAAGACGATCCGGTAGAGGTGATAGTTGATGTAGAAATCGCCGGGAAAACCGGTGCCGGTGAACTGCGGCTCGTCCCAGGTGCCGCTGTCCAGTTGCGTTGCGCACAGCCAGTCGACGCCTCTGTCCACTGTGGACGTACGCTCGTCGGCCGCGAGCAGCGCCATCAGGGCCCAGGCCGTCTGGGACGCGGTGGAGTCACCGCGACCGGCCAGCGAACGGTCCTTGTACGACCGCATGTCCTCGCCCCAGCCGCCGTCCGGATTCTGGTGCTCCTCCAGCCAACGCACCGCTCGCCGGATCGCGCTGGCAGAAGGCGAAACTCCGGCGCTGATCAGCGCAGGCACGGCCGCGCCAGTGCCATAGACATAGTTGGAACCCCAGCGGCCAAACCAGGATCCGTCCGGCTCCTGCGCGTCGACCAGCCACCGTACGCCGCGCCGGCACACCTCGTCTGAGCCGCGGCCGAGCGCGCCGAACATCTCCACGATATGCGCGGTGACATCCGCCGACGGTGGGTCGATGACCTCGCCGAAGTCGCAGAACGGCAGTTTTCGCGGCACTTCCCGCGTGTTGTCGGCGTCGAAGGCGCCCCAGCCGCCGTCTTTCGACTGCATGCCGGCCAACCAGTCGACGCCGCGCCGGACGGCCGCGTCCAGGCGGTCGCGGTCCGGATGTGCGATTCGCCGCAGTGCAAGGACAATCTCGGAGGTGTCGTCGGTGTCCGGATAGAGGTCGTTGGCGAACTCGAAGGCCCAGCCGCCTGGCGCGAGTTTCGGCCGCTTCACGGCCCAGTCGCCGCGTATGTCGATTTCCTCGCCGAGCAGCCAATCCGCGGCGCGTACGACCGCCGGATCATCGGCGGCGACTCCGGCGTCGAGCATGCCGGTCAACGCCAGCGCCGTGTCCCACACCGGTGACTGGCAGGCCTCCAGTCGGCGTACGACACCGTCCGGTGTGTCTTCTCGGATGATGAAGCCGTCCAAGCCTTTCAGCCCGGCCTTGACGACCGGATGGTCGAGCGAATAGCCGAGCAGATGCAGAGCCAGCAACGAATAGACCCATGGCGGCTGGATGCCACCCCACGAGCCGTCCGCCTCCTGCCGCGCGACGATCCACTCCGCGGCCTTGCGCATGGCGAGCGTACGACCCGGATGCACCGGCAGTTTTCCGTACGCGTAAAGGACTTTGTCCAGTCGTTGGAAGGCGCCGGCCCACGTCCACGGCGCGTCGAGCCTCGGCCGAGGGCTGCCGGACAGCAACTCGGCGACGCCGAAAGGCACCGGCCGGCACGGCCGCAGCGTGCCGACGATCGTCAGCGGCACGATCGTCTGCCTGGCCCAGCAGGCGAAATCGTACGGGTTCAACGGAAACCACGACGGCAGGAAGATCATCTCCGGCGGCAGCGTCGGCAGGTCGTCCCACGACCACAGGCCGAAAAGCGCCAGCCAGATCCGGGTGAAGACGCGGCTGTGCTCCAAACCGCCATTGCTGACAACGAATTCCGCCGCTTTGGCCATGTGTGGCTCGTGCGGCGAGTCACCGGCGAGCCGGAGCGCGATCCAGGCCTCGGCGGTCGTGGACAGGTCGCCCGGTCCACCGAAGAAATTGGCCCAGGTGCCGTCGGAGCGCTGCTGCGAGCGGATCCAGCGAGCCGCCTCCTCGGTCTCGGATGCCGTGCGGATGCCCAGAAACTCGCGCAACAGCAGGTCCTCGGCGTCCATCGTGACGTTGGTTTCCAGCTCGCCCTTCCACCAGCCGCGGTCGCTTTGCAGGCCGCGAAGATGCTCGACGGCCGCCTGCAACGCCTGTTTCGCCGCGGAAACTCGCGATGTCTCCAGTTCGGTGATGGTCATCAGGCCTCCCGTGACACGGTGAAGTGCGCGAGTGCGATCAGCTCCTCACGAGCGGTGCGGTCGAGTGGCGCGGGCATCAGCGCGTCCTCGGCCAGAGCGATCCGCCGCGCGGCTTCCTCGGTGACCCAGGCGCGCCCGCCGGCGGTCTCCACCAGATCCGCGGCACGCCGCAGATCCGCGTCGGCCGGCAGGCTGTCCGCGGCCAGCCAGGCGGAAAGTTCACGGCCAGCCGCGCCGCCGTGCGTCACCGCGTATGTCACCGGCAGGCTTTTCTTGCGCGTACGCAGGTCGTTGAAGACCGGTTTGCCGGTGGTCGCCGGGTCGCCCCAGATCCCGAGCAGATCGTCGATGAGCTGGAAGGCGATGCCGAGCTCCGCACCGTACGCGCCGAGCGCGGCGACGACTTCCGGTGCCGCGCCGGCCAGGATGGCGCCGATCGCCGAGCTGGCCGACAGCAACGAGCCGGTTTTCCCGGCGGTCATGTCCAAACACTCGGCCAGCGTCACGTCCGACCGGCGCTCGAACTCGATGTCCAGCACCTGGCCACGGATCAGCTCACGCGTCGTCTCGGTCAGCAACCGCGCGGCCGGGATCGATCCGCTGTCGAGCAGGATCTCCTGCGCCAGAGCCAACATCGCGTCGCCGGCGAGGATGGCCGCGGAGGATCCCCACACCGACCAGACCGTCGGCCGGTGCCGCCGCTCGGTGTCGCCGTCCATCAGATCGTCGTGCACCAACGAAAAGTTGTGTACGAGCTCGACCGCGACGGCACCTGGCACGCCGGTCTCCGCGGCCGCGCCGGCCGCCTCGGCGGACAGCAGCGCGAGTGCCGGCCGGAGCGTTTTTCCGCCGCTGGCCTGCGAAGGTGTGCCGTCCACGTCGGTCCAGCCGAGGTGGTACGAGGCGATCCGCCGGTTCGCCTCGTCCAGCCGCGCCACCGCGGCCTGCAGCGCCGGCAGGAACAACTGCCGGCCGCGGTGCAGGACGTCGGCCGTCGCGATGGTCATGCCGCCGCCTCCTTGATCGGTTTTCGTTGGCTCAGAAGGGCCGCGGCGGCAGCGTCGCCGCTGCGTACGGCGCCTTCCATGGTGGCCGGCCAGCCGGTCGCGGTCCACGCGCCGGCCAGGAACAGGCCGGTGGCGGCGGTGGTTGCCGCCGGCCGCAACGCCGCGGTGCCTGGCGCCGGACGGAATGTGGCCGTACGTTCGCGGGTCACGAAGAAGTCGAGGATCCGTGCGCCGCGCGCGGATGGCAGCAATGCCGCCAAAGCCGGCAGCATGCGTGCGCGGAGTTGTCCGGTCGGCAGGCCGACGAGGTCGTCAGCGGCCGACAACGAAACGGCGACGTACTGGCCGTTGCTGACGCCCGCCTGTGTCGTACGGTCGAAAACCCACTGCAGCGGACTGTCGATCGCGGCGACGAAAGGCTGGTCGAGGACCTGCCGGTCATAGTGCACGTGGACGTTGATGATCGGCGAGTTGCCGAGCCGTTCCGACCAGCCGGCCGTCAGATTGACCGCGCCAGCGGGCAAAAGCCGCTCGGCGACTGGTGGCGGCACAGCGAGCACGACCTGGTCGAAGGACTCGCCGTCGACCCGCCAGCCGGTGGACAGCGACCGCACCTTGGCGTTGAGGCGTAGGTCCACATTGGACAGAGCGGACCGCGCCGCCTCGCCGTGGAGCTCGGACAGCGGCACCTTCGACCAGCCGAGGTCGGACGCCGACGCATCCGACAGCAGGCCGACCTGGAAAACCGTCGCGGCCAGGCTCAGTGAGGCGTTGTCGGCGCACGAGTTGAGAGTGGCGACACCGATGAGGTCCCACAGCGTCTCGACCGTACGCGCGCTCTGCCGGCGTTCGCGCAGCCAGTCGCCAAAACTGCGGTCGTCGACCGCGACCGGATCGATGTCACGCAAGGCCAATGCCGCCTGTGCGAAGGCGATCCGCTCGCGCATCGACACGTGCCGGTACGCGAGCACCGACTCCGACAGGTGATATGGCGCGGCGAGGCGACCACGCCGCAACCAGTGTTCGGGTCCGGTGCGCGCGGACCGCACCGGGATCGCCAGCCGGTCCTGCAGATGCACCTTGTCGCGTACGCCCAGTCGCTCGAGCAGGCCGATATATGCGGTGCAGCAACGAAGAAACACGTGCTGGCCGTTGTCGACGGACAGGTCACCGCGACGGAAGGAATGGGTCAGGCCGCCGAGTGCGCCACGCGACTCGAAAAGCGTCACGTCGAGACCGGCGTCGGCGCAGCGCAACGCGGCGGCGATCCCGGCGAGCCCACCACCGACAACGGCGACACGGCTCATCTGGGCACTCCGGCGAGTGCGCGTACGGCGACTCCGGCCTTTTGCCAGCCGGTCAAGGAAAGGCGCCGGTCATAGACCTGCGCCGGGTCGGCGGAGATCCGGTCCAGCAGCTGCCGGTAAATGCCGGACATGGCGGCACAGCAGGCCGCGCTGCGGCGGTCGAGCAACGGTACGAGCCGCAGCCCGTCGGCATACCATTGCCGCGCTCGCGCGGCGCTGTGCCGGATCAGCGCCGCCAACTGGCCGTCGGTGTCCACCAGGACGTCGTTCCCGTCGAGCTTGAGTTCTACGCCGAACCGGCGCAGGTCCTCGGTTGGCAGATAGGTCCGGCCATTCATGAAATCCTCGCGGATGTCCCGGAGGATGTTGGTCTGCTGCAAGGCGATCCCGAGCGCGTCCGCGTACGCCGGCGCGTTGCGGTCCGGGCGGCTGCCGAACACACCGAGGCACAGCCGGCCGATGCTGCCGGCCACACAACGGCAATAGGTGACGAGCTCGTCGAATGTCTCGTAATGGCGTTCGGTCACGTCCATCTCGACGCCGTCGAGCAGTTCCTCGAAGGCATCCATCGGAATCGGCAGTCGCCGTGCCGCGTCGGCGACCGCGACCAACACCGGATCGGTGCTGTCGCCGAGGTTGGCGAGACTGTCTCGTACGCCCGCCAGAAGCGCGAGTTTTCTTGTGTGAGGCAGATCACCATCGCCGATGTCGTCGATCCGCCGCGCCAGCGCGTAAACAGCGCACAGGGCCGCGCGTTTGTCCGGCCGCAGCAGGCGAATGCCGTAATAGAAGTTACGCGCCTCGGTCCTGGTGACCGTCTCGCAATGGTCGTACGCCTCGGTGATTGTGCTGGTCATGCGGCGCTCCTCAGCTGTCGAAAGAGCTGCCTGACCACGTCGGTCCGGCGGGTTTTCGGTGTGCCGGCAAGGACGTCCCAGCCGGCCGCCTGAATGGACCTGGCCGCGGCGAATCCGCCGGCGACATATCCACCGACGGCCAGCCGGGCCCAGCCGTGCAGCCGGCCGACCAGCGGCGCACCGGATTCCAGCAGCCGTACGGCGCGCTCGGTCTGGAACTGGATGAGCCGCCGGAATTCCGGCGTGCCACGAGGTTGGTCGAGGTCAGCGTGGGTAACGGCGTACGTGTCGAGGTCCTCCTGCGGCAGATAGACGCGGCCGGCGGCTCGGTCCTCCGCCACGTCCTGCCAATGTTCGAGGAGTTGCAATGCGGTGCAGACACGGTCGGATAAGAGGTTGTTTTCCGCCGAGCGAGCGTCGAAGATCGCCAGTACCATCTGGCCAACCGGGGCCGCGGAAAGTGCGCAATACCCCAGCAGATCCTGATAGGTGCGATAGGAAGTGACAGTCTGGTCGCGCAGGTTCGCCTGCACCAGGTCGTCAAACGGCTGCCTGTCGAGCCGGCATTCGGCGACCGTCGGCACGAGCCTGCGCAGCACGGCCGACCGCGGCTCGCCGCCGTCCCACACGGTGGCCAGGTCGGCGGCGAACGCGGTCAACAGGGCGGTGCGATCACCGGCCGCCTCGTCGCCGAGGTCGTCGATCCACCGGACCACGTCGTACACCGCCACCAGGTGGCCGCGCAGCCGCCGCGGCAGCACTTTCAGCGCGACCGGAAAGTTTTCCGCGCGTTCTTTCTCGCGTAGCCGGGCCTCGGCAGGTGGTGACCACACACCGTCATGCTTGTTGTCTTGGCGGGTTCAGTTCTGGTCCCGGAAAGAAAATTCTGCCTGCCGCACTTGTTCTCAAAGGGACAACCGACTCCAGGTGGCCGCGGATGTGTGAGGGACGACCGATCCATGCCTGATCCGCAGTTCAGCAGCGACAACGAGGCCGTGCTCGTACGCCTGGCACCGGCGGTGGCACGCCGGTTGCCGACGATGTTGACCGAAGTGCGGGACCTGCTCGTTCCGTACGCACCTGACTACGCACAGTTTCTGACCGACGAGTTCGACGAGGTGCTCGCCGCCGGCCAGGGCTTCGTCGGCCGACTCGTCGAGTTGGCCGAGCGTGGTCTTTCGCGCCTTTCGCTCGACGTCGAACAAGGCGTCGAGCAGACCCTTTTCGAGGAGATCGGCCGCGCGCACTGCCGCGACGGACGCGACCTGGCGATCCTGCTGTCCGCGTATCGCGCCGGCGCCCGGGTCGCCTGGAAGCACGTGTCCGATGCCGCGCTCGAGGTCGGCGTCTCGCCGGAGGTGTTCGCCGCGCTCGCCGGAGCGGTGTTCGCGGCCGTCGACCAGCTCTCGACGGCGACCTTACGCGGCTATTTCCAGGAGCAGCGCCAGACCAGCCGCGAGCGTGACCGGTTGCGCGAGGACCTGGCCGAGTTGCTGCTGTCCGATCGCGCCAACAGCGCGGCCGTACGCGCCGCGGCGGCCCGTGCCGACTGGACGTTGCCGCGCGAGGCCGCGGTCGTGCTGGTGGACCGCGACAATGGCCCTGATGGCCAGCCGTTGTCCCGGCTGGAGGACTCGTGCCTGCGCGTGTGGCGGCCGGACGTGACCATCGGGATCGTGCCCGACCCTGCCGGTCCGGGCCGCCGCGCGCGGCTCGCCGACGCGTTGCGGGGGACCGGCGCGGTGGTCGGCGCGACCGTACCGCTGGACCGGCTGCCGGCCAGCCTGCACATCGCCGAGGTGGCGCTGCGGCTGCGCCGCTCCAACGTGCTGGCCGACGACCCGCTGTTCGCCGCCGAGCACCTGGACGCGATCATCGTGCACCGTGACGACCGGCTGCTGTCCGCGCTCTGCCAACAGTGCCTGGCGCCGCTCGCCGACCTGCCGCGGCCGGTGTACGACCGGCTGTGCGAGACGCTCGCGTGCTGGCTGCGCAACATGGGTGACCGCCGCGCGGTGGCCGCTGAGCTGCACATTCATCCGCACACCGTGCGCTATCGGCTGGGTCAGTTGCGCGAGCTGTTCGGCGACGCGCTGGACGATCCGGGGATGCGCGCCTCGCTCACGCTGGCGCTGGCCTGGGGACCGCCGGCGCAGATCGACCTAACCGGCGGAGCCGAGCCGGAGCACGATGCCCTCGCCGCGCAGCGACCGGCGGAACCAGCCCAGCGAGAGCACCGCGGCCAGCCCGATTAGCGCGTACGAGCCGGCGGTGCTGACCATCAGGTAGTCGCCGACCGTCTCCTTGGCCAGGATCCACAGCGTGCCGAGGCCGTTGGCGACGAACACCAGAGCCCACAGCATCGACACCTGCCGGAAGAACCGCTGCACGCCGGGCCGGCTGGTCAGCGCGCCGGGAAACGCGCAGAAGTCGTCGGCGAGCTTGGCCAGCAGTGGCCGGCCGAGGACCGCGGTGGCCGCGAACGCCAAGGCCAGCAGGAAGTTTTGCAGGGTCGGCTGCAGGAAGTAGAGGAACGCGCTGTCGGTCATCAGGCCGAGGACCGTACGCGCCAGCAGCAGCGTCGTGGTCAGCACCAGGACCGCCGGCACCGGCCGGCGGCGGATGGCCCGTACGCCGATGGCGGCGCCGGCCCAGCCGAGCGCGGCCCACATCGCGCTGTCCAGGCCGATCGTGGTGAGCACGACGTAGAACAGGCCGAGCGGAATGAGCGTCGACTCCAGCAGGTGCGGAACCGCGTGGTGCATCATGGCCCGCGGTGACGGCAGATGGATCACGTGTTGGCGCATCGAGCGAGAAAACCTCTTGACGATGGACGTACGCGTGCGGCGGCTGAGAAAACAGCGTACAGACCATCCGCCAGCCGTTGGGCGTCCGGTGCCGTCTTGTGCCTTCGGGACAACCGATACGTCCAAAGACGTACGCCTCTGGTGCAGAAATGGCCGCGGCGACCAACAAGCATGAGGAAGTGGACCAGATCAGACGACCCCGCCGCGTACTGATCATCTCGGCGGACATGGGTGAGGGACACAACGCGACCGGTCGCGCGCTGGAGGCCGTCGCGCGGCAGCTGTGGCCGGACATCACGGTGAAGTGGCTGGACGCGCTGGACGTGATGGGACCAGGTGTCGGCCCGGTGTTCCGCCGGATCTACATCACCAACGTGCAGCACACGCCATGGCTCTACGAGTTTTTCTATGATTCGCTGTGGCGTCACCGGTGGTTTGCCAACGCTTCCAAGCGATTCGTTGGTGCCTGGTGTGGACGGCGGCTGCGCCGGAAGGTGGCTGACTTCGCGCCGGACCTGATCCTCTGTACGTATCCGCTCGGCACGGCCGGCCTGCGCTGGCTGCGCGAGCGCGGCCGGCTGCCGATGCCGGTTGGCGCCTGGGTCTCGGACTTCGCGCCGCATCCCTTCTGGGTCTACGCGGACATCGACCTCAACGTGGTGATGCACGAGGTGGCTGCACCGCTCGCGCGGCGAGCCGTACCAGACGCGAACGTCGTGGTCGGCGCGGCGCCGGTGCGCGCCGACTTTCGTCCGGGCGACCGCCGGCAGGCGCGTACGGCACTGGACCTGCCGCAGGACGCGTTCGTGCCGGTCGTCTCCTGCGGCTCGCTCGGCTTCGGCGACGTGGAGGCCGCGGCGCGGGAGCTGCTGACGGCGGACCCGCGCGTGCATCCGGTCGTCGTGTGCGGCCGCAACGACGGCTTGAAGCGCAAGATCGACCGGCTGGCCGAGCGGCATCCCCGCCTGCGCGTACTCGGCTGGACCGACCGCATCGCCGAGCTCAAGGTCGCCTCGGACGTCGTGGTCACCAACGCTGGCGGCGCGACCGGCCTGGAGGCGATCGCGTGCGGCCGCGCTCTGCTGATGAACCGGCCGATCGCGGCGCACGGCCGTGCCAACGCGCAGCTGATGGCCGACGCCGGCTTCGCGATGGTCTGCCGCAAACCCGGTGAGCTGGCCGCGGCCGTACGCCTGCTGCTCGCCGAGCCGGACCGGCTGGCCGCGATGGAGGAAGCCGCGCTCAAGCACGCGGAAAGTGGCAGCCTGTCCGCGGTGGCCGACGACCTGCGCCTGCTGATGGCCTGTCCGAGCGTACGGCCGGACGAACGGCTCGACCCGCAGGACGCGATGTTCCTGCACGTCGACACGCCGGACGTGCCACAGCAGCTCGGCACGGCGGTGGTCCTGGAGCCGAAGCCGGACGGCACGCCGTTCACCGCCGCCGACGCGGCCGACCTGCTGGCCGCCGCGCCACGACTCGCCGCGCGGCTGCGGCCTGGTGGCGCCTGGCGGCGGCCGCGGTGGACGTACGCGCAGAAGGTCGACCTGTCCACGATCGTGACTGAGCTGGACGTGTCGCGGGCGGGACGGCCGGTGGATCCTGAGCTGGTGCTGGAGAGCGTGATGGACCGCTTCTTCAGCGCTGGCACCGATGGCTGCCAGGCGCAGCTCGTCGGCGGGCTGACCGACAACCAGCGGATCCTGCTGATCAAGATGCACCACGCGCTGACCGACGGCGTGGCGGTCGTCAACGCGCTGGTCGCGCGCGCTCGCGGTCGTACGCTGCCGCCGGACAGCGGTGAACGTGCGCCGGTCGGCCGGCCCGGTCAGCTGGCCCGCGGCCTGTGGAAGCTGGCGCGTACCGGCACCGCGCCGAAGACCGGCTGGGAGGGACCGATCCGCTCGGCCGACCGGCACCACAGCCTCGTCGAGCTGCCGTCCAAGCAGGTCAGGCAGGTGGCGAAGTCGCTCGGTGTGACCAGCGCCGAGCTGCTGACCGGCCTGCTCGCGGAGGGTCTGCATCGCGCGAGCCCAGGTGTCGACCGCGTTCGCGTGATGGTGCCGGTATCGCTGCGGACGACGCGTACGTTTGGCTCGCCCGGCAACCACACCGGCGCCGTACGGATCGACCTGCCGACCGGCCGGATGCCGATGGTCAGGCGCATTATGGCCACGCGCGCGGCTGTCCGCGCACAGATGGAGTCGTCGGCGCCGCTGGCGGCGCATTTCGTCGTACGCCTGATCGGTCTGGCTCCGCCGTGGCTGCATCGGTGGCTCGCGCGCGGGGTATACCGGAGTGCGTGGTTCACGCTGGTCGCGTCGATCATTCCGGGACCGCGCGCACCGGTGCGCCTGCGCGGTGCGCTCGTACGCGGGATTTATCCTGTTCTGGCACTCGCGCCAGGCGTCCGGCTGTCGGTGGGAATGCTGACGTGGTCGGGGAATGTTGGCTGGTGTGTCACGTCGGCGTCCGACATCGCCGACCGCGGCGACCGGCTCGGAGCCGCGGTGACGGCGGCCTTCGCGGAGTTGGCCGCCGAGGTGAGCGGTCCACCAGCGTGGATGGTGCGCTGACGCGGTAGGGGGTATGCGTTGGAGGTGTCACCGGTCGATCTGGTCATCGCCGTGCCGGCGGCCCTGCTGTCGGCCGCGTCCTTCGGCCTGACCGGAGCGATGCAGCACCGGGTCGCGCGCGCCATCCCGACCGCGGAGAGCCGCCGCTTCGGCCTGCTGTTCGCGCTGGTCAGGCATCCGTTCTGGCTATTGTCGCTGCTGGTCAACCTGGTCGGCGTGGTCGGGCAGTGGGTCGCGCTCAGCACGGCGCCGCTGGTGTTGGTGCAGCCGCTGCTGGTGTCCGGCGTACTTTTCGCGATCGTTTTCGCCGCGGCGCTGCAACACCAGCGGCCGGATCGAACGGTGATCTACGGCGGTGTGCTCTGTGTGGTCGGCCTGGCCGCGTTTTTGTTGCTGGCACAGCCATCCGGCGGCGGTGAGACGATGGCGCTGCACGACGTGCTGCCACTTTCGCTCGGACTGCTGGCGATCCTGGTGCTGTGCCTGATCGGCGGCGTACGCGGCAATCCGACCGTACGGACGCTCGCGTACGCGACCGCCGCCGGTGTCTTCTATGGCGTGACGGCGGGCCTGATCAAGGTCGCCATGGACACGCTGCAGGACGGCCTGGTGGTTTTCCTGACCAGTTGGCCGATCTACGCGGTCGCGATCTGCGGTCCGCTCGGTTTCGTGTTGAACCAGCACGCTTTCCAGGCCGGTGTCGCGCTCGCGCCGGCGTTGTCGGTGATCGTCATCCTGGATCCGCTGGTCGGCATCGGCGTCGGCATCCTGTGGCTCGGCGAAGGCCTGCGGTCCGGGCCGGCGATCGTGACCGGCGAGGTGCTGGCGCTGGCCGCGATGGCGGTCGGTGTGGCGATCCTCGCTCGACGCGCGCCACAGGTCGTACGCGAGGCGCACGAGGCACACCAGGTCGCGGAAAGCCAGTGAAACTCGCCGGCGCGACCGCACTCGTCACCGGCGGCTCGTCCGGCATCGGCGCGGTGGTTGCGAAACTGCTGGCCGCTCGCGGCGCGCACGTACTCGTCGTCGGCCGGGACACCGCTCGCCTCGCCGCTTCTGGGTTTGCCTGTCTGGCCGTGGATCTCGGCTCCGCCGACGCGCCTTCCGCGATTGTCGAATGGGCCGGAGATGTCGACGTTTTCGTTGGCAACGCTGGGGTCGGCTATGCCGGTCCGGTCGCCGCGATGACGGATTCGGTTGCGGCATTGGTGACGGTGAACATCACCGCGCACCTTGAGCTCGTACGACTGCTCCTGCCGTCGATGGTTTCTCAGCGGCGTGGCCACGTGGCGCTGGTGTCGTCGATCGCCGGCTGCATGGGAGTCCGAGACGAGGCCGTGTATTCCGCGACCAAGGCCGCGCTGCGTACTTTCGCCGACAGCCTTCGATACGAGGTGCGGCCTGCCGGCATCGGGGTCTCCACCATCATTCCCGGCGTGGTCGACACGGAGTTTTTCGTACGACGCGGGAAACCGTACGATCGTCGCCGGCCCCGGCCTGTGTCGGCGACGAAGGTGGCCTCGGCGGTGGTGTCGGCTGTTGAGCGGAATCGGACTGAGGTGTTCGTACCGGCGTGGCTGCGGCTGCCGGCGCGTCTCCAAGGGGCCATGCCTGGCGTTGTTCGGTCTCTTCAGGGGCGTTTTGGGTGAGTCTGCCACGGGGGGTGCGTCGCTTGTTGTTCCGTTGAGTGAGGGGGGTTCTGGTTGTTTCGTTGGATGACGGGGGAGGTTCAGAGGGGCCGCCGAGCTTGGGTGGGTGGTTGCGTTGTGGTGGGCGGCGGCCCCTCCGAAAATGTGGTTGGCTGTGCCCGCCGACGGGGAGAACGAGCAAGCCAGGTCACGTATGGGAAGCAAGCCGTCGGGCTGGACGCCGATAGTTCTTCTGTAGCGCTAAATGTCTGTCTTGCCGGTTTGGGTTTGGTGGTAGGGGCTCTTTACTTGCGTCTGACGCACGCATGGGGGCCATGCGAACATTGGGTGGCAGTCGGGATGGTGCTGGTGTGACTAGTGGGGCTGACAATGCAGGCGAGGCGGCTGGCTGCGGTAGTACTTGTTTAACAAGACATCAAAGTGGGACATTGACCGACAAGGCTACGGCGGCTAGGTGGGCCAGGAGAGGTCGGTGCGGAGGTCGAGGTCGGCGATGGTGATCGGGTGGCCGGTGGCGATGGACGTGTTGGCGGCGATGCCGACGGCGATCGAGCGTACGCCGTCGCGATAATCCGACGCTCGCGACAGCGGATCCCCAGACGCCCCAACGAAAACGTCGCGGAGCAGCTTCGCGTCACCGCCGCCGTGAGCGCCGTCGCCGCCGGTGATCGGCACTTCCTGTGCCGCTTGCCAATGTCGCTGTACGACCAGTTTTTCGCTCTGTGGCCGGCTTTCCGTTGCCGCGACCATCTCCGGGGAAGCGCTCGGATCGACGACGGGGCGGCCGGAATCGGCCAGTACGGCGCCGCGCTCCACGACGGTCAGCTCGGCGCGGCCTTCGGTGCCGTTGACCGACACGACATAGCCTTCCCAGGGACTGTGCGAATTCAGCGAGTATGACATGGTCGCGCCGCTCGCGTAGTCCACGATCACCGACATGTTGTCCTCGATCGTGATCCCAGGCGCGAAAACATCCTGGTCGCGCAGATATCCATCGTAGGACTCGTTGTCCAGATAGAGCGCCTTCAGAGTCGGGTTCTCGCGCATGTCGAGCATGAACGGATCGCGTGATGCGACATCGATGCTGCCGCGCGGAGGCCGGTCGACCAATCCTCTCGCCGACGCGTTTTCCGAGCCGTAGAAGCGAAGTCCGCCGCTGGCGTACACGCGTGTCGGTATGTCGTGGATCCACCAGTTGACCAGGTCGAAGTGGTGTGATGCCTTGTGGACGAGCAGGCCGCCGGACTTCGCTTTCTCGCGGTGCCAGCGCCGGTAGTAATCGGCGCCGTGTGCGGTGTCCAGGACCCATTCGAAGTGGACGGACGTGACCTTTCCGATCTGTCCGGCGGCAATCACCTCACGCAACGCGGAGTTTCGTGGTGAGTAGCGATAGTTGAAGGTGACCGTGACCGATTTTCCGGTCTTCTCGATGGTCGCGGCGATGTCGCGGCAGCTGTCGGCGTCGATGGTCAGCGGCTTCTCGACGATGACGTCGGCGCCCGCCTCGAGCGCCGCGATGACGATCGAAGCGTGTGTGTAGTCAGGCGTCGTGACGATCACGCGGTCGACCGTCTGGGCCGCCAGCAGCTCCTCGACGGAGGCGTACGCCGGCAGGTCGGCGCCGATCCGTCGCAGGTGATGACCGATCCTGCCGCGGTTCACGTCGGCCACGGCGACCAGCTCGGCCACGTCCCGATGCGCGCCGACGCACGCGTCGAGATACATCTGCGCTCGTGATCCAAGCCCCACAATGGCGTACCGCATCAGCCTCTCCTCAGCATAGAAAGCGCTTTCCATCCTGACATGGCGCGCCGCTGCCCGGCCCGGCCGGACCCGGCCAAGTAGAGTCGCCTAGTTGTGGAAGAGGAACCGAGTCTCGACGGGTGGGCCGCGGAGGTCGCCGTCGTCGACGTCTACCGGCAGATCGGTGCCGTCCTGGGACGCAACGCGCGCTCGGTGATCACCGATCCGGTGATGTTCGACGTGGCGGAGACCCTGTTCGCGGCGTTCGCCGAGGCCGGCGAGCGCGGGCTCACGGTCGAGCAGATGCACGCGGCCTGCCGCCACCATCCGCGCGCGGTCGCCGAGGAGCGGGTACGCGTGTTGCGCGAGCTCAAGGCGATCCGGCCGGCCTTTGAGAAGCCGAACCCGCGCGAGTTCCAGGCGTCTTTCACCGCGTACGTGTCGCTGCTGTTCATCCAGCGGATGCTGCGCACGGGTGGCCAGGCCGAGCTGCACCAGCTGCTCGCGATCGAGCGGATCAACCTGGAGTCGCGCGACGCGTCCGAGGACGACGCGCGCCGGGTGGCGGCGGAGATCACGCGCGCGTTCCGGCTGCTGGCCAACGAGCTTGTCGGTCTGGCGGTCGGCGGCACGATCGAGGCGCTGCGCGAGCGCGCGCCGCTGCTGTGGAGTGCCGACGAGCTGATCACGCGCGCCACCGGCGTACACGGGCAGATCCTGGAGCGGTGGCCGTCGCTGAGCCGCGCGTGCATGGAGCTGCGAGCCGGCGTCGACGCATACCGCGACGCGTCCCAGTCGGCGTCGGCGCGGCTGGCCGACGACGCCGGTGCGACGCGTGCGCTGGACCTGTTGCCGGTCGAGATGTGGAACTCGTACGCGCAACGAGCGACCGTCGGGCAGCTAGCCGAAGTGCTGTCGACACATGTCTTCGACGCGCCGGCGGCCTGGCAGGACGTGGTGGCGCTGGACGAGGCGCTGCAGAGCACCGCCAAGCCGATGCCGACGCGCATCCCGCCGCCGCGGCCGGCGCTGCCGGACCGGCAGGCCGGTGAGTCCGCGCCGCGCGTCGACGCCGACCTGGAGCGGCTGCGTACGCTCGCCGAGGATTTGCTCCGCGGCCGCGAAGCCGTCAGCATTCCGGAGGTGCTGCGCGAGGTGGGGGACTGGTCGACGGCTCGGCGGGTCTTCGCCGACCTGACCGCGGCCAGCAACAGCCCGGAGCTGGGCTATCGGATCGACTGGGAGGACACCGTGGAGGTCGGGGGGACGGCCGCTCACTACATGACCCGTGGCTGGTTTCGGCGAGCGGCCTCGTGACCGAATCCGCTCTGTGGCTGGCGCGCGCTCGCGCGACCGGTCCACTGTTGGTCGATCCGGAGGTGCCCACGCCGGACGGCATGCGGCGGCTGCCGGAGCCGGGGACCGAGCAGGCCTGGCTCGTGCCGGCGACGCCTGACGAGGTGACGCCGTCGGTGGTCACCGAGCTTGGCCTCGGCCTCATCGGCGTCGAGCAGCCAAACGAGACCAACCGCGTGCTGTTGTGCTGTCTTCGTTGCTGTTGGAGCGATGCGGACAAGCCATGGCCTGGCGTGGCGGCGTCGATGGACGACATCCTCGACGTGGCCGCGCAGCTGGCGCCCGGCCGGTCCGCCGAGTCCACCAGGATGCTGACCGTCGGCGCGTTGCGCCGGCTCGCCACGCACCGCTGGATTTTGTTGGACGAAGCCAAAAGTGTCGTACGACTCGGCCCGGCGGTCGCGCTGTGGCCGGACTCCGACCTCGGTACGCTGCGCGACCTGTGCCGGGACATGCCGGGGCCGCGCGAATGACCGACTTCTACGCGCCGCTGCTGGACGCGCTGAGCGACCGCGAGCGGGACCAGGTGGTCGCGGCCTGGGCCGCGGTGGAATACAGCAGCGAGCCGGTGCAGGAGCTGCAGCTCGGCGCGCTGCGCGACGCGACGCTGCGGCAGCGGATCGAAGCTCTGCTGGCGAAATCCGGCCGTACGCTGGTCTCGGTCGGACCGGGTCTGTGGACCTCCGGCTATCGCGACGACATCGCCGAGCAGCTGGCCGAGCATGGCTGGGGGATCCTGCCGGAGCTCGACCGCGCGATCCTGACGCTCGTACTCGTCCATTCGGTGGCCATCCCGCGCTCGGAAGGCAAGCTGCCGCCTGGCACCTGGGTGTCGACTTTCCCCACGACGCCAACACATCTGCGGCGGATCTCGCAGCTGGCCGGCGGCCGGTCGATGACCGAGGCACTGGCGCGGCTGCGCGGCGCCGGCCTGATCCAGATGGTCCGCGGCGCCGACCCGACCACCGAAGGCGCGTCGTATCAGCCGGGGCCGCAGCTGCACCGGCTCACCCCGGCGGCCAGCCGCCGCCTGCAGGACCAGCTGATCCTCGCGGCCGGACCGGCGACCCCGCTGGCCGCCGCCATCCGTGCCCGCCGCGGGATATAGGAAGGACCGACTTTGCCGGCACCAGTGGAAAACTACACCGACGACGTGGTCGGCAACCGGGTCCTGGTCGGCCTGCAGACCGTACACATCTCGCGGTTGTCCATGCATCCGATCCCGATCAGCGCGGCCAGCCTGATCGCGGTCGCCGGCCAGGGACCGAAGGACTCCAACGGTGCCGGCAAATCCTCGCTGATCGGCTCGGCCAGCTTCATCCACGCCGACGACCAGTGGCGCTTCAACTCCGGCGCCACCTCGGCGCTGGACCTGCTGTTCACCGCCGAGGACGCCGGCCAGGAAGGCCGCTGGGCCGACGCCAAACACGGCTACATCATCGGAGTTTTCGCCGATCCACAAGCCGATACGCTGTCCGCACTGCAGGAATCCGCGCTGACGGTGTGGATCAGGATCGACCGCGAGCACAGTCCGCACGTCGTCTTCCGGTGGACCGACGGCCTGCGGCTGCCGGTCGGCCGCAGCGAGGCCGACCGGGAGAAATCGGCCGACGAAACCTGGGCCACGCTGGCAAAACGTGGCCGGCGGCGCAACGACCTGTCGGCCCGCGAGATGCCGCGTGTGCTGTTCGGCGATCACGTACGGTGTGTCTCTTTTCTTTCCACGTCCGTACGTGCAAGCGCCACCGCCAATCTTCTGGCGCAGCCGCTCAACGATCTGCCGGCACACCGAATTTTCTCCGCCATCGCCGCACTGACCGGCCTGGACCGAGAGATCGAGCAGGAGCGCGTCGGCCGCATTCGCGAGCACGAGGAGCGTCGCAAGGTCGCGCGCGCTGAGGAACTCCTTGCCGAGTGGGAAGAACACGCGCGTGCGATCGAGCGCAGCATCGACGACCGCGATGCCGCGCGTGCGTCCGTGCTGGAAGCCGAGCGGTCGTGGCGTTCGCGGGTCGCGGTCGCCGTCACCAAGGCGCATGACGACAAGCAGAGCCTCGACTTCGCGGTCGAGCGGCTGACCGACGAGATGACCGAGAAGAAGGAGAAGATCCGCGAGCTTTCCGCGCAGATCAACGAGGTCTCCAACGACGACGAGTTCCAGCAGAAGCAGCGCCTGGTCATGGAGACCCATCGCGGGCTGGCCGGCCGCGAGCGCTATCTGGAAGGCGAGCTGGCGCGGCGCGACGACCGTATCGAGCAGGACCAGAAAAAGGCCGACACGCTGCAGGAAGTCGCGCGTGACGCGGACGGCCGCGAGGAAAAGGCCGCGATGGCCGAGCTGGAGTCGGCCGTCGCCGCGCAGCAGGAGGCGGTCAAAGCCTGTGGTGTGGCGGAAAACCGGCTGGCGGCCGCCGGCGTACGGTTGACCTCGGCGGAGGCCGGTGAGGACCTGGCCCAGGAGGAGCTGTCGCTGCTCGCGGCGGCTGGCATCGAGGCGGTCGCGGTCGCCGACGCGGTGAGTGTTTCCGAGGAACAGCGGGCGAAATGGGAACCGATCCTCGCGCCATACCGGCAGGCAGTCGTGGTCGGTGCCGACGACGCGGAGGGCGCCGCTCGCGCGTTGAACGCGTTGCCGGGCTCGGTGATCGTGCCGGCGCACGCGGCCAAAGGCCGCAAACCCAAGGACCTGCCGGGAAACGCCGACTCGCGCTTCGACATTTCCGGTTTCCTCGCTGCGCTGTCCGGGGCGTACGAGCTGGCCGGCGATCCGTCGCGGGTGATCGAAAGCTCCAGTGGCGCGGTGATCGTCGGCGGCTTCTCGGAGCCGACGACCGGCCGCGCGCAGCGGATCGCGCGTGCCGAGTTCGAGCTCGAAAACCAGCGCGATCTGTTGGTGGTGGCCGAAGAACGTAAGCGCGAGGCCGATGTCCTGGTACGCGACGCCGAGCGCCGGCTGACCGGCGCACGTGCCGCCGAGGAGGTCGCCGCGATCCGCGAGGCGATCGAGACCAACCGGCTGGAGCGCGAGAAGATCGCCGCCGAGCTGACCGAGGTGCAGACGCGGCTCGACGTGGCGGCACGCGAGCGCGACAAGATGGTCGGTGACGCGGCCACCCGCAACGGCATCATCGACAACCTGCTCAAGGAACGCGACCGGCTTTCCCAGGACGTCAGCAAGATGCAGGACCAGCGTACGGAGCTGGAGGCACAGCGCGGTGGTTCGGCACTGCCGGAGTTGCTGGCCGAGTGGGGGCACGGTCTCGACGAGGCGAAGGCGTACGTGCTGGGACTCGACGAGGCGCAGCAGTCCTGGAGCGAGAACGACTGGTGGCTGGAGGCCGACCGGCACATGTCCGCCGCCATCTCCAAATGCTTCCCCGACCGCGAATCCGACTCGGTGCCCAGCGAGCTGCGCAATCTTTTCCAGCAATATCACGGTCACGGCGCCGGTCGGGCCATGCAGGCTCGGCAGGCGTTTCCGGCGCTGCGCGCCGCGGTCGCCGGTTACCTGCGACAGCAGGAAAGTTTCGACGGCCACCAGCGTACGCAGATCAGCGGCGAGCGCGCCGACCGGCACAAGGACCTAGCCGGTGCGCGGCTCGGTCACGAGCAGGCGAGCCAGGCGGCCGGCGCATACCGGTCGTCGCTGGCCGACGCGATCAAGAACCGGCTCAAGCTGGTGTCCGACGAGTTCGACCGGATCGACCGGAAATACGGCGGATACGGCGCGTCGCTGCACTATCCGGTGCCGGAGGCGCCGGCCGATCCGACGCAGCCGTGGACCTGGGAAGTGACGCCGATGTGGCGCCGCGCCGAGGGAAAACGGCTGATCGCCTACAACCGGCGGGGCAACACCGCGCAGATGGACGAAAAAGCGGTGAAACTCGTGTGCGCGGCCGCGATGGCCGGCGCGCAGGACCGGCCGCTGACGCTGATTTTGGACGAGCTGGGCCGAAATCTCGGCAAGCAGCACCGGCGTGAGGCGGTCTCGCTGCTCGGCCAGATCGGCGCCGACAGCGGCATCACGGTGATCGGCGCGCTGCAGGACGACATGGAACGCTATGCGATCGACGCCTGCGGCCAGTACATCAAGCTGCGGCGCAGCTCGGATTCCATGCCGTACAACGAACAGCCGGTGATCATCGGTTACGAGCCGAGGGCCGCTCGAGTCGAGTTGCTGCGCGGCTGGCTGACCGGCAACGGCTACGTGGAAACCGAGGAATCCGCATAGCCAGCGGCACGGCGGTTGCCATGCCGCTGGCTTTTGCGATCAGTGAGACGGAACGGCGGCCGGCGTCCAGCCGCGGTAGGTCGCGTTCCAGCCGGCGACATTGCGGTAGTAGTCGTATCCGCCGCCGGCCTTGGTGACATGGCCGATCGCACCGTTCACGCTGCTGGCGTAAAAGCCGCCGGCTCCATCGGAAATGCCGACGTGGCCGTACGCGCCGACATCCCAGTAGACGAAAGCGCCGAGCGGCGGGCTGTAGTTGCCGGGGTGCTGCGGAGCGCCGTTCCAGTGTGCGTTGGCCGAGGCCCACACGCCGGTCGTGCCGTACGCGTTTTCGACCGCTTTCTCGCAATAACCCTGCCAACCGGTGGAACCGTTGTGCGCCTGGAACCACTGGACGGCTCCCGACGGGGTGCCGTCGCCAGCGGCGTCAGGAGCGGCGACAACGGCCGCGATCGAGGTGTGTGCATCGGCCGCGACTGGCGCGGTCGTGACGGCCGCGGCGGTCAATGCGAGGATCGCGGCGACTTTGACGAGTCTCTCGGTGAGAGCGGACATGGCGCGACACCTTCCGGTCGGCGGGGATGACCGTCATCACGGTCGGGGAGCAAAGTTACCCATCGCCGATAAAGCCGGCAAGATCTCTTCATCCGACAAAAGCTGATATTTCGAGCCATGAAGTAATTGTCATACGATGTAAAGCGTGAAAATGTAGCCGGCGTGTACTTCTCGTCGCCGGCAAGCTTGGTCATCTGCGCGAACGTAGTTCCGTAACTGTGCATCTCGGCTGATGGCGACCGTGGATGTATGTCCGTTGTATGTCCTGATCCGATACTTCGCCTCATGAGTACTGATTCAAGGCTCCGCGATCGTCGTCGACTGGTCGGTGGCATCGCCGCTTTCCTGGTGATGGTGGGACTCCTGGCGATGGCTGCCAGCCCGTCCGCTGCCGCGGTCCAATCCGCAACCGTCCGCGCGGACATCGTCAACATCGCCAGCGGCGAGCTCGGCGTCGGTGAGAACCCGCCAGGCAGCAACTGCACCAAATACGGCCCGTGCGAGGCCTGGTGCGCGCTCTTCGCGACCTGGGTGTGGCAACATGCCGGCATCGGCATTCCGACGTACGCCTTCACCGGCGACATTTACACCTGGGGACAACGAAAAGGCCGCGCGCACTCGACCGACACCGGGATGCAGCCGGGTGACATCGTGCTCTATGGCACCGGCCCACAGAACACGGACACCAGCCTGCACACCGGCATCGTGGTGGCGGTCGGGACCGGCACGATCACGACGGTCGAAGGAAACTCCGACAACCAGGTCGAAAAGCACGGCCCGTTCGACCCGACCCACGCCAGGGACGCCGGCCGGCCCGGCAACATCTACGGCTGGGTCTCCGCCACCTGACCGCCAACTGCTGCCGGCCGGCGTACGGCGTCACCCGCGGTTGGATGCAGGCGTACGGCCGTCACGCCGGCCAGCAGCGCGATCGCCGCCAGGACAACGAAAGCGACCGCGTACGCGGCCGGGCCGGCGACCAGGTGACCGAGCTGCAGGGCGACCGCGGCCACCGCGACGCCAAGACCGGCGGCGGTCTGCTGAGCCGTGGCGGACAGCGCGTTGGCGTCACGCAGGTCGTCCGGCGGCGTGTCGCTGAAGGCGATCGTCGAATAGCCAGTGAGGCCGACGGAGCGCGCGACACCGCTCAGCAGCGCGACAGCGGCGATCACCACCAGCGGCGTGTCGGCGGTGAACCAGGCACACGCCACGACAGTCGCGGCCAGAGCGATGGCCGAGCCGGTCAGCAGGCGGCGAAATCCCAGGCGATTGAGCAGAAACGTCGTGGCTGGCTTGATGGCGAGGTTGCCGACGAAGACAAACAGCACGACCGCACCGGATTTTACCGGCGACCAACCAAAAACGTCCTGGAACAGCAGTGGCAGCAGAAACGGTAGGGCGCCGCAGGTGATCCAGAACAGCGAGCCACCGGTCACCGACGTGCGGAAGGTGGCGACGCGGAGCGTACGCAGGTTGACCAGCGGCGCCGGCGTACGCAGCAGATGCCAGCCGGCGACGCCGCCGGCGACAACCGTGACGACAAGGAAAACGACAACGGTCGGCGTCGGACCGGACTCTGACACCAGATGCGCCGCGTACGTGAGGCTGCCGAGCGAGCCACCGACCAGCGCGACGCCGAGCCAGTCGAGTCGCGGTGGTCGCGAGCCGGCGCCGGCGTCGATCAGCCGCCAGGCCACCGCGTACGCGACGACACCGAGCGGCACGTTGACCAGAAACATCCATCGCCAGTCCGCGTACGTCGTGATGAGGCCGCCGAGCAGCGGCGCGACGACCGGCGCGAGCAGACCCGGCCACACGACGTACGACATGACGCGCGGGATGTCCGGCTTGGCGGTGTTGGACAGCACGACCAGGCGGCCGACCGGCACCATCATCGCGCCAGCGGCGCCTTGCGCGATCCGCATGGCGACCAGCTGACCGAGATCCCGCGTCAGCGCGCATGCCAGCGACGCGAGCGTGAACAACGCGATGGCGGTGAGGAAGACGCGGCGCGCGCCGAAGCGTGCGGTGAGCCAGCCGCTGAGCGGGATGAGGACGGCGAGCGTGACAAGGTAGGCGGTGATGACCAGGCCGATCGCGGTCGGCGCCACGCGCAGCGCGCCCCCCATCTGCGGAGCTGCCGTCGACACGATCGTGCCGTCGAGGATTTCCATGAAGAAGCACGCCGCGACCAGCAGCGCGGTCGCGCGGTGGCGAGAGTCGATTGCCATGGCACCAGCCTGGCTGACAGGATTGCTGCACACCAGTTCCGATTAGACAACCCAAGATTGCGTCCGATGCAACTGCCAGATCTCAACCTGCTGCCGGCGCTCGACGCGCTGCTGCGCGAGGAGAGCGTCACCGGCGCTGCCGCGCAGCTCAACGTGTCCGCGTCCGCGATGAGCCGCACACTTGGCCGGTTACGCCGAGCCGTCGGCGACCCGCTGCTCGTACCAGCCGGTCGCGGTCTCACGCTCACACCCCACGCGCGCGAGCTGCGGCCGCGAGTCGAGGCCGCTCTGGCCTCGGCGCTCGGTGCGCTGCGACCGCAGCCCGCGACGGATTTGTCCAGCGTACGCAGGGATTTCGCGGTCCGGACCAGCGACGGCGTTGCGGTCGTGATCGGTCCGTCGCTGGTCGCGGCCGCGACGCGTGAGGCGCCGGGGATCCGGCTGCGGATCCTGCCGGAAGGCGACGAGGACCCGGCCGATCTGCGCGACCGCGTCGATCTCGACATCGGCGCGCTCGGCGACCTGCCGCCGGACATACGCACGCAGGCATTCGGTGGCGGCCACGGCTACGTGGCGGTGGCGCGGGCCGGCGCGGCCTACGCGACGGAGCCGCTCACGATGGCGGATTTCGTGGCGATTCCGCACGTCACCGTGTCCAGGCGCGGCCGCACGCACAGTGTGGTCGACGAGCGGCTCGCCGACGCGGGTCTGCGCCGGCGGGTGCTCGCGACCGTGCCGACCGCCAGCGCGGCCTGCTTTTTCGCCTTGCGGGCCGAGGTTTTCGCGCTCCTGCCGGACGTGATCGCGCGGCACGCGGCGACCGCGATGCCGCTGGCCCTGCTGGCGATCCCGCTCGACCTGCCGCCGGTGCGGATCGGCCAGGCCTGGCACGCACGCCACGACCGCGATCCGGCGCACCAGTGGTTGCGCGAGCAGGTCGCCGCGATCGCGGCCTAGGGTTTGTTTCGAAACAGACCCTAGATCTTTCGCTGCCAGGCGTCGATAACCATGACCGTACGCATGCCGACGCTGGTGTAGAGCGCGAGCGCCGGCGTCACGTTGTTGCTGTCGACGTGCAGGATCGTGCCGACCCGGCCGGCCGCGGCGTCGGCGGCGATCGCGGTGGTCAGCAGGAGCCGGCCGAGGCCCCGGCCGCGATACGCGGGACGTACGCCGATCGTCGCCACATATCCGCAGTTTTCGTCCGGCACGAAGTTGTTGTCGCTGATCACCAGCGCCGCCGGCTCGCCGTCGACGTGCGCGACGAGCGTACGCGACCAGTCGTTCACGCTTTGCGTGTCGTGGCGTTGGAACCAGTGTTCGTACGTGACCGGCACGAATCCGAAGTGTGCGGCGAAACTTTCCTGGTGGATCAGGTGCGCCTCGCGCCGGAGCTCGTCGGTGACGGCCGGATGCAGCGTCATGCCGGCCGGCAGTCGCGGCGCGGCGACCGGTCCGTCGAAGTCGACGCGCAGCCGGTGATAGCTGGTGGCCTGGGTGAATCCGTACGAGGAAACCTCCGCCCGCTTGGCCTCGTCGACGCGATAGACGTCGGTGTCCAGCGTGGCGCCGGAAAACCCCATCTCGGCGACCATTTCCTCGGCTCTGCCAAGGACTTTCGACCAGATCAGCTTGCGGACGTCGTCGTCGGCGCCTGGCCGTACGGTGAGGCCGATGAGAAACAGGTCGCTGGTCTGACCTTTGCTGCCAATGCTCGCATAGGCCTGCAGCCGGCCGTGGTCGTCACGGACCAGCCACCAGTTGCGTCGCAGGTCCTGGCCGGGATCGGCCAGCTCGTCGCGAATGTTGTCGAGCGTCAGGTCCGGCGCGCCGACGACGCTCGTGTCGTACGCGGCGACCAGGTCGTGGATCTCCGCCGCGTCGTCGAGCGTCGGTCGGCTGATCGGAAATGCGTCCATACCGTTGAGTGTGCTGAGCCGGCTCCGCCGGCGCATCCGAATTGACGTGCGACGGTCAAGCGTGGTCCCTACACTGACGCGGTGGCGTATGAAGTGGTGACGACGGGGGACCGGCCGGACCTGGATCCGGGTGCCGCGTTTCGGGACGGTTGGCCGGAATTCATCTTCCACGACCGGATCGCCGCCGAGTTCACCGAGCGCGTCGGAAACTACTTTCCGCAGTTTGACATCCTGTTGCTGGGCGACGGCGAGATCGTCGCCGGCGGTTGGGGTGTGCCGATCGCCTGGTCCGGCGAGATCCTGGCCGGCGGCTACGACGCCGCGCTCGCGCTTTCGGTCACCGGCCACGAAAACGACACCGAGCCGGACACCTTCTGTGTGATGGCCGCGGCCGTACGCGCCGACCAGCGAGGTGCCGGCCTGGCCGGTCGTGTGCTGACGGCGCTGCGCGAGCGTGCGGTCGCCGCCGGGCTGTCGAAAGTCATCGCACCGGTCCGCCCGACGCTGAAGACGCGCTATCCGCTGACGCCGATGGCACGCTTTGCCGAGTGGACCCGCGAGGACGGCCTGCACGTCGACGGCTGGATCCGTACGCACCAGCGGCTCGGCGCCACCATCGTCGGGCCGGCGCCGCGGTCGATGGAGATCGCCGGATCCGTTGCGGAGTGGGAATCCTGGGCCGGGATGCGGTTTCCCGACTCCGGCTCGTACGTCGTTCCGGACGCGCTCGACCTGGTGGTGATCGACCGCGAGGCCGACACCGGCACGTATGTGGAGCCAAACCTATGGATGCGCCACCGCTAAGGCGTGGTGGCCTCGACCATTGGGTGACAGCAACGAAAAACGTGCTCGCCGGCGCCGTTCACCGAGTCGACCTCCATCGCGGGCATCTCGCCGGCGCAGGTGTCGTCGGCGCGCCAGCAGCGCGTACGGAAAGGACAACCGCTCGGCGGATGGGTCGCCGACGGCACCGGACCGCTCAGCGGAATTGGCTCAAGCGGCGCCAGGAGGCCAGGTGTGGCCGAGAAAAGCGCCCGCGTGTACGGATGGCGGGCCTGGTCGGGCACCGAGCCGGCCGGTGCCACCTCGACGATCCGACCCAGATACATCGTGACCACCCGGTCGCTCATCCGCCGTACGGTCTGGATGTCGTGTGACACGAACAAAAGCGCCAGTCCGAGCTGTTGCTTGAGATCCAGCAGCAGGTTGAGAATCTGCGCGCGTACGGACACGTCCAATGCGCTCGTCGGCTCGTCGGCGACAAGCAGCGACGGCTGCAACGCGAGCGCACGCGCTATCGCCACGCGTTGTCGCTGACCGCCGGACAGTTGTCCCGGCAACAAATCCGCGACGCTGGACGGCAGGCCGACCTGACCGATCAGGTCGCGTACGCGCGCATCGCGCTCGCGTGCCGACCCTCGACCGTGCACGTCCAGCGGATCGCGCAGGATGAGCCGGACCGGCAACCGCCGGTTCAGCGCGGTCGACGGATCCTGGAAAACCATCCCGGTCGTCGATCCGATGAGCTTGCGGCGAGCACCGGACGGCATCGTCCACACGTCTTTTTCGCCGAACCATACGGATCCGGAGGTCGGCGCCTGCAGACCGACCAGCACCTTGGCCAAAGTGGACTTGCCGCAGCCGGACTCGCCAACGACACCAACGGTTTCGCCGGCCGCGATGGTGAGATCGGCGCCGGTGAGCGCGCACACACGGGCGCGGCCGAACAGTCCGCCGGAGCGTGCTTTGTGCACGACGTGTACGTCGCGCAGGTCGACCAGCGTCATGACGTCTCCTTCCCGCCGACCGCGACCGGCGACGCCGGATGGTGGCACGCGGTCTCGTGACCGACCGGACCGGACAGCGGTGGCGCCTGCGTCGTACAGATCTCCGAGGCCATCGGACAGCGGTCGGCAAACCGGCAGCCGGACGGAAAGTCGGCCGGCGACGGCACGACACCGCGGATCTGCGTGAGGCGCTCGGCCCCGGATTCCAGCGACAGCACCGATCCGAGCAGGCCGCGTGCGTAATGATGAGCCGGTGCACCGACAAGCTCGGACGTGACACCGGTTTCCACTATCTGGCCGCCATACATCACCGCGATCCGGTCGGTGACATCGGCGACCAGCGCCAGGTCGTGCGAGACCAGGATCAGCGCGAAGCCGAGCTCGGCGCGCAACCGCAGCAAAAGCTGGATGACCTGCGCCTGGATCGTCACGTCCAGCGCGGTGGTCGGTTCGTCGGCGATGATCAGCCTGGGGTCGCGCGAGAGGGCCATGGCGATCAGGACTCGCTGCCGCTGGCCACCGGAAAGTTCGTGCGGATACGAGGAAAGCGTACGCGCCGGGTCCAGCCCGACCAGCTCCAGCAGCTCGGTCGCACCGCGCTTACCGCCGCGTCGCACGACCTGTTTCAGCTGTGCGCGTACGGTCATCGCCGGGTTCAGCGCGGACAGCGCGTCCTGGTAGACGATCGCCATCTGGTGGCCGAGCAGCTTCCGGCGCGCACCACGTGACAGCTTCAACAAATCGTTGCCGGCAAAGCGGATCTCGCCGCGTACGCGTGCCTCGCGCGGCTGCAGACCCATCACCGTCAAGGCGGTCAGCGACTTGCCGCAGCCGGACTCGCCGACGAGCCCGAGGACTTCGCCGGGTCGTACCGAAAACGAGATGCCGTCGACGATGTCCACTCCGTCGTGGCGGGTTTCGAAGCCGATGGCCAGGTCGCGTACGTCCAGGATCGGGTCACCAGCCGGCAACGGGCGCGCACGTTCGGCGAGTCGTTCGGCCGCCTCAGCCAAGCCTGGCAGCTCGATCATTTCCCCTGGCTCGAAAGCCATTGCCGCAGCCGAACGTTTTGCCGTGCTCGTACGCGATGACGGCGCCGACCACGCGTCGGAGATCCCCTCGGAGAGAATGTTGAGCGCCAGCACGGTGACCAGGATGAGCAGCCCGGGGAAGACAGTGGCCCACCAACCGCCGAGCTGCACGAGGTTTTTGCCGTCGGCGATGACGCTTCCCCAGGACGGCTCCGGCGGACGTACGCCGGCGCCGATGAAAGACAGCGACGCCTCGAAAACGATGGCGTCGGCGACCATCACCGTGGCGAACACCAAAATCGGTGCCGCGCAGTTGATCGCCACGTGCCGCAGCAGGATGCGAGGCGTACGTGCGCCGATCACCCGCTCGGCGGCGACGTAGTCCTCGCCATACTGCGCAAGGACGTTCGCGCGTACGACGCGGGCGATCGACGGCATGTAAAGGAAACCGATCGCCGCCACCAACACCGGGATGCTGCCGCCGAACACCGCCACCAGCACGGCAGCCAGTGCGATGCCGGGAAACGCCATGACGACGTCGAGCACGCGCATGATCGTTTCGTCCAGCCAACGCGCCGACGTTGCCGCCACGGCACCGATAATCGCGCCGACGACGAGCGCGACACCGGTGGCGCCGAGGCCGATGATCAGCGACCAGCGCGCGCCGTACATGAGCCGGCTGAGAATGTCGCGGTTGGCGCTGTCCAGCCCCATCCAGTGGCTCGCCGACGGCCCGCCGCCGCGAGTTTCCTGCACCAGCGGCGAATGCGGTGCCAACAGCGGCGCGAAGATCGCGACGACCACCACGACGGCGATGATCGCCAACGCCACGGCCGACATCGGCGACAACCGCCGGAAGGAAATGCCGGGCCGGGTCAGCCGCTCGGCCAGTTTGCGGCGCATCAGGTCGCGCTCCTCAGCCGCGGATTTACCAGCAGATACAGTACATCGACCAGCAGGTTGACCACGACGAAGCCAACCGCGATGGTGAGCACGACGCCCTGTACGACCGCCGGATCGCCATTGGTCACCGCGTCGATCATCAGCTTCCCCATCCCTGGCAACGAAAAGATCGTCTCGATGACGACCGCGCCACCGAGCAGATAGCCGATTCGCAGTCCGAGCACGGTCAACGGTGTGATCAGCGCGTTGCGCAGGACGTTCCGGCCGACCACGACGATCGGCGGCAGGCCGCTGCCGATGGCCGTACGCACGTAGTCCTTGTCGAGCTCCTCGACCATCGAGGTGCGGATGATCCGGGTCAGCTGCGCGGCGACCGGCAGCGACAACGACACCGCCGGCAACGTCATCGACTGCAGCCAGCCGACCACCGAGTCACCAGGATTGACATAGCCGCTGGTCGGAAAAACACCCCAACCGACCGCCAGCCACTGGATGAGCAACAATGCGATCCAGAACGCCGGTGCGGCGACACCGCACAGCGACACGACCCGGATCAGCTGGTCGGGCCAGAGATCCCGGAAGATGGCCGCGGCGATGCCCAGCACCAGAGCCAAAACCACGCCGATCAGCAGACCAAGCAAAGTCAGCTGCATGGTGAGCGGCAGCGCGGTCATGACCGAGTCGAGCACCGACGCCTTGGTCAGCACGCTCGTCCCCATGTCACCGTGCAGCAGGTCACCGACAAACCTGAGGTAGCGCAGCGGCAACGGATCCAGCAGGTGGTTTTCCACCTGGAACTGGTGAATCTGTGCCGCTGTTGGGTTGGTGCCCTGGAAGTACGCGTATTCCGGCTTGTTGCTGGAAAACCGCATGACAACGAAGACGAACAGGATGATCCCGAGCAGCAGCGGGATCAGTGTCAGCAACCGGCGTACGAGCAGCCGGACGACCATGGCCATCGGTCAGCTCCGCTTGGCCTGCAGCAGGTTGATGCCGGGATAGCCCTGCGCGCGTACGCCGGTCACCTGCTTCGGGTTCCACGCGGTCATCAGCTCGGTGTGCACGACCGGATAGAGCACCGCGTGCTGGGCGATCAGGTCGATGTAGTGGTGCGTCAGTGCCTTTTTCCGCGCCGGATCCGGATCCTGCGTGGCGCGGTCCATCAGTGCGAAGAGTGCTTTGGCTTCCGGACTGGCATCCCACTTGGTGTATTTCATCCAGACGCCGCCTTGCGTGTAGTTGTAACGCAGGATCAGATCGGCGTCCATGCCGAACTGGTTGGGGTTGGAGGCGGCGGCGACGACCTGGTAGCTCTGCGACTGGTCCATCTTCGTGAACAGCGCGCTGGTGTCCTGTGGTTGCAACGAAGTCTTGACGCCGATGGCGTTCCACGAGTTGGCGATCGTCGGCAGGCAGTCGACGATCCAGCTCACGTTGACGGCCATCAACGTGACCGACAGGCTGGTCACGCCGGCCGCGGCCAGCAACGCCTTGGCCTTGGCCGGATCGTACGAATAGACCGTGCTGGCCTTCGCGTACGACGGATTCTGCTCGTTGAGGAAGCTGGTCGCTGCCGCGCCGTGTCCCTTGAGCGCCACCTCGATCATCTTTTTCGTGTCGATGGCATAGAAAAGCGCTTGTCGTACCCGCTCGTCGTTGAACGGCTTGGCTCCGGTGTTGAACATCAGGAACATGTGGTTCATGCCTTTGGCGCCGTCGACCGTCAAACCGCCGCCGCGCAGCTGTTCGATGTTGGCGTAGGGGATGTTGTCGGAAATCTGCGCCTGTGCGTGCGAGCCGGAGATCTTCGCGACGCGCGCCGATGCGTCCACAATGGACAGCCAGTTCATTTTCTTGATCTGCGGCTTGCGCGGACCGTTGTAGTCGGCGAACGCCTCGAAGGTCGTGTTGGACTTCGGATGATGCGCGGTCTGCTTGTACGGTCCGGATCCGACCGCCTTGCCGCCTTTGGCGGCGTCCCAGCCGCCGGCCACGCCGAAGACGTGCTTTGGCAGGATCTTCGCGATCGTGAGGCGGGGGAGTGCATCGGGAAACGGAAACTTGAACAGCAGCTCGACGCTGGTGGTGTCGACCTTGCGTACTTCCTTGAGCCAGGAACGGAAAAACGAGCCGGTCAGCGTCTGCGCGGCCGGGTCGAGGATGCGTTGGAAGGTGAACACCACATCGTCGGTCGTGACCGGCTGGCCGTCATGCCATTTCGCGCCGGAGCGCAAGGTGAACTTCCACGTCGTCGCGGACGTGTCGGCCGGCAGCGCGGTGGCGAGCGCCGGATAGGGCTCGCGGGTCACCGGGTCGGTGTCGACGAGGCCTTCGTAGATGTGTTGCATCGCGGCCATCGTGAAGGCCGAGGCCGTCATCGTCGGGTCCCAGCTCTGGTCGTTGCCATAGCCGATGACCGCGGTGAGCAGGTCCTGGCCACCGTCACCGGCCGAGATGGTGGAGGCCGGACCGGTGCAGGCGCTGACCGTCGCGGTGATCGCGGCGGCCGCGCCGAGGGTCCCGCTGTAGCGCAGGAAGTCGCGTCGGCTGACGGTGGTCGGGACTGACACGGTGTTCTCCTTCGTGACGATCTGCCGCCTTCGTCCATCGGATGTCCCACATCCCATGTCCAAGGGTTAGGGTGGAGGCTAGGACCGGTCGTCGCCAGCGGTCAAGGGGAGGTTTCCGGAAGATGATGACGCTTTTTGACCGCTGCGTACGGATATGACCGCCTCGCGCCGGCCGCGGATCGGCCGCGCCGCCGAGGTCCAGGAGGCGGTCAAGGAGATCATCCTGGCCCGCGGCCTGGTCGCCGGCGACCCGCTGCCGACCGAGTTCGAGCTGATGGACGAGCTCGGCGCCGGCCGCAACTCGGTACGCGAGGCGCTGAAAGCGCTGCAGGCGGTCGGCATCGTTGAGATCCGGCACGGTTTTGGCATGTTCGTCGGTCGGATGACGCTCAGTGGCCTGGTCGACGAGCTGGCCTTTCACAGCCGCATGACGCTTGCCGACGGCTGCGACGAGCTCGGTCACCTCATGGAGGTGCGGGAGCTGCTGGAGATCGGGCTCGTGCAGCGCCTCGTCGAGGAGCGCGCCGACCTCACGCCAGCCACCGAGATCATCGCGCAGATGACCGCCGAGGCGCGGGCCGGCGCCGTATCGGCGCAGACCGACCGGCGGTTTCACGAGGTGCTCTATCGCCCGCTCGGCAACCCTCTGGTCGTACGGCTGCTCAGCGCTTTTTGGGATGTGTACGCGCAACTGCGCGACCAGCTTGGTGACGCGGACGAGTCGGCTGAGGACGTCGTACGCCGTCACCGCGACATCCTCGACGCGGTCGCGTCCGGCGATGGAGCCGGTGCGGCGGCCGCGATGCGCGCTCATTTCGATGGCGTACGCGCGCGGCTGGTCCGCCTTCGCCAGTCGGGACCCGTCCCCGGTGAGCTGTAAGACGATGACCGGATGAGATGGTTTCGGCGCGATGGTGGCCAGGCAGACCGTGACGCCGCCGCGAAGAAGGAGTTCGAGCGCGGAAAACGCGAGCTTGAGGCGGGCCGATTCGAGGCCGCGGTGGCCACCTTCCGGCGCGTCGTGGCATTGACGCCGGACTCGCCGAACTCCCAGTTTCTGCTCGGCGTCGCGTTGTACAAGGCCGGCGACTCAGCCGGTGCGGTCGAGCCGCTTCGCAGATGCGTCGCGATGCGGCCGGACCACGCGGAGGCGCACCTCGTGCTCGGCGGGTCCTTCGGCCGGTTGGAAGACTATGACCAGGCGGACGTACATCTGGCCAAGGCGGCGTCACTGGGCAACCTGCAGGCGCGGGAGCGGCTGGCCAAGGTGGGCGCCGACTTCTGCCGCAAATGCGCCGCGCCGGCCAAGTTCTCGGCCGGCGACACTGACGCGGACGTGGTTGTCGCGCACTTCGGGATGGGCCTGAGGTGCGCGAGCTGCCACGCCGTCCTGTGCGGGCGGTGTGCGTCCGGCGGCCACGAGGGCCCGATGCTGCGTACGTGTCCGGATTGTGGCGGCCGGCTGGACTGGCTGTCCGGCTGACTTCGCACCCTGTCCGGCGGATGCGGACAGCGGGAAGAAGGTGACCTGCAGGTCATCCCGCCGGCTTCGGCGCCATCCTGTTGCCGGGTTTCAACTGTCTGCGTGGAAATAACCTGACCTGCCTGTCGGCCGTTTTTCGAACGGGCGGACGCGGCTGCTGGTGTGCAGAAGTTGGCGATGATGGCGGAGTTGGCGGCGCGTCGGATGGCCGAGGAAGTGCCATTGGCCCTGAGTCGCAACGGCAGCGTTGCTTACCCGGTCGCCCGAGCTTGGAGGCTCTGCGTGGACGCTCAGACCTGTCCGGCTGGGCCGCCTACGGTTAGTGCGCTGCGCACTCCCGATGGTTCTGGGGCCTGCGGCTCTACCTGGTGTGCACCCCGACTGGGTCGCCGATCCTGTGGGCGCTGACCAACCCCAAGATCGGTGAACGCGAGGTCTTGACCGCGATGCTGGAAGCCGATGCCGCCGTGATCGAATCGGCCAACGACACTCTCAAAGGCCAACTCGACCTCGACGAACACGCCGGGCGGACCTGCCAAGGCGTCGCCATCCGCGTCGCACAACGCATCCTGGCCATGGCCGCCGCCATCTGGCGCAACCACCACACCGGCGCTCCCATCACCCGATCACTGATCGCCTACGACCACTGATGGGGAATCACGCGTCTAGGCCGCGTGCTGGCCGGCGCCCATCGCCTCGACTTCGCATTGTTGGCGCGCCCACCCTGGACAAAATCGATGACATCGTTCGCGGCCTTGGACCGCTGCCCGAGATCATCGCCGTGCGCCTGAAGGCCGAACGACCGGAGCGAGGCCGCCTCCGGGCCTCCACGGTCTGATCATCACGCAGGCTGGCTCGACTACCTGTCAGGAATGTGGCCGCCAACGTAGCGCCGAGCATCCTCTTGGCGGAGGGGCGTACGTGGCTGAGGTATCTGCGTCCATCGGCGATCGTATGAGCGCCGGTCGCTAGATTTTCAGCAGGACCTTGCCCACGTTCGTGCGCTGCTCCAGCGCCGTGTGCGCCTCGGATGCCTTCTCCAGCGGATAGACGCGGTCGATGACCGGCGCGAACCGGCCGGCGGCGGCGTCGGCGAACATCTGACGGGTCAGCTGTCCGCTCTGCTCCGGCGTCACCTGCGCGTCCTGGATGCCCATAACGTGCAAACCGCGGCGCTGCGCGTCGGCCGGGTCCGGCAGGGTGAACGAGCCGGCGGCGGTCCCGTAGCCGACGAACCGGCCGCCGTCCGCGACGACCGAGAAAGCGGCCTGGCCGTACGCTCCGCCGGCGCCGTCGAGCACCAGATCCGGCCGGCTGACGCCGTCGGTCCAGTCGGCTTCTGAATAGTCGACGGCCAGATCGGCACCCCCTTTTCGGACCATCTCCAGCTTCGCGTCGCCGCGAGCAGCGCCGATCACGCGCGCGCCGGCCGCCTTGGCGAGCTGGACGAACAGGATGCCCAGACCGCCGGCCGCCGCGGTGATCAGTACGGTTTCGTTGGCGCGGAAGGAAACCTTCGACATCAGAGCGTACGCGGTCACGCCGTCGTGCAGCAGCGCCGCGGCGTCGCGCGTCGCGAGGCCTGGCGGGATCTCCGCGAGCATCGCCGTGTCGATGACGGCCTTTTCGGCGTATCCGGCGAAATTCTTCGTTCGGCCGCCGACCGGCCGGCCGATCAGGGCCGGGTCTTCGGCGGCGACGACCGTGCCGGCGACGGCGCCGCCGGGGACATACGGTGGCCGGATGGGGAAGTAGTCCCGGCCCGCACCGGAGCGCAGGCGGGCGTCGAGGAGGATGACATCCGCGAAGGCGGTCTGCACGAGGACTTCGCCGGGTCCGGCGACCGGCTCCGGCAGGTCGGCCGGCGCCAGCACCTCGGGTCCGCCGAAGGTCGCGATCTGTATGGCACGCATGAGACCAGCGTTCAACCTCAACTACGGTTGATGTCAACAGGCACTACGATCAAGGCGTGCCAGAGCAGCCAACAGTCGTCCTTGTCGGGACGTTGGACACGAAGGGGTCCGAGTACGCGTTTGTGCGGCGGCGACTCGCCGACGCGGGCGTGGCCACGCTGGTCGTGGACACCGGCGTGCTCGGCGAGCCGGCGATCGAGGCGGACGTGAGCCGCGCCGAAGTGGCAGTGGCCGGTGGCGCCGACCTCGCATCGCTGGTCGAGGCAGGCGACCGCGGCGCGGCCGTCGCGGCGATGGCCGAAGGCGCCGCCGTCGTGGTCCAACGGTTGTACGCAGAAGGCCGGTGCGCCGGCGCTCTGGCGCTGGGCGGCACCGGCGGCACCTCGTTGGCGGCTCGCGCGTTCGCCGATTTGCCTTTGGGTTTGCCGAAAGTCATCGTGTCGACAGCGGCGTCTGGCGACACCAGCGCATACGTCGGCGAGTCGGACCTGATCCTCATCCCGAGCGTCACCGACGTGGCCGGCGTCAACCGGATTTCGGCGCGGATCCTGGCAAACGCGGCGGCCGCGGTGGCCGGCATGGTGGCGGCTCCGGCGCCACAGGTCGACGACGCGAAGCCGTTGATCGGCGCCAGCATGTTCGGCGTGACGACGCCGTGTGTCACGGAAGCGCGGCGGTTGCTGGAAAATCTCGGCTACGAGGTGCTGGTGTTCCACATGACCGGCACCGGTGGTCGCACGCTCGAGCGGTTGATCGCGGACGGTTGGCTCGCCGGTGTGTTGGACGTGACCACCACGGAGCTGGCCGATGAGCTGGTCGGCGGCGTGTTTTCCGCCGGGCCGGCGCGACTCACCGCCGCCGCAGCGGCCGGCGTGCCGCAGGTGGTGTCGGTCGGCGCACTCGACATGGTCAACTTCGGGCCGAAAGACACCGTGCCGGCGCGGTTCGCCGACCGGAATCTCTACGTGCACAACGCAAGCGTGACGCTGATGCGTACGACCGCGCAGGAGTGCGCTGAGTTGGGGCGCCGGGTCGCGACGCGGCTGGCCGGCAGCGGCGCGACGATTTTCCTGCCGTTGGGCGGAGTTTCGGCGATCGCGACGCCAGGCGGTCCGTTTCACGATGCCGCCGCCGACCAGGCGTTGTTCGACGCGATACGGTCCACAGTGGACGACACGATCGAGGTCGTGGAGCGGCCGGAGGACGTCAATGATCCGGCGTTTGCCGCGGCGATGGTCGACAGGTTGCACGCTCAGGTGAGGAAATAGGCATGCCACGGATCGCGCGCAAGGATATCTTGTCGAGTCTACGCGCCAAAATCGCCGCTGGCCGGCGGATCGTCGGCGGTGGCGCCGGCACCGGCCTGTCGGCGAAATGCGAGGAGGCCGGCGGCATCGACCTGATCGTCATCTACAACTCCGGCCGCTATCGGATGGCCGGTCGCGGCTCGCTGGCCGGCCTGCTCGCCTACGGCAACGCCAACCAGATCGTCGTCGACATGGCCGCCGAAGTGCTGCCGGTCGTCCGGCACACGCCGGTGCTCGCCGGCGTGAACGGCACGGACCCGTTCTATCAGCCGGACATCTTCCTCGACGAGCTGGCGCGGCTCGGTTTCTCCGGTGTGCAGAACTTCCCGACCGTCGGCCTGATCGACGGCACTTTCCGTGCCAACCTTGAGGAAACCGGGATGTCCTACCAGCTAGAGGTCGACATGATCCGGCGAGCCGCCGAGCACGACCTGCTGACCACACCGTACGTTTTCAGCGCCGACGACGCGATCGCCATGACCGAGGCGGGTGCCGACATCATCGTCTGCCACATGGGGCTGACGACCGGCGGCAGCATCGGCGCCGACACCGCGCGTACGCTCGACGATTCGGTCGCGCTGATCACCGAGTGGTCGGCGGCGGCCCGAGAGACACGCGACGACATTATCGTGCTCTGCCACGGCGGTCCGATCTCCGAGCCGGAGGATGCCGCGTACGTGCTGAAAAACGCCACCGGGGTGGACGGTTTCTATGGCGCGTCCTCGATGGAACGGCTGCCGACCGAGCGCGCGATGATCGCCCAGACCAAGGCCTTCACCGAGATTCAGTAGACGCCGTGCGTCTCCCGGCGCACCGGGCCGGGGAGACGTTGGCCGCGTGGCGCGCCCAACGCGCGAGAGATCGCACGGGCGGTCGCGACGACGGCCGGCGCGAGCGCATACGGATCGGTTTGTGCCGGCACGACAACGGAAACCGCGGCCACGACCCGGTCGTCGCGGCCGAAGACCGGAGCCGCCACCGACAACGCCGCCAGCTCGATCGCACCGTCGCTGATGGCGAAACCACGCAACCGGATGTCGGCGAGTGTCCGGCGCAGCTCAGGCTCCGTGCACAGGGTTTTGCTGGTATATCGACGCAACGGCTTGGCCAGCACCTGCTCCTGCAGGTCCGGCGAGGCGTGTGCCAGCAGCACCTGGCCGACACCGGTGGCATGCACCGGAAGGCGGCCGCCGACGCGAGAGACGACGTGTACGGCGTTGCGGCTGGAAATCCGCTCCAGATAGACGACATCGTGACCGTCGACCACGGCCAGCTGCACATGATGGTGCGTGACCTCATAAAGATCCTCCAGGTAGGGGATCGCGGTCTGCCGCAACCGCATGCCGTGCGGCGCCAGCGACGCGATTTCCCACAGCCGCAGGCCGATCCGATAACGTCCGTCCGGATCGCGTTCGAGCAGGCCACCGGCGGCCAGCTCGGCGACCAGCCGATGAGTGGTGGTCAGCGGCAGTCCGCTGTGCCGGCTGATGTCCGACAGCGTACGCACCGGACTGGCCTCGGAGAAGGTGTCCAGGATGGCGATCAGTCGCGCCGACACGCTGGCCGGTTCGGTCGTACGCGCCGGCATCAGGAATCCGTCCAGCCGGCCGCCTCGGTGACCGGCCGCTGCTGTGTCGGCGGCGGCTCGACCGCGCGCCGCTCGTATTGCGTCGACAGCACGATATGCGTGCTCAGCTCCCCGTGCTCACCCAGTTTTTCCAGGAATCCCTCGAAATGCCGGAGTCCGCTCGCGCGCACCTTGAGGATCGAGCAGGACTCGCCGGACAGCTTGTGGATCTCGGTGATCTCCGGAAAATCCTCGGCGCGACCGGTGCGCAGCAGGCAGCGGCCGTGGGTGCAGCGCATCCGGATGAACGCGGTCAACGGCAGGCCGGCGCGAGCCGGGTCAACTTTTGCCTGATAGCCGGTGATGACGCCGGCGTCCTCCAGCCGCCGCACTCGCTCGGCGACCGCCGGCGAGGACAGGTTGACCAGCCGGCTGAGCTGGTTGTACGAGAGCCGGCCGTCCTTCTGCAGCTCGGCCAGGATGCGCCAGTCGACGTCGTCGAGCGGCCGATCCAGCTGGAAAGTCATGTCGCCCAAACTCCTTCCGTCCGGCAACCAGCCTAGCCGGAATGCCTTTCGTTCGCGCTTCAGTCGACCGCCGCCAGTTTTTAGTCTGTACGCATGAAAACATCAGTCGATCAGCGGCGGTCCTTCGCCGCCTTGTTCACCGGTGCGGTGCTGGTCAGCGCCGCGATGACGGCCGGCAGCGTGGCCGCGACGCTGGTTTTCGCCGATCTCGTCGGGCCGGCCTGGGGTGGCGTGCCGAACGCGGCAGCGGTCGCCGGCACGGCAGTCGGAGCACTCCTGCTCACCGGCCTCGCCACTCGGCGTGGCCGGCGGTTCGGCCTGATCAGCGGATACGCGACCGGGGCCGTCGGCGGCCTGACCGCGCTGGCAAGTGTCGTGGCCAACCTGCCGGTCGCGCTGTTGCTCGGCATGTTCCTGCTGGGGATCGGAAACGGCGGAATGCAGCTGTCCCGCTACGCCGCCGCGGAGTGGTTTTCCGGCGGTCGTAAGGGTTTCGTGATGGGTGCGATCGTCTGGGCCGGCACCATCGGGGCCGTCGGTGCGCCGTTGTTGCTGGAACCGATGGGAAAGGTCGCCATGTCGGTTGGCGGGCGGATGCTCGACGGTGCGTACGCGCTGGCCGCGGTGGCGATGGTCGCGTCGGTGCTGGCCGCCGCGGTCGTCGCGCGCCGGCCACCACCGGCCGAGCGGATCGCGTTTTTCGGGTCCGGTGAACCGATCCGAGCGCTGCTGCGGCGACCGGACATCCGGGTCGCGGCCGGCAGCATGGTGGTCGCGCAGCTGGTGATGGTCGCGATCATGACCGCGGCTCCGGTCGACATGCACGAACACGGTCACGGTTTGGCGGCCGTTGGCATGGTTCTGAGCCTGCACACGCTCGGGATGTTCGCGCTGGCCCCGATTTCTGGTTGGTTGACCGACCGGTTCGGCGGCCGGCGGGTGATCGCCGGCAGTGTCGTGACGCTGGCGGCCTCCGCGCTTTTCGTGCTCAGCAGCAGCGCGTACGGCTGGCCGGGTTTGCCGATCGCGTTGTTCCTGCTCGGATACGGCTGGAATCTGGCCGTCGTCGGCGGCAGCGGCCTGCTCGTACGCGAGCTGCCAGAGGCCGCGCAGACGCGCGCGCAGGGCCTGGTGGAGGCCACCTCGTGGGGCGCGGCGACGGTGGCCACGATCGCCTCCACAGCCGCGCTGTCGGCCGGCGGATATCTGTTGCTGGCACCGCTGGCCGGCGTGTTCGTGGTGATACCGGTGGTGTTGTTGGTTTCGGCAGGTCGAAAAGTCGTCCAGCTTACCGAAAGCGAACGCTGATCGGCGTTGGCAAAAGGCACAAAAGTCGGCTCCGGCGGCCGCGAAGGCCACCGGCGTACGGCCGAACGGCGGAGCTCTCCGGCTGTTTCGGTGACGCGACAGGGACCGCGGCACGGTGATGATGGAGTCGTGCGAGTCGTGCAGGTTTGGTGGAACGGGATGCTAGAGCCCGATTCGCGGTGGCTTCAGCTGGTTGAGGAAGCCGGCCGGTGGGGTGTCCGGCTGAGCGCGACAGGCGGGGTGGAGCGAGACGAGCTGGGTCTGTGGATCTCACGTGACGAAGGCGAAGCGCGGCGCCGGCTGGACTACCTGTTGGAGGTCTGCCCGGCGCCGGACGGCTGGCGGTTGACGGTGGAAAACACCAAATCGGGGTGAAGCACCCGGCACATCGTCCGAACGGACAGCGGCGCCGAGGCCAAGGACCCGTCGCAGGCAAGGCATTGCACCCTGCTGGGCACGCGGATTTTTCCCTAGCGTCAGGGGATCGGGTGTCGTGAGGGAGACGAGATGCTGGGGGAGCAAGCCGCTGGGGGGTCGGTAGTGGTGGCGGTCGACTCGTCCGCTCACCAGCTGCAGGCGGTGGCCTGGGGGGCACTCGAGGCGGCCAGCCGGGGCATGGCGCTCCGGCTGGTCCGCAGCTTCGTGCCGGAGCCGCTGCGTACGCCGCTCGGCGCGGATTCCTTTGCCGACGGCCACATAGCCCGAGCGGCGCGTAGGCTGTTGGCCAACGCCGCCGCGTACGCGCATGCCGTGGCGCCGTCCGTACGCGTGTCGGCGACGCTGCCGGCCGGTTCCGCGACCCGGCAGTTTGCCAGCGCCGTCGGCAAGCCCGCGCTGGTCGTGGTCGGTCACACCGACGGCGACCGGCTCGGCGGCTCGCCTTTCGGCTCGACCGGGATGGCGTTGATCGGCTGCACGACGTGTCCGATGGCCGTCGTACGCACGAGCATCGGCTGGGACCGGTCGGCGCAGGCACCGGTCGTGCTGTCCCTCGGCGATGAATATCCACCGCCTGTCAACGAAGACGTGTTGGAATATGCCTTCCTTGCCGCCGAGCGGCGGAAAGTTCCTGTCGTCGCGGTGGAAGCCGGGGAAAACTACGAGACGACCGCGATCCTGCGGACGGTTTCCGAGCGTTTCCCGGACATCAAGGTGTGCCGGCACATCGTCGGAGAGCACACCAGCCGCGCTCTTGTCGACTGGACAAGGGATGCGCAGCTTCTGGTGCTCGGCTCTCATCCCGATGAGGGTGTCGGTGAGCTGGCGCCGGGATCGGCGGCGCGTACGGCCGTCGATTTCGCGCGATGTCCGGTCGTGCTGGTCCGGCCACGGCCGGCCGAGGTGACCGACGCCGGCGACGTGTCGTTGGCGCCACGTAACATTATGCGCTGAAGAGATATAAATATGGCCTGTCGGTAAAATCGGTCTGGCTGTTCGGACGGACATTGTCGCCGCCACGGTGGACTGATCGCGGCCAAGGCTGCGTCGACCGCCGGAGCCTGCCACACTGTCATCGGCGCTGGCAGGATTTCGAGGCGGGTAACCATGAACGTCCCACCTTTGGTGGACGCGATCACCGAGATCGCCGGTGAAACGCGCCTTCCTGACCTTTTGCGCCGGGTCGTGAGCACCGCGCCGGCGATGGTGCCGGCGTCGTACGCGGCGCTGGAAGTGCTCGGGCCGGACGGAGATGTCGCCGACGTCATCCGCGTCGACGACGTGCGTACGCGGTCGTTGCCGGCGTCCCTTTTCGGCGTACCGGTGCCGGGCAGGGACGGGGTTTTCGGCACGCTTTATCTGGATCGCGAGCCCGACGAGGTCACCCCGGCCGAGGCGGAAATCCTCGCCGCGTACGCGAAAGCCGCCGGCGCGGCCATCGGTTTCGCGCAGGACCGCGAAGATCTCTGGCGCCGGGAGCAATGGCTCGACGCTTCGCACCGCGTCACCGCCGCGTTGCTGACCGGCGAAGGCGCGATGGCCGCGATGCGGATCATCGCCGAGCGAGCCAGGCTGGTCACCGGTGCGCCGGCGGCGGCGATTTCCCGGCCGCTGCCGGACGATCGTTCTCAGTTGGTGTTCGAGGTGGTCGATGCCGGCGACATCCGCGGCGGCCCGGTCGCCGGCATCACCGTGCCGGTCGAGACGACCGCGACCGGATACGCGTTCACGCACGCCAAACGCGTGGTCGTACGCGACTACGGAAAACACGTGCTGGTGGACAAACTCAGTCCACAGCTGCTGAAGCTGGTCAGTCAGCTGGATTCCGCGGTGTGCATTCCGCTGATGGTCGGTGCCGAGCCGATGGGTGTGCTGACGGTGGCGCGATACGTCGGCGATGTGCCGTTCACCGAGCATGAGGCGGATCTGGCGGAAATGTTCGCCAACGACGCGGCGCTGGCGGTCGAGTTCGCGCGCGCCGAGGACGACCGCCGTCGGCTCGCGGTGCTGGAGGACCGCGACCGGATCGCACGCGACCTGCACGATCTGGTCGTGCAGCGGCTGTTCGCGATTGGACTGGGGCTGGAGGGCCTGAGCCGGATGATCGTACGTCCGGAGATGGCGGCCAGGATGACCGGCTTCGTCAGGGACATCGACCGCACCATGGACGACCTGCGCGCGAGCATCTACAGCCTGCGGGAGTCGGTGCGGCGGCCCAGCAGTTTCCGGTCGGAGATGCTGCGCGCCGGCCTGGAGGCGGCGACCGCGCTCGGTTTCGAGCCACGGATCGACTTCGACGGGCCGGTCGACTCGGTCGTGCCGGCAGACCTGCGCGCCGATGCCATCGCGGTGCTGCGCGAGGCACTGTCCAATGTGGCCAGACACGCCGCGGCCAGCTCGGTGCTGGTGGAGATTTCCGTTGATCGCGGCGGACATCGGCTGACCATGGTGGTGGACGACAACGGCGAGGGCATAGCCGAGGACCGCAACCGCAGCAGTGGCCTGAGCAATCTGCGCGACCGGGCCGCGCGGCACGACGGCGATTTCTCGGCGTCCCGGGTGCCGGCCGGCGGCACCCGGCTGGTGTGGACCGCACGGATTCTCGGGGGACAGGCATGACGATCTCGGTTTTCCTGCTCGACGACCACGACGTCGTACGGACCGGCCTGCGGATGGTGCTGGAGGCGACCGACGACCTGCGGGTCACCGGTGAGGCCGGCACGGCCGCCGAGGCGCTCGCGCGGATCCCGGCCGTAAGGCCGGACGTCGCGATCCTGGACGTACAGCTGCCGGACGGCCTCGGCATCACGGTGTGCCGCGACATCCGCTCCAGCATCGACCCACCGCCGGCCTGCCTGATGCTGACCGCGTATTCCGACGACGACGCCCTCTTCGGTGCCATCATGGCCGGAGCGGCCGGCTATATCCTGAAAAAGGTGTCTGGCAACGACCTCGTCTCGGCCGTACGCACCGTCGCCAATGGCGGTTCCCTGCTGGACGCCCACCTGACCACCTCGGTGCTGCGCATGCTGCGTGGTGAGGACGGCCCGGCCGACCCGCGTTACGACCTGCTCAGTCCGCAGGAACGCCGGGTGCTGGACCTGATCGCCGCCGGACTGAGCAACCGGCAGATCGGCGCGCAGTTGCATTTGGCTGAGAAAACCGTGAAAAACTACGTCTCGTCGCTGTTGCACAAGCTCGGGTTCGCGCGGCGCACCGAGGCCGCCGTGTACGCGACGCGACTGCACGGCTCGCGCCACGGCGAGCTTGGGGTTTAGAGGTCACTCCCCTAAATGCGCGGCCTCTTAGCCGGCTATTCCACCGTCACGCTCTTGGCCAGGTTGCGCGGCCGGTCCACCTCGCGGCCGAGCTGGTGAGCCCAGCACCAGGCCAAAACCTGCAGCCCGACGGACGGCAACACCGGGTCGAGCGCCGGCTCGGTCGCCGGCACCTCGATGGTGGCATCGGCCAGGCCGGCCGGAAGTCGCGCCGAGGTGACCGCGATGACCGGTCCGCCGCGCGCCTTGATCTCCTCGATGGTGGCGAGGTTGCGCGCGACCAGGTCATCGTCCGGCACGATCGCGACGGTCGGCATTTGTGGCGTTATCAGGGCGAGTGGGCCGTGTTTGAGCTCGCCGGCCTGATACGCCTCGGCGTGCAGATAGGAGATTTCCTTGAGTTTCTGTGCGCCTTCGCGCGCCACCGGCCAGCCGCGTACGCGTCCGACGTAGAAAAGGTGACGGGCGTCGCGATAACGCCGGACGATCTCGGCGATGTCGTCCTCCTGTTTGAGGACGGTCTCGATCTGGCCGGGCAACAGCCGCAGCGCGGTGATCAGCGCGGCCGCGCGGGTCGCCGGAAGGTCGCGTACGCGACCGAGTTTGACCGCGATCAAGGCGAATGCGACGACCATCGTGGTAAAGGACTTTGTCGCCGCCACCGACATTTCCGTACCGGCGTGCAGAAACACCCCCGCGCCACACGCGCGGGCGATCGAGCTGCTGACATTGTTGACCACGCCGACGACATTGGCACCTTTGCGCTGCAGCTCGCGTACGGCAGCGAGCGTGTCGTGCGTTTCACCGGACTGGCTGACGGCAATGTAAAGCGTGTCCGGATCGACGACCGGATTGCGATAGCGAAACTCCGACGCGGGCTCGGCGCGGGCCGGAATGCGCGCCAGGTCCTCGATCAGGTTGGCACCGATCTGTCCGGCATAGTACGCCGAACCGCAGCCGATCAGGGTGACCCGCTGGATCATCCGGCACTGCCGCGGATCCAGCCGTAAACCGTCCAGCCGCGCGGTGGCGGCGTTCTCGTCCAGCCGGCCACGGACACACCGGTCGACCGCGTCGACCTGTTCGTGCATTTCCTTGTGCATGAAGTCGGTGTGGTCGCCGAGCACGTCGTCGCCGGCCGGTGCCTCGATCACGGTGAGATGTTTGGTCGTACGCCGGTCGTCCAGCGTCCCGGTGCGAAACTCGTCCGGCCGTACGACCGCGAGCTCGTCGTCGTCGAGATAGACGACCTGTTGAGTGTGCCGCACGAGCGCCGCGGTGTCGGATGCCACCAGCATCTCGTGGTCGCCGATCCCCAACACCACCGGGCTGCCGCGGCGGGCCGCGACGATTTCGCCGGGCCGGCGGGCATCGACAACCAGCAGTCCAAACGTGCCGTCGACCTGTCGCAACGCCTGGCGCACCGCGCTTTCCAGCGTACGCGCGGAAGTCAGCGCGATGAGGTGCGCGAGCACCTCGCTGTCGGTTTCCGACACGAGTCGTACGCCGGCGGCGGTGAGTTCGTTGCGAAGAGCCGTCGCGTTGTCGATCACTCCGTTGTGCACCACGGCGATCCGACCGCCGGCATCGACATGCGGATGCGCATTTACCTCGGTCGGCGGACCGTGCGTGGCCCACCTGGTGTGCGCGATGCCGAGCGTCGCGGCCAGACCGTCCGGCACCAGCTGCCGCAGCCTCGCGACCCGTCCGGCGGTTTTCCTGACATTCAGCGAGAAGTCGTCCAGCAACGCGATGCCGGCCGAGTCATAGCCGCGATATTCCAGCCGTTGCAGACCCTCCAGCAAAACCGGTGCGGCCGCTCGCGCACCCACGTAGCCGACGATTCCACACATTGGTTCCGCGTCTCCTCGACGGATGGGACGGTGACAGCTGCCGGTGATCCTGCGCCTGGTCGGCGCAACGGTCCAGAGACATAAGGCCCTATCGCCGCGGACGTTCGTTTGGTTGGTTTCACAGGAAAGTCATTGAGGTTCTTTTCGGACACCGAGCCGGAAAGCCAGACCTCACCAAGGTGAGCAGCCGGTGAACGGCAGATGTACGCCAGCTAGGGGCCTTGGTCCCCAGTCGCCGGCTGAGCGGGCCAAACAGTCGGCCCGGTCGTCCGAGCGCAGGAATGCGGGCGACAAGAGCATGCTCCATTCCATGATTTCTCGCCGGAGTGCGAACGGGGCTCTGCTGCCTATGGAAGTGAACGAGGCGGTACGCCGAATAGTCGGTGCGCATTGGCGAGTCCTCGTCGTTTGCCTGCTGCTCCCCATTGCCGCCGTTTCGACGATGGACATCAGCAAAACTCCGGAATACGTGGCGACTGCCCGAATCCAGGCGTCGAGTACGCCGCCTGGTTCGGACACCGAAGCCGATTCGGTTCTCAACCGGGTCAAGGGGATCGCCACCAGTGTGGCAATAGTCAAGGACGCGATTGGTAAAGCCGGCGTGACCAACCGGTCCGCGGTTGCCGTCGCCGCGCACGAGGTGAATGTGGCGCGGCTGGGAAGCTCGGCCATTTTCGATCTTTCCGTCACCGACCCCAGTCCCGCCGTGGCGGAGCGGTTGGTCAGCAGAATCGGCCTTTCCGTGGTGGTATTCCTGAACAGCTCCGGAAACCAGACGGCCGCGTTGATGACCCAACTGCTCGACACCCAGTCGGCCGCGGTCAAGAAGCGCGAGGACGTGGCGACCAAGCTGCAGCTCGCCACCGATCCTGTGGTGAAAGCCGGCCTCAGCGCGCAGCTCGCCACGCTGGACGAGGAAATCGGCAACGTCGCCTCGTCGGTCCGGCAGTTGCAGGTCACCAATGTCACCGGTGGGTCTGCGGCGGTCATTTCGCCGCCCTCGGGCAGCCTCCGGGTGCCGTCGGGATTGTCCACGGACGCCGGCCTGGCCGCCGTCGTCGGGTTGGTGGTCGGACTGCTTTTGGCCACGTTGCTGGAAGTCCTGCGGCCGACCGTGTCAGGTGCGCGACCGTTCGCGGAACAGATCGGCGCACCTTTGCTCGGTGTGATCCCGGGAAAACGCCGTCGTGACGGGACAGAACCGGACGTCCGGTCCACGACGGCACACGAGGCGATGGTACGGATCCGGCGAGCGGCCGCCAGGCGCGGCGTCAGCGCGCTGGTCCTCACCGCCGAAGCCGGTACGGTGCGGCTTGTCGACCTGGCCGCGATGCTGACCGAGCAACTCGGCAGCCGGCAACCGGCGGGGCTGGCTGTGACGAGCGACCGGCGACCATCTTCCAACGGCCGTCGCGAGACCGAGCTGAGCGACACCGCCGTGACCATGACGCTGCCGGTCGTCGCGGACATCGCGGCAGACCGACTGCGCGTGCTGACACTGTCCGAAGTGGACGGTGGTGCGGACACCGACCGGTATGGCCTGCTCGTACTGGTCGCCAAGCGAACGTCGTTCGCGGAGTTGCGTCGGGTGGCGGATCTTTCCGAGATCACCGGCTGGCCGGTGATCGGCGTACTCGGCGGCCCGACAGGCAGAGGAGTGACGTAGGCGTGACATCGGTGGGGGGAGTTTTACCGCGGGTATGCGTGGAAACCGATGACGGAAGTCTTGGCGCGGCGGTGCGTCTGGCCGCCGGTCTGCTGGCCGGCGTCGGCCGGATCGAGTTCGCCGGGCCTGGCCGGCCGGCTGACATCGTCCACACGGTCGGCGACGTGACGACGCGGCCGGCGTCGGCGCACCGGGTGTACACCGTCGAGCGCGTGCCGCTCCGCTATGGCCGCCTGGTCGCGGACCGGTCGTGGGTCCGGCGACAACGCCGGCGCTGCGGCACCGACAGCATGTTGCTCGCACACGGCCGTACGGCGGCCCGGCTGGTCGTGGCCGCGCGGCTCGCGCTCGGCGAACGCGTGCACTGCGTACCGGTCGTGTCGCCGTTGTATTCCGACACGGCAAGGGAAAGCGCCAGCCGGTCGCAGGTCAGGGACCGGCTCGGCCTGCGGCCGGGCGTACGGCTGGTCGTGTGCGCGTCCGGGCCGGACGACGACTGGTGCGCGGCGATCGAGCGCCTCGACCGGCCGGACGTGATGGTGCTTCCGCTGCGAGACGAGCCGCTGGCCGGCCTGCTCACCGCCGCGGACCTGTTCGTGGCGACCGGCCGCGACCTGCTGGCCTGCAACCCGGCCGCCGCCGCGTTGGCGATGAACGTCCCGGTCGTCGCGGTGACCACGGACAGCGCCGCCGACCTGGTGATCCCGGGGCGGAACGGATACGTCGTGCCACCGCGGCCGGCGGCCGTCGCGCACGCGGTCGGCGCGCACCTGGACGCGTCGCCGGGCCGCACGACGGTCGTGCGCGGCGACCAGGCTCGCCGTGAGCTGCGGCGGCTCGCGCGCGGTCTGCTGCGCGTGTACGAGCAGGTGCTGACCTCCTCGATCGGTGGCCGCAGAGGTGGTCGGGGATGACCCGGACGACCGAGCCGGAGCACGCAGAGGCCGGTGTTCCGTACGCCAACTGTCACATCTGTCCGGAGGCTCGGGACGCGGCGGTCCGGGTGTTGTCCAGCGGCTGGGTGACCGCCGGCGCGCAGACGGTCGCCTTCGAGCGCGAGCTCGGTGACTGGGTCGGCGCGGCGGAGACGGTCGCCGTCAGCTCCTGTACGGCCGCGATCGAGCTGTCCCTGCGCGCCCTCGGACTGCCGCCCGGCGCGCCGGTGCTGACACCGACGTTGACCTTCTGCGGAGCCGTCCACGCGATCGTCCACAGTGGACTGAGGCCGGTGCTGGTGGACACCGACGAGGCGACCCTCACGGTGAACGCCGAGACGGTCGCGGAGGCCGCGACGCGGGTACGCCCGGCCGCGATGGTGATCCAGCACATGGCCGGTTTTCCGGTCGAGGTAAGGGAAATCGCGGCCGCTGCCGGCCTGCCGCTGGACCGCGTGGTCGAGGACGCCGCGCACGGACTCGGTGCCGCGGTGGCTGGCGAGCCGGTCGGTACGGTCTCGCGGGCGACCTGTTTCAGCTTCTACGCGACCAAAAACCTGCCGATCGGCGAGGGCGGCGCGGTCACCACGGCGGACGCCGACTTCGCCGGCCGGCTCCGCGAGATGCGCCAGCACGGCATGAGCCGGGACGCCTGGCGCCGCTATCACCCCGGCGGCGGCTGGCGTTACGCCGTCGACTCGGACGGGATGAAGGCCAACTTCACCGACCTGCAGGCGGCGATCGGCCGGGCCCAGCTGACCCACCTCACCGACTGGCAACGGCGTCGAGCGCGGCTGGCGGCCCGTTACGACGCGGCGCTGGCCGACGTGCCCGGCATTGTCCTGCCACCGCGCCGAAAAACTGGCGCACACGCCTGGCATCTGTACGTGATCAGGGTCGGGCCGGACTATGGGCGCAGCCGCGACGAGCTGATCGCTGGGCTCACCGAACGGGGCATCGGCACGTCCGTACATTTCGTGCCGGTCCACCAGTTCGACCACTTCCGGCGGATCCTCGGCCGACCGCGGCTGCCGGTCGCCGACCGGGTGGCCGACCAACTTCTTTCGCTGCCACTGCATCCGCAACTGTCCGATGTGGACGTTGACCGGGTCGTGGCCCATGTCGCGGCGCTGGGGCGCCGGACAGGAGGTCATCATGGTGCCTGACCGTTGGTGGCGGCGCCGGCCGGTCACCCAGCCGCGGGGAAGCCGCACGCTGATCCTCGGTGCCGGTGACGCCGGCCGCACGCTGACGCAGGATCTGTTGCGCAGCCCCGAATACGGACTGTCGCCCATCGGTTTTCTCGACGACGTAGAGAAGTCGCGGGTCGACCGGTTGCCGGTGCTCGGCACGCTCGGCGAGGTGGAGCGGGTCGTACGCGCGCACGGCGTCGACGTGGTGATCGTCGCGATCCCGTCTCTGCCGCCGATCGAGCTCGGCGAGCTGATGCGGTCGGCGGTCCGCAGCGGCTGCCGGGTCCGCTATCTGCCCTCGTTCCACGCCGCCGTCCAGCGGGAGACCAGAGGCGGTGACCTGTGCGAGGTCCCACCGGCCTCGCTACTGGGCCGCGACGAGGTGCACGTCGTACGCTCGGCGACCCAGGCCACCGTCCGTGGCCGGCGGGTCCTGGTGACCGGCGCCGGCGGGTCGATCGGCAGCGAGCTGTGCCGGCAGATCCGGTCCTATCGGCCGGCCGCGCTGTTCATGCTCGACCACGACGAGTCCAACCTGCACCGGTTGCAGCTGGAGGTCAGCGGCGAGGCGTTGCTCGACACCGACGAGCTGATCGTCGCGGACATCCGGGACCAGGCGCGCGTACGGCAGGTGTTCGCGACCTTCCGGCCGCAGGTGGTTTTTCACGCGGCGGCGCACAAACACCTGCCGCTGTTGGAGCGCCATCCCTGTGAAGGAGTGAAATCCAACGTCCTCGGCACGGCCCACCTGATCGACGCGGCGGTCGAGCACGGCGCCGAGCGGTTCGTGCTGATCTCGACCGACAAGGCGGCGGCGCCGACCTCGGTGCTGGGGGCCACCAAAAGGCTGGCCGAGCTGCTGGTACGCAGCCGCGCCGGCGGCGCCACCAGCATCGCCTCGGTCCGCTTCGGCAACGTGCTCGGCAGCCGCGGCTCCTTCCTGCACACGCTGGCGCACCAGATCGCGACGCACCAGCCGGTGACCGTCACCGACCCAGACGTCGACCGGTTCTTCATGACCGTCGAGGAGGCGGTCGGGCTGGTGCTGGAGGCCGGCGCGATGGCCGAGGCCGGCGAGACTTTCGTGCTGGACATGGGAGATCCGGTGCGGATCGTCTCACTCGTCGAGGCGTACGCGATGCATGTCGGCGTGTCCGACGTACGGATCCGGTTCACCGGTCTGCGGCCCGGCGAGAAGCTCAACGAGGACCTGTTCAGCGACGCCGAGGAACGGATCCCGACCGGCCATCCGCGGATCTCGGCCACCCAGGGGGTGGCGCTGCCGCCCGACTTCGCCGACCAGCTGGCCAGGTTGTACGACGCGGCCGCCAGCAATCTGCCGGACGACACGCGCAAGCTGCTGGCGGACCTGGTGCCGGAATACACACCACCGACGCTCGCGGTCCCGGCGGCCAGCGGACTGTTCGGCGACTTCTACCCGGACGACTTCTGATGCGCGCGTCGATGGTCCAGGCCGGGTCGAGACTGGTCGTGCAGTGCACCGACCGCTCGCTGACGCGGCTGCTGCTGGAGGCCGGCGACGGCGCGTGGCGGCCGGTGCCGTACCTGACCGACGCCGACATCCGCGTGACCGTGTCCCACGACCGAGCCGCGTTCGACACGACCGGATGGGAACCGCTCACCCGTGGCGCATACCGGCGAGAGGGCCGGGTGGTCCTGCACAACGCCTGCGGATCCGGCTTTGACCTGCATGTCTGCGCCGATACGGAAGAACTCGCAGTGCAGGCGCGATGGCGACCGCCGCATCGCGAACGGCTCGCGGCGTTGCTGTTGCGCTCGAGATTTCACCTGCTGGCACGGGCCGTCCTGCTGCAATATCCGGCGATGTGGTGGGCCGGACGCGCCGGCGCGGTGCCGCTGCATGCGGCCGCGGTGACCGTCGGTGCGGCGACACCGCTGCTGGTCGGCCCCGGTGGTGTCGGGCGTTCGACACTGTTGTTGCAGGCCGTCGAAAACGGTGGCCAGGCATGTTCGGACAACCTCTGCGTCAGCGCCGGCGATGAGGCCTACGGCGTGGTCGAGCCGGTACGCGTGGCCGGTGGTGGCGGTCGGCGGATGGCGTACGGCCGCGGCGAGCTCTCGCTGCCGGGCCGGGTCGACGGTCTGTGGCCGGACCGGATTGTCGTGCTGCGTCGGGGAAACAGCGCGTCGCCGGTGGTACGCGACCTGGCGCCGGAGGCGGCGGCCGGCGTCCTGACCGCCGGCACGTACATGGCCGGTGAGCTGCGTCGCTATTGGGCGTTCGCGGCGACTTTGGCGATGGGGACCGGCGTCGGTCCGGTCCATCCGCCGGTGGCCGCGGTCGCCGCCGGATTGGCCGATCGCTTGCCAGCCACCGAAATCACGCTGGCGGCGAGTCCAACCATCGGACTGGGCGAGCTGCTGGCCGGGTCGGGAGTGCCGGCATGAGAGTGCTGCGCGTCGCCACCGTCGTGACCCGGTTCGAGGCCGGCGCAGGTGTCGTCGCACTGCGTGGTGCGCGGTCGCTCGACCCGGACCGCTATCAGGTGAGCATCATCGCCGGCAGCGGCGACCGGCTGCTGGAGGAGGCCGCCGACGCCGGCCTGGACGTCATCGTCGAGCCCAGCCTGCGCGCGCCGATCTCACCACGCGACGACCTGCGGGCTCTCGGCCGGCTGACCGAGGTGATCGGTCGCGAAGGCTACGACCTGGTGCACACGCACAGCGCGAAAGCCGGCGCGATCGGCCGGCTGGCGGCACATCGCGCCGGCGTGCCGCGAATTGTCCATACGTTCCACGGTTTTCCGTTCCACGAGTTCCAGTCGGCCGCGCGGCGGTCGGCGTACGTCCACATCGAGCGCCGGCTCGGCCGGTTCACCGACGTGGCGCTGTGCGTCGGTACGAACGTGGCGGTCGAGGCGATCCGCCGCCGGCTCGTCGCACCGGAGCGGATACGCACCATCGGCGTGACCGTGGACGTCACGGCACCGGTCCGTACGCCGGCATCCACGGCAAGAGCGCGTGCGGCGTTGGGACTGCCGGTCGGCGTGCCCGTCGTTGGCGCGGTCGGCCGGCTGGCCTATCAAAAAGCGCCGGAGGATTTCGTAGCGGCGATGGTCGCGCTCAACCGGCCGGGCGTACGCGGCGTGTGGATCGGCGGCGGCGAGCTGGCCGAGAAAGTCCGCCGGCTGGCCGAAAAGGCAACCGCCGGCGTCACTTTCGTCGGCGAGCGCGCAAACGTGCCGGAGCTGCTGCCGGCCTTCGACGTTTTCGCTCTGCCGAGCCGATACGAGGGCCTGCCGGTGGCGATCGTGGAGGCGATGGTCTGCGGGATCCCGGTGGTCGCGACCGCGGTCAACGCGGTGTCCGACGTGGTCGTCCCCGGTGAGACGGGCCTGCTCGTACGGCCGGAGGATCCGCGCCAGCTCGCCGCGGCTTTGGCTTACCTGCTGGATAATCCGGCCGCTGCGGCCAGGATGGCCGGCGCCGCGAAGGCCCGGCTCGGCGAGCGCCACACCGGGCACAGCCTCGCCGACGTGCTCGTCGAGGCCTATGCAGCCGGCCGGAGTCGGGTGCATTCGATCAAGGAGCCAACATGCGCGTAGACATCATCGGCCGGCCCAACCGGCCGGACGACCTGACCGTGTTCGACAGCGCTGTCATGCCGGCCGACCCGGCGCTGCTCGACCGGCTCCGCGACGGCACGGCCACCGCCGACCTGGCCGCGCCACCGGTCGTACTTCCGGACTTCTGCCACAAAAACAAGTCGGAGATGCCGTCCAGCATCGCGGTCGCGACTCGCGGCTCGATCCGGCCGACGCTCACCGACGCCGCGCTCAACTGCGGCATGGCGCTGGCCACGCTGGACATCCCGAAGCCGGCGGTGGCCGCGGTCAGCGACTTCTATCGCCGTGTACGCGAGCGGTTTCCCAATCCGCCCGGCTGGCGGTTCGAGCTGAGCCGCAAGGAGGTCCTGCGCGCGGCCGTCGAGGGCGCCGACTTCGCGGTCGAGCGGTTCGGCATCGACCGCGCAGACCTGGACCGGGTCGAGGAGTTCGGCCGGCTGCCGGTCGACGAGCTCGGCGGTGCCGTACGCGCTCGCAAGGAGCTGCCGTGGATCTGCGTTCAGCTGGCCCGGCTGCGCTTCGGCACCATCGGTCCGAGCACGCACTTCCTGGAACTGCAGGAGGTCGAGGAGATCCTCGAGCCGGAGATCGCCGGCCGGCTCGGCCTGCACGCCGGGCAGGTCACGATGCAATACCACAACGGCGGCGGCGTGCTGACCGGCCAGATCGGCGAGATGTACGCCCGTCGCAAGTCCGCCTCGCGGATGCTCCGCACGGAGATGGCGCTGGCCAAGCCGCTCGCGCACCTGCGCGCCGGCGGCCTCGCGGACGCGCGGCGGCGATACGAGACGTACTTCCGCGCCGGCTGTCCGTCGATCCCGGTCGACGGCGACGAAGGCCGCCGCATCCTGCTCGCACAGCGCCTGTCGATGAACTACGGCTTCGCCTACCGGTTGGCGACCTACGCCATGCTGCGGCAGTTCGCGCGCGAGGCTTTCGGCGCGCGGATCAGGCTGGTCGTCGACTCGCCGCACAACTCCGTCTACGAGGAGACGGTCGGCGGCGAGACGGCGTACGTCCACCGGCACAACGCGGCACGCGCCTGGACGCCGGAGCTGATGACCGGCCATCCGGCCTTCGCCGAGACCGGCCAACCGCTGCTGGTGCCCGGTACGAACCGCACCTCGTCGTTCATCTGCGTGCCGGCGCCGCGGGCACACCGCAGCCTCTACACCGCCTGCCATGGCACCGGCAGCATCATCAGCGCCTTCGAACGGGACGGTCGATCGGGTCTGGATCCGTATGGCCGGCGCACGATGAACTTCGGCTATTCCGACGCCGACCACCAGGACGTGCCACAGCTGGACGACAAAGGCGTCGACGAGGCCCTCGGCATCCTGTCCGGCAACGGACTGGTCCGTCCGGTCGCGCGACTACGTCCGTTCGCGGTGTTGCGATGACCGCCACCGTGGCCGCACCACAGGTGTGGCGTGGTGTGCTGCCGGACCGGCCTTTCGTCACGCTGCCGTCCCGGCGCCGGCCGGTGGTGATCGCCGAGAACCAGCGCCAGGTGCGGTCGTACGTCCGCACCGCTCTGTTGACAGCGCCGCCGGGATCGCGGCTGCCGGGCTGGGTTTTCGGTGCCGCGCAACAGGTGATGCGCGCGCCGGCCAGCTGGCGGCTGATGCCGGCGCTCGACAGGCACGCCGCCGTACGCAGTGAGTTCGCCGAGTTCGTGGCCGCGCTTGGGGTCAGCGTCGCGGTGCTGAACCACAGCCACGACCCCGACACCAGGTGCGTGGTCCTGATGTTCGACCACGACCAGCGATGGCCGGTGCTCGCGGCGAAACTGCCGTCTGGGCCGGCGGCGGCGAGCCGCGTACGGCGCGAGGCCGACCGGCTGGCCGCGATCGCGCGGCTGTCGCTCGGCGACCTTCGCCGTCACGTGCCTGCCGTGGTGGAGGTGCTGGATCACGACGGCCTTCCGGTGCTGGTCACGACCGGCCAACCCGGGGTGCCGATGCTTGTCCACTATCACCGGGCCGGTCACACGGCCGATCCGCGCGCCGTACGCGCCGACTTCGCGGCCGCCGGACGCTGGCTGGCGGCCGTACGCGCCGCCACCGCCGACGGCGCCGCGCCGATGGGCCTTCCCGACGACACGGTCCAGGCGCTGCGCGACCGTCACGGTCTGGCAAAGCTCGACGCCCTGCAGTCCCGGATGGGTCGCTACGGCGTGCCGCGGACAGTCGTGCACGGCGACTTCTGGCCCGGCAACATTCTGCTCACCGCCGGCCGAGTGTCCGGTGTGGTCGACTGGGAATGGTCGCGGGCGGCTGGCAACCCGGTCCGCGACCTGGCCCGCTTCGCCGTCGGCTACTCGTCCTACCTGGACCGTCACACGCGGCCCGGCCGGCGCGTACGCGGCCATCCGGGGCTGGTGGCGGGGGAGTTCGGCGCCGGTGTGGCGTACGCACTGGACGGCTCGGGTTGGTATCCGGACCTCGTGCGCCGCTTCCTCACGACCGGACTGCGCCGCTTTGGCGTGCCGGCCGAGCTTGGTCGCGACGCCGCGCTGGCCGAGGTCGCCGCGATCGCCGCGGAGTCCGCCGACCCGGATTTCGCCAGCCGCCAGATCCAGCTGTTCAACCGGCTCGCCGAAGCGAAGGCGGCCTGACGATGCTGGACGTACGTCCTCGGCCGGAGCTGCTCGCGCCGCGTGGCACGGCCGAGCGGGCCGCGCTGCTGGCCGTGACGGCGTCGGTCGTGTTCCAGCCGATCCTGCATCCGGCCGGGCCCGGCAACAGCTCGCCGGTCGACGTCTTCCTGCTCCTCGCCTTGCTCGCCACCGCGGTGTGGGCCAGCACCAGCGGCCTGCGGCTGCGCGCGCCGTATGTGCTGCCGGTCGCTGTCTCGATCCTGGCCGGCGCACTGTCCGGCCTGTTCGGCCCACTGCCGCAGGTCACCATCCTGCCGCTGGTCCAGGACGCCGTACTCGTGGCGTGGTGCGTCGCGATCGTCAATGTCGCCCGACAACCAGGTGCGCTCCGGGTGATCAGCAGGGCCTGGGCGGTCTCCGCGACGATCTACGCCGGCGTACTGGTCGGCGCCTCGCTGCTGGGATTGACGGCGATCGAGGGAATCGTTGCCAGAGAAGGAAACCGAGCGTTGTTCACCTTCGGCGACCCGAACTACGCCGCGACGTACTGGGTCAGCTCGATCTTCCTCGTCTTCGCCACCGGCTATCCGGCCAACCGGTGGCTGCGGCGGCTGAGCTATCTGCTGCTGGCCTGGTCGTTGGTGCTGACCGAGTCCAACGGCGGCATGATCGAGCTCGCGGCGGGTGCCGGCCTGCTCCTGCTGGTCACGATCTATCGCCGCCGTGGCCTCGTGCCGGTGATCGCCGTGGTGCTCGCGGCCGGCATGGCCGCCGGCGGACTGATCGCCTCGCTCGGCCAGATCCAGGTCTGGGCCCGCGACTCCGGCCAGCCGCTGCTGGTCAACTCGCTCGGCCGAAGCAACGCGAGCAGCGCGCAACGGACCGCGCTGATCACCGAGTCGCTGCAGCTGTACGCCACTGCCGGCCTGCTCGGATCCGGTCCTTCGACGACCAAGCAGCTGCTGGCCGACCGGCAGTATCCGTACGCGAAGGAGGCGCACGACGACCTGCTCGCGGCGCTGATCGAACGCGGACCGCTCGGCGCCTTCGCGTTCGTCCTGCTGGCGGCAGTCGCCGCGTGGCGCGCGACCGTGGCGTTGCGGGCTCCGCCGACGGAGATCCCGCGGCCGGTCGGCGTGGTGGCCGGGCTGCTCGCGATGGCGGTGGCCAGCGCGTACTACGAGGTGCTGCATTTCCGATACGTCTGGCTGCTGCTCGCGCTGGTCGCGGTGCTCGCGATGCCACTGGATCCGCGCCGTACGCCGGCACCTGGAGGCCCGCGATGAGCCATCGCGCCGAAGCCGCGCCCCGACCGGTCTCCACGCTGGGTCGCCGGTCGGCCCTAGCCAATCTCGTCGCGCAGGGTGCCGCGCTGCTCTGCCTGTCGCTGGCGAGCCTGCTGGTCGCCAGGCTGGCCGGCGCGGCCGTGGTCGGTGAGTACGCCCTGCTGCGCGTGCTGCCGTGGCTGACCGGCGTCGTGGTCAGCGCCGGCCTGCCGGTGGCCTCGGCGTACTTCCTGTCCGGAAGACGTGGTGAGGACCGGCGGCTGCGGCCGACGCTCACCGTGCTGGCGGTGGCCGGCGCCGCGTTGGGTCTGCTGGTCTGGCTGGCGGCGGCGCCGCTCGCGCACCGGCTGTTCTTCTCCGCCGTACCGCTCTGGCTGCTGGCGCTGGCCGGCGCGACCGTCGTGACGCAGCTGCTGACCGTCTGGGCCAAGGCGTGCTGCCAGGGGATGGCCGACATGCGCGGCGCCAACCTGGTGATCGTCGGCGAGGAGCTGGTGTTTTTGCCGGCGTATGGTGCCGCGCTACTGCTCGGTTTCAGTGGCATCACCGCGGTCGTCGGCGGCATGCTGCTCGGCGGCGTAGTCGCGACCATCGTGTCGGTCGGACGGCTGGGACAGACCGGATTCTTCGACGACTGGGCCAAGCCGTCGGCGCGGCTCGGTGGCGACGTGGTGGCCTTCGGCGCGCGCGGCCAGCTCGGCAACCTGCTCTGGCTGGTCAACCTGCGGCTGGACTTCCTCGTCCTGGACGCCATCGCCGGACCCGCCGTACTCGGGATCTATGCCATCGCCTCGAAGTTCGCCGAGCTGATGCGGCTGCCGGCGACCGCGTTGAACTACGTGCTCTATCCGCGGTTCGCACGTGCCGAGCCGGCCGCCGCCAGCCTCGACCTGCGGCGGCTGCTTCCGCGCGCGACCGGGCTCACGGTGGCCGCGACCCCCGTACTCGCCGTCACCGCGGTGATCGCTCTCCCCATCCTGTACGGCGACGCCTTCCGGCCGGCGGTCCTCCCCGCCTGTCTGCTGCTGATCGGCCTGACCGTCGAAGGCGCCGCGGCGGTGTCGTCGGCTTTTCTTTGTGGCACCGGCCGTCCTGGTGCGAACTCGTGGGGGATGGGCGTCGGGGTCGTCGTCACGGTGGCGCTCGATCTTCTGCTGATCCCCCGGTACGGCGCCGTCGGCGCGGCCGTCGCCTCCAGCGTCGCGTACGCCGTCACCACCACGCTGCTCTCGATCCTGAGCTATCGATTTGCGCATCACAGAACGAAAGAAGCAAGGACATGACGCTCAGGAAGCTGGCGTTCGCCGCCGTGGTCGGACTCGCGCTGGTGACGCTGCCGGCCGCCTCACCGAGCGCCGCGGCGACACCGACCTGCGGGACGACCGCGGCGCCGGCCGGATTCAGCGTGACGCTGTGCATCACCGCTCCGGCCAACAACGCGGCGGTCACCGGCAAGGTCGCGGTGACCGCCACCGTGCAGATCAGCGGGACCGCGCCGTCGGTCAACGGGATCACGTACACGATGGACGGCAAATACCTTCTCTTCGATGCGCAGAGCCCGTATTCGTTCACTCTGCACACCTATCTGTACGGCTTCGGCGGCCACACGCTCAGAGGTGCGGTGGCCTTCAGTGGTGGCTACACCGCCAACCCGGTCGCGTTGCGGCTGTCGGTCGGTTTGCAGCTGCCACCGCCGGGTCCGGCGCCGTTCCGGCCGACCAGCGGCACGACTCCGCCGGTCGGCAAGCCACTCGTGATCGCCTCGACCGGCGACGGCGCCTCCGGCCTGACCGCGGAAAAGCAGGTCGCCACCCTGATCGGCGGCTGGAACCCCAACCTGTTCCTCTATCTCGGCGACGTGTACGGCCACGGCGCCACCGAGGAATATCCCAACTGGTATGGCGAAAACGGCAGCTTCTATGACAGGTTCCGGTCGATCAGCAACCCGGCCATCGGCAACCACGAATACGAAACCGACCCGACGGCGAAGCCGTATTTCACCTACTGGGGCGGCATTCCGCATTACTACAGCTACAGCATCGGCAACTGGCATTTCGTGAGCCTGGACAACACGGGGGAGTTCAACCAGGGCGCCACGACGTCCGCGCAGTACCAGTGGCTTTCCAACGATCTCAGTAAAAACACCAAGCCGTGCACACTCGTCTACTTCCACCGGCCGTTCTACAGCGGGGACACCGACGAGGAAGCGACCGACTATCGGGCCTATTGGCAGCTGCTGGCGACCTACCACGTGCCGATCGTGCTGAACGGCCACTCGCACAACTACCAGCGCTGGCAGCCAATGGACGGCGACGGCAACGTCACCCCGACCGGCGTCACCGAGCTGGTCGCCGGCACCGGCGGACAGTGGATCAGCCCGCTGGTCACGCACGATCCGCGGCTGGCGGCCTATCTGGACACCACGGCCAACGCCTGGGGTGCGATGAAGCTGGAGCTCAACCCGGCTGGCGCGACGTACCGTTTCACCGACGTCTCCGGCGTGACCGGCGACTATGGCGCACGTGCCTGCGGCACCGACACGGCAGCGCCGACCGCGCCGACCGGCGTACGCGCCACCGCGCCGAGCGGTCGTGAGGTGGACCTGTCCTGGACCGCCGCGACCGACAACGCCGGCGTCGCCTCGTACGAGGTCCTCCGCGACGGCGTCGCGGTCGGCACCGCACGCGGCGACCAGACCTCGTACGTGGACACCACCGTGCCGGCGTCGACGACGATGGCGTACACGGTCGTCGCGATCGACGGGTCCGGCAACCGGTCACCGGCCTCGGTGGCCGCGTCGGTCACCACGCCGGCACCGGCACCGACGTACGTGCAGTCGGCGGTCAACGCGACCGGCGGTCGCGCGACCTCGCTGACGGTCGGCCTGACCCAGCCCGTGCGGGCCGGTGACGTGCTGATCGGCTGGTTCGGCCAGTACGACTCCACCGGGCCCGTCGATGTCAGCGACAGCGTCAACGGCGCCTGGACACGGATCGCCGGCCAGACGTTTTCCAATGGCTCCGGCGATGTGGCGCTCTACTACGTGAAAGCCGCCAAGGCCGGGCCGGCCGGCCTGACGGTCAACGTGACCGCGGACTCCGCCACGTATCTGGAGGGGACGGCGTCCGAATACTGGGGGACCGCGGTCGCCGGCGCGTTGACGACGTACGCGCTGGGGAAAGGCAACAGCACGGCCGCCGACTCGGGTCCGACGGCGACCGCGCCCGCCGGATCGCTTGTCTACGGCGCGATGATCACCGGCGGCACACCGGGCACGGTTACGGCCGGCGGGACGCTGACCGTACGCGCCGCACGAGCCGGCAACTCGGTGCTGACCGCCGACACCATCGCGACCACGACCGGTCCGCAGCGAGCCGCGTTCACGCTTGGCACGGCGACCGACTGGTACGCGGCCAGCGCGGTCCTCCTGCCCGCTTCCAACGCAGACAGCACCGCGCCGTCGGCACCGACCGGGGTGACCGCGACCGCCACCAGCGCCAGCTCGGTGAACGTGACCTGGTCGGCGGCCGCCGACGACACGGCCGTGACCGGCTACAGCGTCTATCGGGACGGCGTCCTGCTCGGCGACACCGGCGCGTCCCAACTGTCCTATGTGGACAACACGGTGGCCGCCGGCGCTAGTTATTCGTACACGGTGGTCGCTTTCGACGCGGCGAACAACCGGTCGGTCGCGTCGGCGCCGGCCGGAGTCACCGTCCCGGCGAGTTCGGCCAGCTTCGTCCAGGCCGCGATGTTCAGCACCGGCAGCCGGGTAACCTCGGCGACGACCCGGCTGGCCGCGCCGGTGCGTGCCGGCGACCTGCTGGTCGGCTGGTTCGCGCAATACGACTCGTCCGGGCCGGTGCAGGTGACCGACGACGTCAACGGCGCCTGGACGCGGGTCCCCGGCACCACGTTCTCCTCGGGTTCCGGGGACATTTCTCTCTACTACAAGGAAAACTCGGCGGCCGCGGCCAGCGGTGTGACGGTGACGGTGTCCGCGGACTCGGCGACCTACCTGCAAGGCGTGGTGAACGACTACGGCGGGGTGGCCACGAGCGCCAGCCTGCTGGCCTCGGCGTCCGGCGGCGGTCGCGGCACCGCCGTCGACTCCGGCGCGGCGGCCGCACCGGCCGGCGCGCTGGTCTTCGCGGCCGTCACGACCGGTTCCAGTCCCGGCACCATCACGCCAGGCGCGAGCAACGGCGTCGGCCTGACGATGCGTACGCCCTCCGGCGCGAGCGCGTCGGCCGACGTGATCAATGCCGCCGCCGGTGACCAGAACGGCCTGTTCACCCTCGGCACGTCCACCGACTGGTACGCGGTCTGCGCCGTCTTCCGGTCAGCCGGCTGAATCCTTGGAGGATCTTGTGGAAGACAACAGAAAGCCGGGTCGGATCGTGTTCGTCGGGGCCGTACACGAGGCGCGGCCGGCGTTGGCGGCGCTGCTCGGCTCGCCGCTGGCGGAGGTGGCCGCCGTGATCACGGCGACCGACGCCGGCCGCGCCAGGCTCGCCGGTGCGGTGGACTTCGACGGCCTCATACCGGACTCCGTCCCGGTGCTGCGTACGGACAACGCCAACGCGCCGGAGATGGTCGACACCGTCCGCCGGCTCCGGCCCGACCTGCTCGTCGTGGTCGGCTGGACGCGGCTCATCGGCCGCGCGCTGCTGGCCGTGCCACGCCACGGCACCGTCGGCTTCCACGCCTCGCTGCTGCCTCGCAACCGCGGACGCGCGCCGGTGAACTGGGCCATCCTGCGCGGTGAGAAGGTCACCGGCAACACGATGATGATGCTCGACCCCGGCGTCGACACCGGAGACATCGTCGACCAGCGGCCAGTGCCGATCGGCCAGGACGACACCTGCGGCTCCGTCTATCTGCGGTTGGCGGCGCTCGGCGCCGACATGCTTCTGGCCCATCTCCCGGCACTGCTGGCCGGCACCGCTCCGCGGCGCCGGCAGCCACCAGCTCTCGGTGACCCGCTGCCCAAACGTACGCCTGAGATGGGCGTCCTGGACTGGGACCGGCCGGCGGCCGCGGTGCACGACTGGATCCGCGCGCTGACTTTTCCCTATCCGGGAGCGTTCACCAGCGTCGGCGGTCGCCGCGCGATGGTGCTGGCGTCCCAGTTGCCGGCGGTCGGGACGCGCCGAGGTGAGCCAGGCACGATCCTCGGCTTCCAGGACAGCGCGATGCTGGTCGCGACTCGCGACGGCGGCGTGCTGGTGACCCGGATGGCGGTGCCTGGCGAGGAATCCCGGTCGGCGCGCGGCTGGTGCGAGCGGACCGGCACCGCGGTCGGTACGCGGTTCGACGCCGTACCCACGGCCATCTCCAGGTGGGCCCTCGGCCTGGGCCCGCACCCCGCGCGGCTGCCGGCCTGACGTTTCCGACGAAAGGAGTGTCGAATCGATGAGCATCGTCGCGGTCCTCGCGGCCCATCCGGACGACGAACTGCTCGGACCGGGAGGGACGCTGGCATTGTGGGTGCGTCGAGGCGACGACGTACACGCGATCATCGTCGCGGATGGAGCGACCAGCCGGTACGAGCACGGAATGGCCTCGGTCCTGGCCAAGTCGTCGCGGCGAGCCGGTGACGTTCTCGGCCTGTCCTCCGTACGCGATCTGGCGCTGCCGGACCAGCGCCTTGACGCCATCCCGCTCATCGACGTGACCCAGCGAATCGAAGCGGTGGTCGACGAGCTCAGGCCAGACATCGTCCTCACGCACTTTCCGCAGGACGTCAACGCCGACCACTGCGTCGTCGCGCGCGCCACCTGGACCGCCTGCCGGCCGTACGTCCTGCCGCGGCTCAAGCGGTTCGCGGTCTTCGAAACGCCGTCGTCCACCGAATGGGCGTGGCCGGCCGACGCCGCCGCGTTCGCGCCGACGGTTTTCGTCGACATCAGCGAAACACTCGAGGACAAGCTGGCCGCGATGGAGTGCTACGAGAGCGAGTTGCGCGACTATCCGCATCCGCGGTCGCTGCGTGCCCTGCGCGAGCGCGCCGGTTTCTGGGGAAGCCGGATCGGCCGTGCCGCCGCCGAGCCTTTCCAACTTCTGCGAGAGGTGACCTGAATGGATCCTTCGTTGCGCATGGACACCGCGTCGCGGCGCTGTGTCGACGTCATGATCGCGGTGATCGGTCTCGTCGTGCTGTTTCCGCTGTACGTCGTGCTTGCCGTGGGGGTGAAGCTCTCCAGTCCGGGGCCGGTGATCTATCGGCAGTGGCGGGTCGGACGTGACGAGCGGCTTTTCCAGATCTGGAAGCTGCGCAGCATGACGGTCGGCGCCGACCGGATCGGTCCGCTGGTCAGCGGCACGGCCGATCCGCGGGTGACGCCGTTCGGCCGTTGGCTGCGCGCCGCGCGGCTCGACGAGCTTCCGCAGCTGGTCAACCTGCTGCGCGGCGAGCTGACGGTTTTCGGCCCCCGGCCGGAGGTCGAGCGGTTCATCGGCTATTACACGCCGGCCGAACGCATGCTCCTGCGCGTACGGCCCGGCGTACTCGGACCAGGTGCGCTGCTCTTCGCCGACACGCAGTCCGAGGACCTCAACCTGGCGGCCGATCCGGAGCAGCATTACGTACGCAGCCAGCTGCATCCCAAGCTCCGGCTCGACTTGGACTACCTGGCCGCGCGCGGGCCGTGGCGCGACCTGATGCTGCTGGGCCAGACCGGCCGGATCCTGTTGCGTCGCGGCCGGTCGGTCAGGGATTGAGCCGGCCGAGCACCGCCAGCAGATCCGGATGGTCGCGCAGCGAGCCGCCGGCGTACGACCAGGAGAAAGTCAGCTCGCCGATCCAGTCGGACCGCTGCCACTGCGCGATCATCCTGGTCAGCTCGGCCGCGGTCGGCCAGCGCCAGTCTCCTCCGGAAAACGCCTGCAGCATCCCCATGTAGCGCTTCACGCCGGCAGCGCGCAACCGGTTGACGTAGTCCGGAATCTGCGACCAGTCGCAGGGTTTGCCGACGTGGCACGGATACGGGTCGGTCGACAGCACGTCGGTGCTGTCGCGGAAGGCACCGAACTGGGTCGGGTCGTCGACATTGACCAGCGTGAAATGCGTCCGGTCGGGGTCCAGTGCGCGTACGAGTGCGGACCGGGTCTGGACCTGCCGTGCGGCGGCGGGACAGTGGCCGTCGCTGTTGGGTTCGTCCGCGACGAAATAGCCGGCGACTCGGGCATCCTTTGGCAAGTTCGCGAATGTCGTTCGCAGCTGCGTGTCGGTCCAGTTCCAGGCACAACGGCTGTCGTCGTATCCGCCGAGCCACACGAGCGCGCGCTGACCGGTCGACACGGCGGACAGTTGCGACGGCGTGGCGTCGACAAATGTGTATCCGTATCGCTTTGTCGCCGGATCGACGGTGTCGATGATGGCCGCGAGAAAACCGGGCGGTGCCTTGCGAAATGCCGGAAGTGCGCTCGCGGACGGTGGCGTCCGGGACGGCCCGTGCGCCGGCGCGGGCCACAGCATGACGACGGCGCCGGCCACGGCGATCGCCGGCACCGCCCACCACCAGCGTGCGGCCATGGTCCCTCGTCTCAGTGCAGCAGCATGACGGCCATCCCGGCGGCCATGACCACCTCGCATCCGGACACCACACGCGGTCCGAGTACGCCGGTGGCGCCGCCCGCGACGGCGGCCCGGAGGCCGACCACAGGCAGCATCGACCAGCCGGCGACTGCCAGGAAATAGGCCGCGAGCAGCACGCTGACCACGGGTGGCCCTGACATCACCTGCCCGTGGTGTGTGCCGGTGGTGACCAGCATGTAGAGCATGGCGGCTGCCGCGACCGCCTGTCGCAGCCAGAGCAGCGGCTCCGACCGGCAGGCGGCGACCAGCGACCAGCCGAGCGCCACGACGAACGCGGTTTCCCAGCCGGCGAGCGGAATCGGGCCGCCGACCGGAGACACCATCGCGGCCATGCCGGCCGCCATCACCGCGTCGGCGACCCAGTGCGTCCGCGCGGCACCGCCATCGCGTACGACGGACAGCCGGGCCACACAGTGGCCGGCCACCGCCAGGAACGCGAGAGTCCACACCCATTCGATGAGCATGACCATACCGACCGGCGGCGGCCGGGAAAATCATCGGAGTCAGCCGACAGACTTCACGATCTCGGCGACGGTTTCGGCGTACGGGGTGGTCGGCCGGCCGATCAGCCGGCGCAGGTCACCGCTGGTCTCACCGAGCAGTCCGTCGGCGGTGTTGCCATCCAGCGCGACCACGAAGCCGGCGACCTCGGCCGGCAGGCCGGCCTCGACCAGCGCGGCGCGGTGCTCGTCCGAAGTGAGGTTGCGATAGGTCACCGGACGGCCGGCGGCGGCGCCGATGGCGTCGGCGAGATCCGCGTACGTCCAGGTCTGGTCGCCGGACAGCTCGTAGACCTTGCCTTCGTGACCGTCGGTCGTCAGCACGGCGACGGCCGCCTCGGCGTAGTCGGCGCGCGTCGCGCTGGCGATCCGACCGTCACCGGCACTGCCGGCAAACGACCCGTCGCGCACCGCCTGCTCGATCTTTTCCTGGTAGTTCTCGGTGTACCAACCGTTGCGCAGGAACGTGTAGGGCAGACCGGACGCGCGGATGGCCTCCTCGGTCGCCTTGTGATCCGGCGCCAGGACGAGCGCGGTGTCGTCGGCTTTGGGAGCGCTGGTGTAGATCAGGTGTCGTACGCCGGCCTGCTTCGCGGCCTCGACCGCGGCGGTGTGCTGCGCGACCCGGTTGCCGACCTCGTTGCTGGAGACCAGCAGCACCTTGTCGGCGCCGGCGAACGCGGTGGCCAGCGTGGCCGGGTCGTTGTAGTCGGCGTGCCGCACCTCGACGCCGAGGCCGGCGGCCTTGTCGGTGCTGCGCGCGGCGGCGACGATCTGGTCGGCCGGCAACTTGGCTCGCAGGCCCTGGACGACCAGCCGACCGAGTTGGCCGCTGGCTCCGGTGACGACGATCATGTGGACTCCTCAGCTCGATGCTTGCGTCTGGATAGTACTAACTATTGGAAAGTACTAGCTAGTCCGCCGCGAGGTAACCTGGATCGCATGGAAGAGTTCGACCGGCTCCTTTTCGACGTCTTCGCGCGTGGCTGTCCGTCGCGGAAGGCGCTGGAGGACGTCACTGGACGCTGGGGGATCCTGGCGATGGTCGCGCTGCGCGACGGCACGCTCCGCTTCAACGCATTGCGCCGCCGCGTCGACGGCGTGAGCGAGAAGATGCTGGCGCAGACCCTGCACGCGCTCGAGCGCGACGGGTTCGTACGCCGGGACGCCCAACCGGTCATCCCGCCGCGCGTCGACTACAGCCTGACCGAGCCGGGACGGCGGCTCGCCGACAAGCTGATCGAGCTGATCGAGCTCACCGAGTCGTTGATGCCAGGAGTTCTCGACGCACAGAATGCGTACGACACAGCCAAAGCTGCCTCCTGACCGGGGCGGTGGTGGTGGGTGTTGAGGCCGTGTCGGGTTTCGCGGGGGCGATAGATGTGGCGGGGACGTGGTGCGTCTCCTGTTGTGTTGGGGTAGTTGAGTTTCTGATTTGTTGCGTTGGGGTGGGTTTTCTGGTTGTTGCGTGGGTGGATGGTTGGGTTTTCGCCTGCGCGGCGGGCGCTCCTGCGCGGAGGGCGACCTCAAGGGAGGGGGCGCGGGAACGCCAATCGGTGTGCACGAGGGGTGCGGGCGGCGGTTTGCGGGCGAGGCCGGGCTCTCCAGGTCACGTATGGGAAGCAACCCGTCAGGCTGGATGCCAACGGTCGTGCTGTAGCGCTAAATGACCGTCTTGTCGGTTTGTGTTTTTGGTAGTAGGGACGCCATGCGTGCGTCTGACGCACGTATGGGGGCCATGCGAACATTGAGCGGCGGCTGGGGTGGTGCTGGTGTGACAACTGTGGCTGACAATGCAGGTGAGGTGGCTTGATCGCGTAATACTTGTCTGACAAGACATCAAGCTAGGGTATTTTGCCGAGTCTGAGTCATCGCTCACAGTCGGCCTTTCTCGTTGCGCTGACCTGTGGAAACGCGAGTGTCTCCGGTGTCACAAATGCTGAGTGCATGAGGTCACTGACCGCGTGGCACGGGCTTCTTACCATGAAAAACAAAATTGCGGATGAGTGGAGTGACCGGATGCGGCGTGTCCTGTTGTCGGGCCTACGAAGATTGGGCATCGGCCGCAGTCAGCTGCGCCGCCGCTCGGACCGTGTGGAGAGCATGTTCCTGCGGTGGGCCGTTCTTGGCGTAATCGTGGCGATTGTTTTGGCTCCATCGTTGGCGATCGACACCTATCAGCGAGAAATGCGTACGGTCGCGCAGCAGGCTGCGAGCCGCCACGAGGTGCAGGCGGTCGTCTTGCAGGACGCGCTGGCCAGTCCGAGCAGCGCCGAACCGTCGGGACTGACGCCGGCGCAGGCGCACGTACGGGGACAGTGGAAATCGCCGGACGGCGTCGTGCACACGGCCTCGATTGAGGTCGACAGTGGTACGAAGGCCGGCGCGCACGTGCCGATCTGGGTCGATCGCGCCGGACATCAGGTGTCGGCGCCGGAGACCGCCGGCGGTGCGCTGATCGGCGCGATTCTGGCGGCGCTGGGCGCGGTGATCGCGGTCGTCGCGTTGTTCATCGCGCTCTATTGGCTCGTACGCTGGCCGCTCGACCGCATCCGGCTGGCGCGCTGGGACGCCGAATGGCGCCGCGCCTCGGCTGACTGGGCCAGCCGCTCCTAGCCTCGGGCTTTCATCTGTTGGCCGGTGACACGGCCTAGAAATGCACGGAAGTGCCTGTCCAGTGCGGGAAACTTGGGATTGCGACGTCTCAAGGGTCACTGCACTGGAAGGCACTCCGTAGGTGAAGGTTAACAGGGTTGGCGGGTTGGTTCTGGATCCGGCTCGCGAGTCGTTGGTGTCCTCTGCTGGCGGACTGTTGTTACGGCAGACGATCCGGTTGTCAGGTGTGCGGCGAGCGTTGTCGGTAGCCCTTGATCCGTGGCGTGGTCGCCGGGTCCGCCACGGTCCGGGGAAGATCGTTTGCGACCTGGCGACCGCGGTTGCGCTCGGCGGTGACTGTTTAGCGGATGTGAGCGTGGTCCGGGCGCAACCTGGACTGTTCGGGCCGGTGGCCAGCGATCCGACGATATCGCGGCTGGTCAGCACGTTGGCTGGCGATGTTGATGCTGTCCTGCCGGCGATCCGGTCCGCGCGGGCTCAGGCGCGGTGCGCGGTCTGGAAGCGGCGCCGGCCGTTGGCCGGCCGTGCGGGTAGTCGCGACGGCGGCCAAGTCATCATCGATCTGGACTCGACATTGGTGACCGCGCACTCGGACAAAGAACGTGCCTGCGCTACCCACAAACGCGGGTTCGGATTCGCGCCGATGTGCGCGTTCGTCGACCATGGCCAGTACGGGACCGGAGAAAGCCTGGTGCTGCAACTGCGTCCTGGCAACGCTTCACCGTGGAACAAGCAGGACCATGTCCAGGCTCTGGATCTGGCGCTGGCCCAGCTGCCCGAAGGCGAGCGCGCGCAGGTGTTGGTCCGTGCCGATTCCGGCGCGTGTTCCAAGGCGTTCCTGCATCACATCACCGATCTGGGGTTGGAGTATTCGATCGGATTCCCGGCCCATGAAACGGTCAAAGCCGCGATGGAGGCTATCCCGCCGCAGGCCTGGAGACCGGCTGTTGACGGTGACGGCCAGCCGCGCGAGGGCGCGCAGGTCGCCGAGCTCACGCGATGGATGCCCGACCCGACCCCGGCAACCCGACCCGGTCCTCAACAATGGCCAGCCGGGATGCGGGTGATCGCCCGCCGGGAACGACCACACCCCGGCGCGCAACTACGCCTCACCGACCAGGACGGGTGGCGCATCACCTGCTTCGCCACCAACACCCACGGCCCCGGCTGGACACTGGACACACTGGAAGTACGCCACCGGCAACGAGCCCGTTGCGAGGACCGTATCCGCGCGCAGAAAGACACCGGCATGCGCAACCTGCCCTTCCACGGATACGCCCACAACCAGATCTGGCTGGAAATCGCCGCACTAGCGGCGGACTTGCTGGCCTGGACCCAAACCCTGGCCTGGGACACACACCAACCCGCCAGACGCTGGGAACCCAAACGCCTACGGCTACGCATCCTGGCCGTCGCCGGCCGCATCATCCACAGCGGCCGACGACGACGCCTACGACTACCCCGCAACTGGCCCTTCAACCACCTCATCGACAACGCCTGGAAATCCCTACAACCCAGCTAAAAACGACGAACCAACCCCACAACCAGGACCGGAGAACCGGCGACACAGCGCCGGAAACCAGCCCTGCCACAAACAAACACACAGACCCCACAACCAGCCAAACAGTCACTCAACTCCCACGCGAAAGATCGAGGCTAGGGTCTGTCTCCATATTCCGCGGGGCGATAGCCGAGCCGCTGTCACATCTTTCTCGGGCCGCCTGACGGCACGGCGAAACCGCCCATGTGGCGCTGCCACGCCGGGCGGCTCCGCCGCACCGCCAGACGACATTTGGATCTCGACTCTCATCCCCCCGGAATATGCAGACAGGCCCTAAACCACCTCGGCCAACACGGCGAGGATCTGGTCGCCGTATTTCGCCAGCTTGTTCTCGCCGACACCGCTGATCGTGCCGAGCGCCTCCAGCGACGACGGCAGCTCGGTGGCGATCTGTTTCAGCGTGGCGTCGTGGAAGATGACGTACGCCGGCAGGCCGAGCTCGCGAGCGGTCTCGCCGCGCCAGCTCCGCAGCCGCTCGAAAATCGGCTCCGCCTCGGCGGTGAGCTCGATCGCCGCCTTGGCCTTCGCGGACGACTTGGCCGCCTTCGGCGCGCGCGTACGCTCCGGCTCGCGGCGCAGGCGCACCTGGCGCTGCTCGAACAACACCTGGTTGCTGCCTTCGGTGAGCACCAGCGTGCCGAAGTCGCCCTCGACGCCGAGCAACCCCTGCGCGAGCAACTGCCGTACGACCCCGCGCCACTCGGTGTCGCGCAGCTCGCTGCCTTTGCCGAAGACGGTGAGCTGGTCGTGCCGGTGCTGCCGCACCTTGTCGGTGGTCTTTCCGAGCAATATGTCGATAACCTGACCGGCGCCGAACTTCTGGCCGCGTTCCTTACGGAGCCGGAACACGGTCGAGAGCAGCTTCTGCGCGGCGATCGTGCCGTCCCAGGCCTCCGGCGGAGTCAGGCAGCTGTCACAGTTGCCGCAGTTTTCCTCCTGCGACTGGCCGAAGTAGGCGAGGAGCTGGCCGCGCCGGCACTCCACCGTCTCGCACAGCGCGAGCATCGCGTCGAGGTGGATGTTGAGCCGGCGGCGGTGCGCGTCGTCGCCTTCGGACTTGTCGATCAGCTGTCGCTGCTGCACCACGTCGGCCAGGCCGTACGCCAGCCAAGCGGTCGACGGCAGGCCGTCACGGCCGGCGCGACCGGTCTCCTGGTAATAACCCTCGACCGACTTGGGCAGGTCGAGGTGCGCGACGAACCGTACGTCCGGCTTGTCGATCCCCATCCCGAACGCGATGGTGGCGACCATGACCAGGCCGTCCTCGCGGAGGAACCGCGCCTGGTTGGCCGCCCTCGTGCGGGAATCCAGGCCGGCGTGATAGGGCAGCGCCTCGATCCCGTTTTCCACCAGGAAATCGGCGATCTTCTCCACCGACGCGCGGGACAGGCAGTAGACGATGCCGGCGTCGCCGGCATGCTCGGTCTGCAGCAGCTTGAGCAGCTGCCGCTTCGGCTCGTTTTTCGGCACGATCCGATACTGGATGTTGGGCCGGTCGAAGCTGGCCACGAAATGCCGCGCCTCGGTGAGGTTGAGCCGGTGCGCGATCTCCTCGCGGGTCGCGTCGGTCGCCGTCGCGGTCAGTGCGATCCGCGGCACGTCCGGCCAGCGCTCGTGCAGCGCGGACAGCTCCAGGTAATCCGGCCGGAAGTCGTGGCCCCACTGCGCCACACAGTGCGCCTCGTCGATGGCGAACAACGACACCTTGCCGCGGTCGAGCAGCCGCATGGTGGCCTCGACCCGCAACCGCTCCGGCGCCAGGTAGAGCAGGTCGAGCTCGCCGTCCAGGAAGGCCTCCTCGACCTCGCGGCGGGCGTAGGAATCCTGGGTGGAGTTGAGAAAACCGGCGCGTACGCCGACCGTACGCAGCGCGTCGACCTGGTCCTGCATCAGCGCGATGAGCGGCGAGATGACCACACCGGTGCCGGGCCGTACGAGCGCGGGGATCTGGTAACACAGCGACTTGCCGCCACCGGTCGGCATCAGCACGAGCGCGTCGCCGCCGCCGACCACGTGCTCGATGATGTCCTGCTGGTTGCCGCGGAACGCGTCGTATCCGAAGACGCGCTGCAGGACTTCGGTCGCTTCGCTGACTGTCCCGAGGCTTCCCACCCGACGATCGTACGGTCCAGGGCCGACGATTCCGCGCGCGACGTGCGGAGCGGCGTCGGCTGTCCGCATCCACACCCTTGACCGGTGAGTCTTCTTACGCAACCGTGGTGCTTATGAAGCTGGGATGGACGATGGGTTACTGGGGTGCCGGGCCGGCGCCGGGGACCGACGAGGTGATCGACGAGGCTGACGCGCTCGGCCTGGACTCGATCTGGACCGCCGAAGCGTACGGGTCGGACGCGCTGACTCCGCTGGCCTGGTATGGCGCGCGTACGACGACACCGCGGCTGGGCACCGGCATCATCCAGATGAGCGCGCGCACGCCGACCGCCACCGCGATGGCGGCGATGACCCTCGACCACCTGTCCGGCGGCCGCGTCATCCTCGGCCTCGGCACCTCCGGTCCGCAGGTCGTGGAGGGGTGGTACGGCCAGGAGTATGGCAAGCCGCTGGCGCGTACCCGCGAATACATCGACATCGTACGGAAAGTCGTCGCGCGCGAGAAGCTGACGCATGACGGCGCCTTCTACCGCGTGCCGATCGAGGGCGGCACCGGGCTCGGCAAGGCACTGCGCTCGACGATCCGGCCATACCGGACCGACATCCCGATCTTCCTTGGCGCGCAGGGACCCAAGAACGTCGCTCTCGCGGCCGAGGTCGCCGACGGCTGGCTGACGCTCTTCTTCGGACCGAAGCTGAACGATTACTACAAGGACGTGTTGGCTGAGGGGTTCGCTCGTCCGGGCGCGCGGCACACCGCGGAGTCGTTCGAGGTCGCCGTGTCGGTGACCGCGGTGATCGACGACGACGTGGAGGCCGCCGCCGACCGGATCCGTCCGCTGCTGGCGCTCTACATCGGCGGCATGGGCGCGGTGGAGGCCAACTTTCACCGCAACATGTTCCTGCGGCTGGGATACGAGCAGGAGTGCGACAAGATCACCGAGCTCTACCTGTCCGGCCGCAAGGAGGAGGCGATCGCGCAGGTGTCGACCGCGATGGTCGAGGAGGTCGCGCTGATCGGCCCGAAGGCCAAGATCGCCGACGACCTCGCGGCGTGGCAAGCGACCATCGCCACCAGCCTGGTGCTGATGGGCGCCGACCTGCCGACCCTGCGTACGCTCGCCGAGCTGCTCGGATGACCGCATGGCCACCATGCGTGCGTCTGACGCACGCATGGTGGCCATGCGGCCAAACCGACACGTAAGTGGGACGAGCGAGGGTGTGTCGGGCAGAACCGGCGGCACCCGCCTACGATCGGCGGCGCGCCAAGGAGGGGAGTGGGCTTGCGCCGAGCGTACTGGTGGGTTGCTGGCTGTGTGGCGGTCGTTCTGGCCGCGACTGTCGGGACGGTGATCCTCACGATCAACCTGTCGACCGGCGGCCCGCGGCCGTCGATCGTGCTGAAGAAGATCACCGACAAGGACGAACGCGACCGGTTCAACGCCGCCCGCGAGATGGTCGAGAAGCTGGTCGCCGGTGACGTGTCGGCGCTGCTGCCGGGGGTGAGTCTCGACCTGAGCAAGCTGCTGCCGACCGGGGCCAAGCTCGTCCTGGAAGCGGCGAGCTGGAAACGCGCCGGCCGCGGCGCGACCGTCGACGGCAAGGTCGGCGACCGGCGCGTACGCGTGATCCTGGTGGTCACCGACGACGGCTGGCGCGTCGTCGACGTACGACCGCCAACCGACACACCGCCGCAGCAGCCGGAGCCGCATCCGAGTACGTCGCCATCGCCGCAGCCGAGCAACACGCCTGGTCCGAAGGCGATGCTGACGACCTCGCAGTGTGCCGGCGTACAGGTCGCGCGCGGCGCCAAAGCCGGCCCCATCCCGGTGCTGTTGGTGCCAGGTCCGGACGGAGTCGCCGGCCTGACCGCCTCGGTTGGTACGGCCGCGGTCGCCGGAGCGACGCCGGTGGCCACCAGCCTGGTCAGCCGCTTCGCCGAGATCCCCGGCGTGACCGCGTACGTGCTGGCCAAGGGCGACGGCAGTCACTGGGTCGGCGACCGCGACGCCACTGGTCCGGCCGTCGCCGACGCCATCGACTGCCTCCACAAGGGCGGCCAGAAGGTGGCTGTCGTCGGTGTGTCGACCGGCGGCCTGGCGGTGAGGTGGGCCCTCACCGGTGACCGCGCCAAGGCGGTCGGCATGGTCGCGACGATCGGCAGTCCGTTCGGCGGCGCGTACGCCGTGGACGTCGCGCGCGTACTCAAGGACGACGACCCTGGCTCGCTGCCGAAGACCGACGCCGCGCAGGCTCGCCGCGACAGCCTCGTTCTCGAGACAGCGATGGCCGACCTCGCGGTCTGCCCGAACGCCGGTGGTCCCAAACAGCACACCGAGCCGGCCTGCCGCCGCCTCGACACGCTCGCGGCGCTGGCCGGCGGCCTCGGTGACTCGCTGCGGCCGAACGCGGTCGGGTCGCTGCCGGCGTGGCCGTCCGGCCTGCCGGTGCTGCAGATCGCCGGCACCGCACGCGTTGGTCAGATCGACGTCGGTGACGGCATCGCGACCACAGCGTCGGCGCTGGCCGACGCGAGCCGCAAGGCGACGCACACCTGCCTCGACACCAAGGTCGTCGCGAGCGCACCGGCCCGTTGCTGGAACAGCGACCTCGCAGTGCTGACCGAGGCTGCGGACGACGCCGTCGGTGCGGTGCGCGCGTTCGTACATCCGACCGCGGCGGCATTCGTCGACAAGAACACCGCCAGCGTCATCGAGAACGGCAAGGTCGGAGCGAGCATCACGGCCACCAGGTACGGCTTCAGCAAGGCCGCGTTCAGCGCCGACGGCCGCTATCTGGTCGCGGTCGGCTCCGGCGAGATCGGTGTGCTCGACGTCGACACGGGCGCGCACCGGTCGGCCGCCTGCGACTGCGGCGAGATGGCGGTCGTCGGCCGCCAGGCGTACGTGGCCAACGGCTATTCGTCCCGCACGATCAACGCGTACGAGCTGCCTGACCTGCGGCCGCGGCCGAGCGGCTTGGGCGAGTTCGGCAAGCCGGGATCGTTCGCCGGCCCGAAGGCGGCCTACGGCGAGCAGCTGATCGTCGCCATCCTGGAGGACGCCGGCGCCAGCAACGGCACGCCGTCGCTGGTGGCGGTCGGACCCGGCGGCGCGCGCTCCAAGGTCGTCAAGCTGCCGGAGCCGTCGGTGCCGCTGGACGTGACCGCCGACCCGTACGACCCGACCGGACCGGTGATCGCGCTGACCAGCTCGCACGTGTCGGCCTGCAGCTTCTTCGGCAAGGCCTCGATCGTGAACTTCACCGCGGGCACACGGAAAGACGTCGACGGCAAGGCCTTCGGCGAGTCGGCTCCGGACACCGAGTCGATCGACATCGCCGACGTGCATCGCGGTGGCGACGGCCGCTATTACGCGGCTGCGCACGCCGGTTCGTGCGACGACAGCCTCAACCCGACCGAGACCGTGCCGTGGAGCCTGTGGCGGCTCGACGGCACGCGATGGGCGAGCGTGGACGGCGGCGTCAAAGGCCCGGACCGCTACTTCGGACCGGCCGGCCGGCTCAGTGTCACACTGACCTCCAGCACCGACGGCACACTGACCTGGAAGCACGGCTCGGATTCGCAGTCGTACGGCAAAAACGTGACGGCGATCGCCTCGCCGCCGGGGTCGGCGATCGTCACCGACCCGTCGCTCGCGCCGCCGGCCGGCAGCAAGGTCACGCCGCCGAAGCCGCTGCTGGCCAGCCCGGACGGCTTCGGGCCGCTGCGGATCGGCGCGCCGTTGGACAAGCTGGTGGCCGACGGCCTGCTGAAGAACGACAAGCCGGCTGGCACACCCGGCTGCCTCGCCTACTCGGGCGCCGGCCGGCTGAAAGGCCTCGTCTACGTGCAGCAGCAGGGCGGCTCGACCCTGCAGGCCGTGAGCGTCAGCTCGGCGAAGTTCGGCACCGACGCCGGCCTGCCGCCGAACGCGACTCTCGACCAGGTGAAAAAGGCCTACGGCTCAGCGTTGCACACCGAGCGCGTGCTCAAGCAGAACGAGCCGGTGATCCATTACTACGTCGCGAAGGGCCCGAACATCCTGCTTTTCCAGGTTTACCAAGACAAAGTAGGCGGCTATCTGATCGGCGAGAAGAGCGCGGTGGACTTCTACGCGAGCCTTGGCGGGCTCTGCTAGGGCCTGTATCGGAGTCCCACGTGGATGAGAGTCGGCGTTTGGGGTCGGCTGTCGCCGCGTGGGACTTCGAAACAGACCTAGCGCGGTTGCCTGGCGAACCGTTCGCGTATGTCCGGACGATTCGCCAGCTTTTCCGGATATCCGGGGCCGATCCGAAACCGTACGTCGTCAGAGGCCAGCTTTTCGCCGCATCGCTCGCACACCACCAAGGCATGGGTGTCGTGGCCGCACCGCTGGTGATGGAAGGTGATCGGCGAGGTTTCGCTGTCGTAGAGCCAACGGTCGCCCCATGCGGCCATCGCCGCGAGCACCGAGAAGAAGTCCTTGCCCTTGGCGGTCAGCCGGTATTCGTGTCGCACCGGCTCGCTCTGATAGCGCACCTTTTCCAGCAGTCCCTCGGAAACCAGCCGGCTGAGCCGCTCGGCCAGGGTGTTGCGGGCGATGCCGAGCGCCGACTGGAACTCGTCGAACCGGCTGATGCCATAGAACGCCTCGCGCAGCACCAGGGGCGTCCACCAGTCGCCGAGCATGTCGACGGTCGTGGCGATCTGGCACGGCCAGTTGGCGAACGACGTGCGTCTCATGCTGCCAGCATACTCAGTTGCGTTATGAGACTGAGCTGTCCGCGGGCTCGTCACAGAGGCGGCGGAGCAACGGCGAGATGCGATAGTCGACCAGCTCGCGCATCACCAGCGCCGTACTCGTCCGCTCGACACCGGGGATCGCCAGGATCTCGCCGGCGACCCGATAGAGGTCGTCGCCGTCGGTGGCCACCACCTGCACCATCAGGTCGGTCTGGCCGCTGATGCCCTGCACCTGCAACACTTCCGGGATCTGCGCGAGCGCCGCGCCGACCTCGTCCAGCCGGCGCTGGGTGACCTGCGTCGTCACGTACGCGCTGAGCGGATATCCGAGCGTACGCGGCGCGATCCGGCGCTCGAACGACTCCAGCAGCCCGTCGCGTTCCAGGCGCGACAGCCGAGCCTGCACGGTGTTGCGGGACATGCCGAGCCGCTCGGCGAGCGCGATCGTGGTGGCGCGCGGCTGGTCGGTGAGCGCGCGCAGCAGCCGCGCGTCGGTCTGGTCGAGGCGATCAGGGTTGTGCACCATGCTCACTCCAGCTGCGCGTCCAATGGCTTGGTTCGTGCACTATGGTCAACGCTATCTCATCATGTTGTGCAGATCTTGAAGTCGTGTTGTGCTTCTGGCAACGAATTGCGCAGTTCAGGAGATCAGCATGACGAGCGTCGCCGCGGCCGGTGCATTGTCGGACACGAGCGTTCTTCGCGAGGTGGAGCGCCGGATCCTGTGGCTGTCCACCGCGATGGTGCACCACGCCAACCGCGTACGACCCAACCCCTCCGGCCTGAAGGTCGGCGGCCATCAGGCGTCGTGCGCGTCGATGGTGTCGATCATGACCGGGCTGTGGTTCGGCCACCTGCGGCCGGAGGACCGCGTGTCGGTCAAGCCGCACGCGTCGCCGGTGCTGCACGCGATCAACTACCTGCTCGGCGAGCTGGACCAGCCGTATCTGGAGTCGCTGCGCGCTTTCGGTGGCCTGCAAAGCTATCCGAGCCGGTCGAAGGACCCCGATCCGGTGGACTATTCGACCGGGTCGGTCGGGATCGGTGCCACCGCGCCGATCTGGGGCGCGGTCGCGCGTCGCTACGTCCAGCAGAAGACCGGTGTCGGCGGCACCGGCCGGCAGTTTTCCCTTGTCGGGGACGCCGAACTCGACGAAGGCGCGGTCTGGGAGGCGATCCTGGACCCGGCGGTGGCCGAGCTGGGCGAGCTGGTGTGGATCATCGACCTCAACCGGCAGTCGCTCGACCGCGTGGTGCCCAACATCGCCGCCGACCGGCTGGAAGGCATGTTCGCGGCGGCCGGTTGGCAGGTCGTCACGCTGAAATATGGTCAGCTGCTGGAAAAGCTGTTCACCAGGCCGGGCGGCGCGGCGCTGCGCACGCGGATCGACGCGATGTCCAATCCGGAATACCAGCGGCTGCTTCGATGCGACGCGGCGCAGCTGCGCGAGCGGCTGCCTGGTGACGGCGCCATGGCCGCCGGCATTTCGACGCTGATCGCCGACCTCGACGACGCGGTTTTGCTCGATGCCATCCGGAATCTCGGCGGCCACGACCTTGGTGCGCTGGACGCCGCGTACGCCTCGATAGACGACACGCGCCCGACCGCCATTTTCGCGTACACGGTCAAGGGTTATGGCCTGCCGATCCAGGGCCATCCGCAAAACCACTCGTCGTTGCTGACCGTCGAGCAGATGGCCGAGCTCGCCGGGCAACTGGGGACCGACCTCGCGGATCCGTGGCGTCCGCTCGAAAACGACAGTCCGGCAGCGCGGCTGTGTGCGGCCACCGCCAGTCGGCTGGCGCGTACGCCGGAAAAGGTGTCGCCACCGCCGAAAATTCCGGTGGACATCGGCCGTACGCCGTCCGGCACCGCCACGACGCAGGCAGCACTCGGCCGTGTTTTGCTTGATCTGACCAGAGAAGCACCGGACGCCGCCGCTCGGGTGGTGACCGTCAGTCCGGACGTGAGCTCGTCGACCAACCTCGGCGGCTGGGTCAACAAGGTCGGCGTGTGGTCGTCGCGAGAACGCGTCGACTGGTTTGCCGACGACCGCGAAACCATCCTGCACTGGCGCGAAAAACCGTCCGGCCAGCACATGGAGCTCGGCATCGCCGAGACCAACCTGGTCGGGCTGTTGGGAGAGTTGGGGGCCACCTGGAGTCGGTGGGGACAGCCACTCTTCCCGATCGGCGTCCTCTATGACCCGTTCGTGGAACGTGCGCTGGAACCGTGGTCGTTCGGGATTTACGCTGGTGGACAGTCAATTCTGGTGGGCACGCCGTCGGGTGTCTCGCTGGCGCCGGAAGGCGGTGCTCATCAGTCGATCACCACACCGTCCATCGGCATCGAGCAGCCGGGGTGTATCACGTACGAGCCGGCATTTGCCATCGACGTGGAATGGACACTGCTGGCAAGCCTGGCACGACTGGGAAAGCCCGATGGTTCGTCGGCCTACCTGCGGCTCTCGACGCGGCCAGTCGACCAGAGTTTGGCCGCTGTGCCAACGGATCCGGCCGCGCGCGAACGCCGTCGCCGGCAGGTCGTGGCCGGCGCGTACCCGCTGCGCCGCGCCGACTCGCCGGACGTGACGATCGCCGCGATGGGTGCGATGCTGCCGGAAGCGATCGCCGCGGCAGATCGCCTGGAGCAGGCCGGCCTGTCCGCCGATGTCGTATGCGTGACCAGTCCTGGACTGCTTTTCGCCGCGTTGCGTGCGAAACAGGGACGTGCGGAGGGATCGACCTGGATCCTCGACCAGGTCTTTCCGGCCGACCGAGCCGCGCCGCTGGTGACCGTACTCGACGGACACCCGCACACGTTGTCGTTCCTGGCCACCGTCAACCGCGTCGTGAGCACGTCGTTGGGGGTCACCGGATTCGGCCAGTCAGGCGGGCTGGAAGACGTTTATCGTTACCACGGCATAGATGCCGACGGCATCGTACGTGCCGCGTTGGACGCGGTGTAGACGCGCGCGTACCCGGCGCTGGGCCGCAACGCCGGGCACGGCTCGTATTTTGTTGTCGTTACTCGTCTTTTTTGCCGGTCATGCCGTCGACGAAGCCTTCGACGCGGTCCCGAGTCGCATCCAGGGCGTCCTTTGTCTTGGCCTTGAGCTGCTGACCCTGGCCCTCGGCCTCGGTGCCGCGGTCGCCGGTCACCTTGCCGATGCCTTCCTTGGCGCGACCGGCGAGCTCGTCAGCTTTGTTCTCCATGCGGTCGTTCATCCTGATCTCCTTCCGCCTGTGTTGGGAAGGGTTCCCGGCATACCGTCGCGCTAATCGCCGCAGATGTGGTTTACGCCACCCAATGGCCCGGCCGCGTCATCGCCGGCGGCAGCTTCGTACGCGCATCGCCTCGTGCCGCGTCAAGCTGCGACTGGATCAGGAAAATCGCGCCGGTGAGATCCGCGCCGCGCAGATCGGCCGTACGAAAGTCCGCACCGGTCACATCCGCCTGCCGCAGGTCCGCGCCGCGCAGATCGGCGCCGATCAGATATGCACCGCGCAGGCTCGCACCGCGCAGGTCCGCTTTTCGTAGGTCCGCGCCGACAAAATCGGCGCCGCGATGCTCTTTTTTCTTGGTGCCTTCGCGCGCCAGGTCGCTGGTTTTCAGCAGGAGCGCGTTGACTTTCTGCCAGTGCTCGTTGATGTCGAGCCGGAGGAGGTCATCTGGCGGCAGGTCGGCGAGTTGTGCCGTCTCGTCCGACAGTTGGCGCAGGTCGGCATGAACCGGCTTGGCGGCACGGATGGTCACGGCCTCGGCGAGATACCAGAGCAGTTGGTGAATGTCGCGCATGACAGGGAAGACCGCGAACATCTGCTGCCGGGTCCGCGGCGCCGCGCGCCAGTCGACGCCGCGGTAGGTCTGTTGCGCCACCTGCTGGCCGGCACCGAAGCAGTCGTAGACCGTGCAGCCGGGGAAGCCTTTTTCGCGGAGGTCGCGATGGATGCCGCAGCCGAAGTCGTCACGCAGGTTGCGGCACGGCTGTCCGGCCGGCTTGTCGACCGCGAAGTCGGCCGACTTCGCGAATGCCGGCACCACACAACAGAGACCGAAACAGCGTTCGCAGTCGGCCACCAAGTCGAGCCGCTTCCGCTCCACCACGTCGGTCCCTCTCTGCGCGCTCGACAACCTCAAACACACTACTTCACGCTGCATGCGGTCGTACGCCGTGACGGCCGGTGGTCGGTCGGTCGCCAGCATCCAGTCGATCGGCGCACATGGCATGTCCGACGCCACGCCGGGGGACTCCGGACGATGCGTTTATCCGTTCGCGGACGCGTACGGTTTGGAAGCCGCAGCCATGGGTTGTTTAACGGCGGGAGAACGGCAGTCGGCGCGTCGTTGGTCTTATGAGACTCGCGAGGGAATCCGACGCTTGTGTCGCCAGTACAGAGCCAGTTGTTGGGTGGCGTACGCGCGCGTGCGCTCAACGACGCGCGGCCGCGCCGTGAGTTGCATCTGCACACTGGCCGTGATGGCCGTCTCGCGCTGCGCGGCATCCTGGACGCGGAGACCGGTTGTTCGTCGACGTGGATTTTTGAGCAAAAGCCGCTTCGAAATACCTACCACCTGTTCGGGTGACCGGGCAGGTGGACCCCAACCAACAACTGTACGGACGCTTCGTCTGAGCTTCCCTCGTGAAGGGTTGACTATGCTGTGCCCAGCATAGTCATGTTTTCGTAGTTTACCGGGATATCTGCCCGCAGATGGAGCGTTGGCGGCGGTTGTTGTAGAGGTCGCAGATCTACGACACTACGACCGAGCGGGCGTGCGCTCGGGTACGGAACTGGCGACGAGATCGTACTTCGTGTTCGAGGGTGGAGAAGAACGATTCGGCGGCGACGTTGTCGAAGCAGGACCTGACGCGTCCCATGGACGGGAGGCCATCCGGATCCCCGCGGAGGCCAGGTCGGCGTTGGGATGCTCGCTGGTGCCGCGCGCAGCACTCGCCGGAGTGCAGGTCGATCACCATAGGGAGATAGAGTTCCCCTTTGTCGGTAACGATTTCGGTCATGTCGCCTCCTTCCGCAGCGTCTGCTCACACATCCCGAGGCCCGGCCGGTTTCGGCGGCGCGGCAGGAGGATGTGTAATTGTGTTGAGTCCGAGCCCGAGCTGGTGATGGAGTGGCCGGCATGGATTTCCGCACTGACCGGCTGGTCCTGCATGCGATCGATGTGCCGGAGGCGCAACGCATCCACGACCAGGCACCGCAACCAGGCGACGCCTGGGCCGCCGACTTTCCGTTCACCGGCGACCTGATCGCGATCACCAACTTCCTCCGCGACACCACATTCGGCCACTACCTGATCCGGCGGCGGGTGGACGGCCTGGCGATCGGAGGCGCCGGCTTCAAAGGTTGTCCGGCCGGCGGCGCCGTGGAGATCGGCTATGGTCTGGTCCCGTCCGCGCGGGGCCACGGCTACGCGGCGGAAGCGGTCACAATGCTGGTACGCATCGCCGCAGACCGTGGCGTGACAACCGTTGTCGCTGAGACCGAGCCGGACAACATCGCGTCGCAACGGACCCTCGAACGCGCGGGTTTTCGGCAGGTCGACGCCGCCGAGTCGTGCCGGTACGAGTTTCGCATCTAACGGCGAAGGAGGTCGCGTACGACCGAGCGTGTCGACTCGATGGTGACGCCGTACGCGGCCAGTGGCTCGGCGATTGTCGGATCCTTCAGCAGAGCCAACAAGAGATGCTCGGTGCCGACATAGTTGTGGCCAAACTCCAGCGCTTCGGCCACCGACGCCTCCATGGCACGCCGAGCCGCAACGTCGATCGGCAAGTCGGTCGGCGATGACACACCTCGTGCAGGTGACGTCAAAACGGACCGCAAGGCGGCCAGATCGACGCCGAGAGCCTGCAGCGCCTTCACCGCAAGGGTTTGCCGATTTTCCAGGATGCCGCGCATGAGGTGCCGCGCGTCCACTGCGGCAGCCTTTTCCTTGCGGGCAAACCGTTCGGCATGGCCAAGAGCGGCGCGGGTACGCTCGGTGAGCCGGCTGAGTGCGCCGGACTGTGCGAGGTCGGCGAGAGTGAGGCTGGACCAGCGCGGCGTGTAGCGCTGTTGTGCCGCCTGCCGGCTGACCCCGACATGGGCGCCGATATCGGCCCATGACAAGCCTTCCGCCCGCGCCTGCTCGATGTAATAGCCGACCAGGCGATCGCCGAGATGCGCCAGCTGTCCGGCCAACCGTTCGGCGACGGCGAGCCGTTCCAGCGGCGTATCGGCTTGGTCGGCGATCGCCACCAGATCGGCCAGCGCAGGAAGGTCGTCCACTCCGTCAGTGTCTCATGTCAAGGATTGCCTTGACAACGGGACGATGTCAAGGCATAACTTGACGCATGCGACTGAAGCATTTGACGCAAGCCCTGGACGAGTACGTGCCAGTGATCCTCGACCACTGCGAGGCGCCGGGCATGACCATTGCGATCGGCGCTGGCGATCGCGTCGTGTGGACGTGCGGCTACGGCCTTGCCGATGTTGCGGAAAACCGGCCGATGACGGCGGAAACCGTCGGCCCGACCGGCTCCGACGCCAAACCTTACACCGCTGTCGCGGCGATGCAGCTGGTCGAGCGCGGCATCATCGGCCTGGACGATCCAGTGAACCACTACCTCGACGGGTGGCGGATCAAGAATCCGTACGGCGACAGGGAAATCACCCTTCGGGACCTGCTCACCCACCGCAGCGGCCTCGGCACCGGCATGGGCAACTGCGACCGTGTGCCGCCGGGACCGCTTGGTGAGCATCTGCGGAAAGTGTTCGAGGAGCAGCGATCCGACGCGTACGGTGGCATGCTTCCGTTCTGGGGGACCAAAGTCGACGTGAACTACCAGTACAGCAATGTCGGCATCGCGCTGGTTGGTTATCTGGTCGAGCTGCTCAACCCGGAGCGGCTCACGTTCTCCGACTACGTCGACCGGCATATTTTCCAGCCGCTACGGATGACCTCGACGGCATTTCCACCGGCACAACATCCGGACCATGTGTCCGCGGAGCTGCTGGCGCGACGGTCGACCGGATACGCGACGCTGCCTGGCCTGCGATGTCAGTTGCCACCGGTGTATCCCGCCGACTATCCGGCCGGCACCGCGCTGACTACGCCGGGCGACCACGTACGGTTTTTGCTGGCGATGACGGCAAAAGGCGGCCGCATCCTGCAACCGCGGACGGCGCGGCGGATGCTGACCCCGCAGGCCGGCCGAGGCCCCGACCCGAGCGCGACGATCGGGCTGGTGTGGAGCCTTTTCCACCACGGCGAGGAAAATGCGTACTTCGGCCATGGCGGTGAATACATGTGGGGATGGAACCAGGTCTCGCGCTGCTGGCCGCGGCAGCGGATCGCGGTCACCGCCAACACCAACCAGTGGGACCTCGGCGACCTCGGCACATCGGAACGGCCGAGCCATCTCGCCGGCCGGCTCGTGCTCGGCATCGTGACCGCCTGGGTCGAAGGCCGCGACCCGCGGCCGGCGCGCTGTCCGGCCGCGGGCCTCGGCTATCTGGCCGGGGTGATCGTCGCGGACCGGCTCACCGCCAGGCTCGGAATCCGTACGCCACCGACAAAATCCGAGATCGACGAGATCGCCAGGTCGGCGCACCTGGCCGGGGACCGCGACGCGTTCCGGCAGGGAATGGTTGATCTCGTCGCCACCGACGGCACGCTGCCGGCACTGGTCGAGCTCAGCCGCCGAGAGTTGCCCGACCACGAGATCGATGTGCTCAAGCGCCAACTCGGCGTCCCCAAGCTCGGCATCATGGTGTGAGCGTACGAGCCAAAAACTCCGCCTGCAGTGCGGAAAGACTGCACAACGTCACGCGGTCGCGCGGCATGTGTGTGAGACCGGACAGGATGATCGTCGTGTGCGGCCGAGCGGCGGCCGTCAACGCGGCGGACAGTTTGAGCGTGTGTACGGGAAGGACGTTGTCGTCGGCCAGGCCGTGGATCAGCATCAGCGGCCGGTCCAGATTCGGCGCGTCGGACATGATCGAGCAACGCTCGTAAACGTCCGGATATTCGTCCGGATGACCGAGATAACGCTCCTGGTAATGCGTGTCATAGATCCGCTGGTCGGTGACCGGCGCACCGGCGACCGCGACGTGGAAGACATCCGGACGACGCAACACGGCGAGCGCCGAGAGAAATCCACTGTACGACCAGCCGCGGATGCCGACACGGCTCAGGTCGAGATCGGGGAACTTCTCGGCGGCCGCGTGCAAAGCGACGATCTGGTCGGTGAGCGACAGCGGTCCCTTGTCGCGGTGGATCGTCCGGCTCCAGTCCGGATCACGTTCCGGCGTGCCGCGGCCGTCGGCGACGATCACCGCGTATCCCTGGTCGGCCCACCATTGCGAGTCGGTGAAGGCGCCGGCGGCGGCGAGCACACGCCGGCCGCCGGGCCCACCGTACGGGTTGAGCAGCACCGGAAGTTTTCCGCTGCCGGCAACATGACCGGTCGGAAACAGCACCGCCGTGCGGATCTCGTGCTCACCGGCGTGGAAGAAGACCGGCCGCGGGTCGACCAGTGGTGTCTCGACCAGAGAGCGCAGCTCGGCGATTTCTTTTCCGTCTCGCCGTACGGAAAACCGTGGCGTCGCGCGGTCGAGCGTACGGCTCGCCACGACCGTCGTGCCGCCGCCGGCCGCTCCACTGTGGACACCTGGGACGGAGGTGATCGCCTGCGGACCGGTGTCCGGCGCGTACGACCACAGATGGTCCTCGGTTTGTTCGGTGGACGCGACGAAGAGTACGGTGTCGCCGTCGATGTCCAGGACCGTGCGGATCTGCAGGCCGACCGGCGTCACCGGCCGGTCGCCGATGACCAGCCGGCGAGTGTTGTCGCTCTCGGCGACCCACACCAGCTCGCCGTCGGTCGTCCGCCCCGGCACGCCGGTCGTGATCGTGGTCCACGCCGAGTCGCGGTCTTCGCGGACGACGGAGGTTTTCCCGGTGTCTGGGTCGATCGCGAGGATCGTCATCGTCGTCTGCGACCGGTTTTGCACCACGGCGAGCACATCGTGCTTCGTCCACGCGACCGTCACCACATACTCGTACGCGTCGTCCCAGTCGACCTCGACGCGTTTTCCATCCGTGCCGAAGATGACCAGTCGCACCTCGGCGTTTGCGGTGCCGGCCAACGGATAGCGCCGCGAGGACGGCGCCGCCTCTGGATTGCCAGGATCGGCGAGGAAAATCGTCGCCACCGGCGAGGTGTCGACTCTGGTGGCGATCAGCCGGTCGCCGTCAGGAGACCACCAGTAAGCGCGGAAGCGGTCCATCGACTCACCGGCCACGTGTTCCGGCACGCCGTACGTGATGTCCCCGGACTCCGGTTGGGCCAAAGCCCGATCCGCTCCGGTGGCCACGTCGAGGACGTGCAGCGCGCCACCGGTGACGTAGGCGATCGCGGTGAAATCGTTGTTAGGAAAGGCCGTGTCGACCGGTCCGGCGACCGGCAGCTCACCGGTGTTCCCGCTGCTTACCTCGACTGTCCACAGTCGACCGGAGAGTGGGAAGACCGCATGCGCGGCGTCCGTGTCGGTCGCGTACGTCGTGATGCCGGTCGACCGCTCTCGCGCGCGTTCGCGGCGTACGAGCTCCTCGGCGGTGGGATTGTCGGCCGCGTCGCCGAGCAGGTCGGCAGGGTCGGCGAGCAGTTTCTCCCTGCCGGTGCCGACGTCCAGCTTCCACAGGCAGCTGACCGGGTCGCGGCCCGCGCGCGTGCGGGTGAAGAGCACGGTGTGGCCGTCCGCACTGACGGTGGGATTGCGCGGCAGGCCAAGAGAAAACCGGCGCGTGTCGGCTTCCTGGACGAGAAACGGGTCGAGGTCCATCGAGTTCTCTACCTTTCCGGAGCGAGGCGGTCGGCGGCGGCGAGCTGGCTCGGGTCGCCGAGCAGTTCCCAGCGTTGCAAGGCGATCGGGACGTTGCCTTCCGACCATAGGCGATCATGAAACCGGCGCAGGTCGAAGGAATCGCCGAAATGGACCCGAGCCGAGGCGAGCAGGTCGAGGATCTGCTGCTTGCCGGCCTGGTAGCTGAGCCGCTGGCCGGGACGGGCCGCGAGGCCGGTGGCGTCGTGAAAGGCCATCTCGCGGTCCACCGGTACGAGCCGGAGCAGCCGGTCGGCGGCCTCGTCGAGGCTGATCGATCCCAACGCCAGCTCCACGTCGAGCTCCGCGCGAATGGCGCGTAGCCGGAGAAAGTTGGCGATCTGCCGCATGCTGTCCGGCCGGTCGGCGAAAAGGCCGGCCTGCAGTGTCATCTCCTCGTGATAGAAGGCGATCCCCTCGCTCGGCAGCGAGTCGTAATAATGCCGGCGGACCGGATCGGGATGCTGCCAGGAAAGTGCCGCCTGCTGCGCGTGTACGCCCTCGTGGATGAGGCCGCCGCAGAGCGGATCGTAGGCCTTGGCTCGCTCAAAGTACGGCAGGTCGTCACGCGGCGCCGGGACGTAACGGATCGCGTCCTCGCCGGCGCGGCGCAGGCTGGTCAGGTCGTCCGGCACGGCGAGCCAGGCCAGGGGAGCGAGATATGCCGGCATTGGCGCGAAAAGATAGCGGCGCAGGTCGTCCGGCTGGCTGAGGATGGCGTTTTCGGCGTAAAACCGGCGAAGGCGCTTCTCGTCGGCGTCTTCGGTGGCGACCTGGTCGGCGATGCTTGCCGCGAGCGGTGCCGGTGGCACATGCCGGAATCGTTGTGCGAACACGGCTTCCATGGCGACGGCACGCTGCCACTCCGACCGTGCCAGCTGGACGATGTGGTCGGCCGGCTGGGGATAGAGCGCCACCCGATGCAGGAAAAAGCCGAAGGCGTCAGCACCGACCGCCGCGCTGGCACCGAAAGTCGGCAGGCGCTCGACCAGCCAGTCGCGATACGACTCCAGCGCGTCGACCGCATCCGTTGCCAGCAGTGAAAGCGCGGCCATGGACGCCGGCAGATCGCGTACGAGCCGGTCGAGCTGGTCGATCGCGAGCCGCGCGAACGGGGCGGCGACATCCGCCAGATTGGTTTTCGCCTGGTCGATGATGACCGGAATGTGCCGCAAGTATGCCGAAACAGTCGCCGCGCGATCCGGCGACTCCAGCGGAAGCATCGCCTCGAAAATCGGAATGACCGCCTGGTCGACGTAGAAGCCGGGGTGCCGTTGCCAACCGCGCAGCAGGTCGTTTTCCCAGTGCACGCGGTCGATCGCGGACCTGAGCAGTCGCGCGTCGACACGTACGGCGACCGGCTCGCCTGACACGTCGATGGAATCCAGGCGGCGGGTGAAATCCGCCGCCTTCGCCCGCAGGTCGGACACGGCGCGGTCCGACCAGTCGGCGAGCCAGCCGGCCGGTCGCTCCATCCGTGTGAGGTCGTCACCGTTGTCCGGCCGGGTGGCGGCTCGCCAGGTCCAGAAATCGGCGGCCAGTTGCCGCAGCATGCCGCACCTCCGTAGAATTGGGTGACCCAGTGGTCCAATCATAGCCGCTGGATCATAGCCAGAGGGAGCCGCCGTGCCGGAAGACCTTTTCCGCGAACTGACCCCGGTCCGCACGTACGAGCTGGTCGTCGAGCAGATCGCCGGCCTGATCAGCAGCGGCGAGATCGCTCCCGGTGCGCGGCTGCCGCCCGAACGTGAGCTGGCGCAGCGGTTTCGGGTCAGCCGCAACGTGTTACGCGAGGCGTTTCGCGTACTCGAAGCGCGTGGCATCGTCTGGTCGCGCGCCGGCGGCGGTCGTTTTGTCCGCGACGCCAACATTTCCGCGCGGCTCTCACCGGCGGGTGTGGTGCTGCGGCTGGAAAATGCCGCGATCCTCGACATCCTGGAGGCGCGCGAGCTGCTGGAGGTGCAGGTCGTACGGTTGGCGGCCGAGCGCACCGACGAGCGGCGCGGCGCGGCCGTGCTGGCGGCCGCCGAGGTGTCGACCGGGGGATGGCAGGCGAACGCGGCATTCCACCGCGCGCTCGCGGCGGCGACCGGCAACTTCATGCTGGAACACCTGGTCGGCCTGCAACTCGACTTGCTGAGCGACATCCGGCAACGCGCGCATTATTCGCAGGAGTCCGCGGAGGCTGGACTCGCCGAGCATCGCGCGATCGCCGAAGCGGTCGTACGCGGCGATGTCGACGCGGCCGAGGCGGCGATGCGTGATCACCTGACGCACACGCGAAAGGCTGTCGCGGATGGCTGACACGGTGATCGTCGGCGGTGGCGCGATTGGCTGCGCGACGGCCGTCTATTTGTTACGGGATGAGCCATCGCGAGATGTGGTCGTGCTGGAACCGGATCCGACGTACGCTAAAGCCGCCACGCCGCGCGCGTCCGGTGGCGTACGACAACTGTTCAGCTGTCCAGAAAACATCGCGCTCTCGCGTTATACGCTCGAGGTCACCAAGACCGACACCTGGCATCGCAATGGCTATCTTTTCATCGCCAGCGTGGCCGACACGGACGCGCTCCGAGCGAATTTCGAAACTCAGCTGGCGATGGACGTACGCGCCGAGTGGCTGGAGCCGGCGCACCTTGCCGAGCGTTTTCCGTTGCTGGCAACCGACGATCTCGGGGCGGCGGTCCTGTCCGCTGACGACGGATGGCTCGATCCGCACACCTTCCTCATGCGGCTGCGCTCCGAGGCGGAGTCGCTCGGTGCGCGGTTTCTTCGTGATCGAGCCGTGGACTTCGCTTTCAAAGGACGGCTGGTCTCCGAGGTCGTGCTCGCTTCCGGCGACCGGCTGCCGGCCGAGCACGTGGTGAACGCGGCCGGATGTTGGTCGCCGGAGCTGGCGGCCAGAGCCGGCGTGCCGATTCCGGTGGAGCCGATGCGCCGCTACGAGCATTTCGTGGAGGCCGACGGCGATTTCGGCGCGCTGCCGTTCGTCAAGGACCCGGCCGGACTCGCGCTGCGGCCGGAAGGCGCCGGACTTTCCGTCGGCCTGGTGGACTTCGGTCATCCAGGCGGCTTCGACGAGACGATCGACTCCAGCTATTTCGACAAGGTGGTGTGGCCGGCGCTGGCACATCGCGTGCCGGCGCTGGATCGCGCGCGGTTACGGTCGACGACCGTCGGACACTATGACCAGAACCGGCTCGACGGCAACGCCATCATCGGAAACTGGCCGCAGGCCAGGGAAAATTTCTATTTGGCCAGCGGATTCTCCGGCCACGGCCTGATGCACGCGCCTGGCGTCGGACGCGCACTGTCCGAGCTCATCGCCTACGGCGAGTTCCGCACGATCGACCTCGGCAGGCTCGGCTATGGGCGGATCGTGAAAAACCAGCCGTACGCGGAGCGCGGCATCAGGTGAGCCACGCGGCAGCGACCAGAGAAATGCCCTTGTCGATGGTCGTTGCGCTCAGATGGCTGAAACCAAGGACAAAGCCGGGTCCGGTGCCGCCATATCGGCCAAACGGCACGACGTTGACGCCAACGTCGGCAGCGGCGCGTACGAGCTCGTCCTCGGCGCCGAAGGATGCCGGCAACGTCACGACGGCATGCAGGCCGGCGGCAACCCCGGTGACGCGCGCTTCGGGCAGCTGGTCGGCGAGTGCGCGCACCAGCGTGTCGCGTCGTTCTCGGTACGTACGCTGGCAAAGTCGCAGCTGCCGGTCATAGCGGCCGGATCGCAGGAAGGCGGCGAGTACGGCCTGGTCGAGCACCGGCCGGCCGCGATCGTCGCCGTGTTTGAGCGCTGCCAACGGTTCGAGCAGCCGCGCCGGCGGCAGGAGCCAGCCAAGCCGCATCCCCGGCGCGAGCGACTTGCTGACCGATCCCGCGTACGCTACGAGATCCGGTGCTGTCGACTGCAGAGCGGCCAGCGGCGCGCGGTCATAGCGAAACTCGCCGTCGTAATCGTCCTCGATGATCAGCCCGCCGGTGTCGCGAGCCCACTCCAGCAGCTGTTTTCGGCGCGGCGGTTGATAAACGATGCCGGTCGGAAACTGGTGCGTCGGCGTGACGAGCGCCGCATGGCAGCCGCTGGCGGCCAGCGCGTCGACATCCATGCCGTTCTCGTCGACCGCGATCGACACTGACGACACACCGGCGGGACCGAAGATCGAGCAGCCTTTCGAGTCGCCTGGCAACTCTTCGCCAATGAGAGTTTTGCCCTGAGTACGAAGAAACCTGGCCACCAGACTGAGCGCCTGCGCGAAGCCGCCGCAGATGATGATCCGTTCCGGATCCACGACCACGCCGCGCCGCCGCGACAGCAGCGCAGCCAATTCCGTACGCAGCGGCAGAAAACCGCGAGAGTCGCCGTAGTCGAGCACGGCGTGCGGCATCTCGGTCAGCACCTTGCGGCACAGGTTGGCCCACGCCGCGCGAGGAAACAGCGACAGGTCGGGCGAGCCGGGCTTGAAGTCGACCAGCGGCGCGGCGGCTATCGGGGCTGGCGGTGGTGCCTGGCGAGGCAGATCGACGACCCAGGTGCCGGCGCCCTGCCGGCCGACCAGGTGACCTTCGGCGACCAGCCGGCCATAGACCTCGGTCACCACACCGCGCGAAACGCCGAGGTCAGCGGCCAGCTCGCGGCTCGACGGCAGCCGCGTGCCGGCGGCGATGTGGCCGGACCGTACGGCCTGGCGCAGCGCGTCCTCCAGCATCCGGCCACGCGCACGGCGGGGGCTGCGCGCGGCCGTGACCAGCAGCTCCCACGCGGCAGTGGTCCATGAACTCTCCATCGGAATGGACCTTATCCGCGACCCGTCCCGCCTCATAGCGTCGGCACATGATCAGCGACAAGGTGCGTGGCGGCCTGCTCTGCACGGCCGCGATGATGCTGGTCGGCAGCTCGTTTCCGGCCTCCAGCCTGCTCGTCGGCTTCCCGTACGCCGGCGGACAGGCGATGCGTTACGCCGTCGCCGCGGCGATCCTGCTGCCGCTCGCGTTTCGGCGCGGAGCGCCCCTGCCGGCGCGCGTACGACCGCGCGACTGGCTGCTGCTCGTGCTGCTCGCGGCGACCGGCCTGGTCGGCTTCAACTTCGCCGTACTCGCCGCGCTGCGCACCGCCGAGCCGGCCGTCGTCGGCGTGATCGTCGGCTGCGTACCACTTCTGCTCGCGGTGATCGCACCGTTGACCTCGGGAAAGCGGCCGTCCGTCCGCATGCTCGCCGCGTCGGCGGTCGTCGTCGCCGGTGCCGCGGTGGTGCAGGGGTTTGGCCGCAGCGACCTCGCCGGACTCGGCTTCTCGTTGCTCGCGCTCGCCGGCGAGGCGGCGTTTTCGCTGCTGGCGGTGCCGTTGTTGCCGCGACTCGGCGCGATCGGTACGTCCGCCTACAGCACGGTGGTGGCCGCGCTCGAGGCGTACGTCATCGCGCTCGTCGTGGACGGTTTTCCGGGCGTACGCGTGCCGACCTTCGTCGAGCTGCTGGCGTTGCTGTGGATCGCCTTGCCCGTCACGGTCGTGGCCTTCATCTGTTGGTATGGCGGCCTCGTCCGCATCGGCGCAGCCAGCGCCGGCTTGTTCGCCGGCGTCCTGCCACTGACCACAGCGGTCGTCGCGCCACTCGTCGGCACCGGCACGTTTGGCGTCTGGCAGCTGGTCGGCGGACTGACGGTGGCCGGTGGTCTCGCGGTCGGCCTGGTGGGCCGGAGCCGCGCGGCTAAACCATTGGTGACTGAGACTACTCCCTAACCTTCCCTATTATTCCCTATCGCGTGTTAGTTTAGGGAACATGGAGGAAGAACTGTACTCGGTTGAGCAGGTGGCCAACCTGCTCGGCCTGCATGTGAAGACGGTCCGCGGCTATGTCCGCGACGGCCGGTTGAAGGCCGTACGGATCGGCAAGCAATACCGGATCGCACGCGCCGACCTCGCCGACTTCACCGGCGGGGCGACGCCTGCGCCGATCCGCGAGTCAACGGTGCGCCAGCGGCGGTCAGAGGTGTCCAGTGTCGTGCAGATCGACGCCATCGGCACCGCCTCCGCCAACCGGATCAGCCTGTCGCTGACCGGCGCAGCCAACACGCGTACGCACGACGGCACGCGGTTGCGCATCGACGCCATCTACGACGAGGAACGCGCCAGCCTGAAGATCATCCTGCATGGCGATCTGGAAAACGTCGCGGAGTTGCTCAAGCTGATCAACATGATTCTGGAGGACGAACGATGACGGGGATCTGGCGCTCGACGGCCGGCGAGCAAGCGGTCAAGGAGCAATATCGGGCGATCCTGGGGCACTGGCCGGTGCCGGCCGAGCAGCGTATCGTCGCGACCGGCTTCGGCGACACGTTTGTGCTGGTCAGCGGCCCAGCGGAGGCGCCGCCGGTGGTCCTGCTGCACGGCTCGGCCGGCAACGCCGTCACCTGGATGGGGGATATCGCCGCGCTCGCGCAGCGGTTCCGCGTCTACGTCGTGGACATGATCGGCGAGCCTGGTCTCAGCGCGCCGACCCGGCCGGGGCTGGAGTCCGGAGCGCTCGCCGCATGGCTCGCCGAGGTGTGGGACGCGCTCGGCCTCGAGAAGGCCGCGCTGGTCGGCATGTCGCTCGGCGGCCTGGTCTCGCTGCAGTTCGCGACCAGATATCCGGAGCGCCTCGAGCGGCTCGGCCTGCTGTGCCCAAGTGGCATCGGCCGCCAGCTGATCGGCAAGGTCCTGCTGGCACTTTTGGTGCGGCCATTCGGAAAAGGGGGCCGGCGCAAGGCCGCCGAGCTCATCCTCGGCGCGGTCATCGAGGCGCCGGACGGTCCGGCCAGGGTGATCGCCGATTTCTTCGCCCTGGTCAACAAGAACTTCAAGCCGCGGATGGGAAAGATGCCGCCGCTCACCGACGCGGAGCTGCGCCGGCTGGCGATGCCGGTGCTGGCGATCGTCGGTGGCCGCGACGCGATGCTCGACTCCGCCGAGACCAAGCGGCGGCTGGAGGCCAACGCGCCGCACGCGAAGGTGTTGCTGCTGCCGGAGCGGGGCCACCTGCTGATCGGCTTGACCCAGCAGATCGAGGAGTTCCTGACCGCGGGGAGGGCCCATGCCTGACCAGCTGCGACAGATCCACGGCGTCCCGGTGTACGTGTGCGCGCCGGACGGTGCGCTCATCGGCGGCGAACGGGATGCCGTGGACCTGCTCGGTGACATGGCGGCCGGTCGCGCGGAAATGATCGCGATCCCGGTCGAGCGGCTGGTGCCGGACTTCTTCCGCCTACGCACGGGGATCGCCGGCGCGGTCGTACAGAAATTCGTCGGCTACCACACAAAAGTGGCGATTGTCGGCGACGTTTCCGCGTACGCGGTGGAAAGCGGACCGCTGCGCGACTGGATCCGTGAGAGCAACAACGGCCGCGACCTGTGGTTCACCGCCGATCTGGCGGAGCTGGAGAAACGGCTCGGCGGTTAGGTGCGAAACAACCCTAGGGGCGATCCAGCAGAGGCAACAACGGATTCCAGGCGTCACCGTCGCGCCGCCGCCGCGCGATGGCGCTCAGTGCCTCCAACACGACGCGGTTGGCGAGCGCGGCGGTGATGTCGGCGTGGTCGTACGGTGGACTCACCTCGACCACGTCGACGCCGGCGATCGGCAGCTCCAGGCAGCACCGGCGTACGGCGTCGAGCAGCTGCCGCGCGCTCAACCCGCCCGGCTCCGGCGTGCCGGTGCCAGGCGCGTGACCGGGGTCGGCCACATCGATGTCCACGGACAGGAAGACACCGTCGCACTCGTCGGTGGCGATGCCGAAGGCCTCGGTCAGGCAGTCGTCGAGGCCGCGATGCACGATCTCGGTCATCTCGTACGACCGCATGCGCTGCTCGGCCATCCAGTCCAGCGTCGCCGGCTCCGGCCAATAGCCGCGCAGGCCGATCTGCAGGAACCGGTCGCCGCGCAGCGCACCTGACTCGATGAGCCGGCGCATCGGCGCGCCGTGGCCCCACAATGAGCCAAACTCGATGTCGCCGGTGTCGGCGTGTGCGTCGAAATGCACCATTGAGACGCGACCGTGGCCGACGACGTTGGCGACGCCTTTGGCGTCCGGAAAGGCGATCGCGTGGTCGCCGCCGAGGATCATCGGGATCGCGCCGGCGCGTGCGACCTTCTCGACCGCGACCTCCAGGTCGGCCAGAGATTTCGCCGCGTCGCCGGAAAACATCTCGACGTCGCCGGCGTCGACGACGCGCAGGTCGCGCAGGCCGTCGGCGCGCAGCGCGAGGCTCGGCCGCGATCCGTCGTGCGGCAGGTAGTCGGTGCCGCGGATGGCCTGCGGTCCAAACCTGGTGCCGGGCCGGTGCGAGGTGCCGCCGTCAAAGGGAGCGCCGACGATCACGACGTCGGCGTCGGCGTACGTCTCCGGCGCGTCCAGATCGCACCGGTCGACGCCGAGGAAGGTGATGTCCGGACCGTACTGCGCGCCATAGCGGGTCATGATCCAGACCCTAAAGGCCGCGCGCGAGGAGGTCGAACGCGTCGTCGATCAGCGCCTCGATGTCTTTCTCGGATGTACGCGACCGCTGCTCCGCGGTCTGCATCGCGGCGAACGCGGCGCCGACGACCAGATGTGGATATTGGTCGGTTTCCGGATCGGTGCCGATGCGCGTCGCCAACTCGTTGGCCATCGCCAGCATCGCCGCGTCGATCTGGTCGCCGAGCCTCATCCGGGCGAAAAGCTCGGGATGACGCTCGTACAACTGCTGGAGCAGCTGGGTTTCCTCGTGCAGGTTGGCGAAGTTCGCGGCGACCGCCATCGCCTTGACGACCGCGCGCATCGACTCAAGCGGCGCCTCTTTGGCCGGTCGCGCACGCAGCTCGGCGAGGATCTCGTCCTCGGTCCACTGGAACGGCTCGATCGAGTAGACGTCGTCTTTGCTGGCGAAATAGTTGAAAAACGTGCGCGGCGCGATGTCGGAGGCCTCGCTGATCTCCTCGACGGTGACCGAGTCCGGTCCCTTTTCCAGCGCCAGCCGCACGGCCGCGGCTCTGATCAGCGCGCGGCGAGCGACCTTGCGCCGCTCGCGCCGAGCCGCGGTCCTGTCCATGGGATGCATCGTATCTGTTCTTGCGATAGGTGCTTACTTTGCATAGAGTGCACTTTACGCATTCGATGAAAGGAACACGATGACGTACGAGGATGCGATGGACGCCGGACGTACGGCGTTGGCCGCGGGGGACTGGCGGACCGCCTATCGGCATTTCGGCAAGGCTCACGGACTCGGTCACGATGTGCTGGCGCAACACCTGGCCGCGCATCGCGGGATGTTGCGGTCTGCGGTGCGTGGCCTGCGGCCGGTCAAGGTCGTGACGCAGCTGTTTCTGATGGCCGGCGCGTACGTTTTCGACCGCGGCCCTCAGGGACGCTCGGTCGTCCAGTAGGTCAGCGCCAGGATCGGCAGCAGGGCACCGAAAACCGCGACACCGGTCCAGCCGCCAAGGTGGTATGCGTAGGCGCCGAGCTGCGAACCGATCGCGCCGCCAAGGAAAAACGTGGCCAGGTAGACGCTGTTGAGCCGCGACCGCGCGGCTGGATCGAGCGCATAGATGGTGTGTTGTCCGAAAATCAGCGACCCTTGTACGGCCATGTCGATCAGGATCGCCGCGACAGCAAGAAAAATGACGTTGTGCGCGCCGAATCCGGCGATCCCGAAGGCGACCGCGGCGGTCACGAAGGCCGCGGCGGTCAGTGGACGCGACAGCCCGCGGTCGGCCAGCCGGCCGGCTATTGGCGCGACCAATGCTCCGCCGGCGCCGACCAGCGCGAAAATTCCCACTCCCAGCTGGGAAAAGCCGAACGGTGGCGCGGTCAGCACGTACGACACCGTCGTCCAGAAAGCGCTGAACGCGCCGAACATGGCGGCCTGGTAGAGCGCGCGGCGCCGCAGCGGCTGGTGCTGGCGCACCAGTCGTACGGTCGACAGCAACAGCTCTGCGTATGGCACACGTGTCGTCGGTTCGCGGCGCGGCAGGGCGAACCGCAGCGCGACGGACAGGACGGCCATCATGCCTGCCGCGACAAGGAAAACCACCCGCCAGTTGGTCGCCTCGGCGAGCAGACTGCCGACCGTACGCGACAGCAGCACGCCAAACAGCAGGCCGCTGACCACCTGGCCGACGATCCGTCCGCGCAGGTGGTCGGGGGACAGGCCGGCCGCGTACGGCACCAGGATCTGCACCACGACCGAGGTCGCGCCGCTGATCAGCGCGCCGGCGAGCAGCAGCGGATAGGTCGGCGCGATGCCGGCGACGGTAAGACCGACCGTCGTGACGACGAGCAGGGTCGATACCAGGCGGCGCGTCTCGGCGCGGTCGCCGAGCGGCACCAGCAGGATCATGCCAGCGGCGTAGCCCAGCTGCGTGGCGGTGATCAGGCCGCCGGCCGCCACCGGGGTGATCTTGAACGTGTCGCCGAGCAACGACAACAGTGGCTGGGTGTAATAGAGATTCGCGACGGTCAGGCCGCAGGCCACCGCCAGCAGCAGGACGAGCCAGCCGGGCGGTGCCTCGGTACGACGATCGGTGACGGTCACTGGACTCCTCAAACGGAACCGATTTAACTGGTTCCTGAACGTACCAGTTAAACCGGTTCTTGGAGTACGGTGACGTACATGACAGCGCGTTTTCGCCAGGGTGCCGGCCGGCTGAGCCTGGACTATGTCCGTACGCTGCGCCGGCGCGGCAAGCCAGGCGCCGTCGAGGAACTGCCGGATCCGGAAGCACTGGCCGCCTGGATCACCGAGTGCAGTCCGATCCCGGTCTCGACGCTGCCGACGCCGGAGCAGGTGGCTGTCGCGCAGGACCTGCGCGAGGCGGTGTATGGGCTGCTCACCGGCTCAGACGGCGCGGCGGGGCGACGGCTGGTCAACGCCGCCGCGGCGCGTCCGACGCCGGCGCCGGAGCTGGACTCGGCCGGCGGCTTGCGGTGGCGGGCCGACGACACGGTCGAGGCGACGCTGTCGCTGGTCGCGCGGGACGCGGTCGACCTGGTCAGCTCGCCGGCGATCCACCGCGTACGTCCGTGTGCCGATCCGGACTGTTCGGCGCTGTTCCTGGACAGTTCGCGGCCCGGCAGGCGCCGCTGGTGCTCGATGGACACCTGCGGCAACCGTGCGAAGAAGGAGTCGCTGCGCGCGCGTACGGGATGAGTGCGGCGGCGAGACAGCCGGCGCTGGCGAGGCACACCGCCGGCCAGCCAGCCATCCGGTAGACGATGGAAGCTATACCCGCGCCAAGTACACCCCCGGATGTATACGCCGTCATGTACACAGCGGCGATACGCGCGCGAGCGCCCGGCACCAGCGCGTACGCGACGCTCATGTTGAGCAGGTGCACGCCGCCGGCCGAGATCTCGCCGGCGACCAGGCCGGCGATCAACCACGGCAGGCTCGCGCCGCCGAGCCACAACATCAGGAACGCGGCCACGCCGAGGCCGAGCAGCAGCCCGGTGAGCGGTCGCTCGAGGCCACGGTCGGCGGCCCGCCCCGCCACCCTTGCGGCGACCCCGCCAAGCGCTCCGAGCAGCAGAAACAGGCCGATCGTCGCCGGCAGGAAGTGGTACGGCGGAGCGGCGAGCAGAAACGCGATCGTGGCCCAGAAGGCGCTGCGCGTGCCGAAGACGCAGGCGCCGATCGCCGACCGCCTACGCAGCACCGGCTCGGTCGCCGCCAGCCGTACGGTCTCGCGAAACTGCCGCCGATAGCCGATCGCGACCTCCGGCGGCGACGGCGGCATCGTCCGCGAGACGACCATCATCAGGACGAATGTCACGACCGCGGCGACCAGGAACAACGCGCGCCAGCCGATGACCTGCGCGACCAGGCCGGCGACCGTACGCGAGAGCACGACACCGGTCAGTGTGCCGCCGAGCACGGTGCCGACCGCGCGGCCCCGCTCGCCGTCCGGGGCCAGCGTCGCCGCGTACGAGACGAGGATCTGGACGACGCCGGCGGTCGCGACGCCGAGTGCCACGCCGGAGACGAGCAGCACGGCGACGCTCGGCGCGGCCGCGGTCGCCAACACCGCGACGACCTCGACACCGAAGAGCGTACGGATCAGCGGCCGCCGGCTGACGATGTCGCCGAGCGGCACCACCAACACCAGCGCGAGCGCGTATCCGACCTGGTTGAGGCTGGTCAGCGCGCCGACCCACGGGTCGCCGGCGAAGGTCGCCGCCATCAGCGGCAACACCGCCTGGCAGTAGTAGAGGTTCGCGGCGGTCAGTCCGCAGACGACGGCGAGCAGGCTTTTCGGCACGTCCACGAACGGTACGGCTCGAATGGGTCCGTTCTAAGATCCATTTTCGTGACGGATTCCTGGCCCATTTCCGGCGTCGATCTGCATCTTGAGCTGGACCTGTCGCGCGGCCGGCGCGACGCACTGGAGCAGGCGTTGCGTGCGGCCGTACGCGATGGCCGGCTCGCGCCGGACGCGCGTTTGCCGGCGACCCGGAGGCTCGCGGCCGACCTCGGCCTGTCGCGCGGCACGGTCCGCGGCGCGTACGACCAGCTCATCGAGGAGGGATATCTGACCGCGCGACAGGGCTCCGGGACGGTCGTCGCTCGGCTTCCCGCAGCCGGCTCGGTCGCCGCCGATCCGCGGGTCGTCGCGCCGCGCCACGATCTGCGGCCGGGAAGTCCGGACGCGACCGCTTTTCCGGTCTCCGCCTGGCTTCGCTCGGCGCGGCGAGCGCTGACGGCGGCGCCGGCGGAGGCATTCGGCTATGGCGACACGCGTGGCCGGATCGAGTTGCGAACGGCGCTCGCCGACTATCTCGGCCGCACCCGAGGCGTGCTCGCGAGGCCGGAGTCGATCGTCGTCACCAGCGGATACGTGCAAGCGCTCGGCCTGCTCAGCCATGTCCTTGGCGGCCGGATCGCGATGGAGGACCCTGGCGTGCCGCACCACCGCGAGGTCGTACGACGAAATGGTGCAGAGGTCGTGCCGTTGCCGGTCGACGAACGCGGCGCGCGTACGGATCTGCTGGAGGGCGTGGACGCGGTCGTTGTCACCGCAGCGCACCAAAACCCGACCGGTGTGACGCTCCATCCGGCTCGCCGCCGGTCACTGGTTTCGTGGCCTGGCCTGGTCATCGAGAACGACTACGACGGCGAGTTCCGCTATGACCGGCAGCCGGTCGGCGCGATCCAGGGGATGGATCCGGAGCACGTCGTCTATCTCGGCAGTGCCTCGAAATCGCTGGCTCCGGCGCTGCGGCTGGGGTGGATGGTGCTGCCGCCCCGGCTGGTCGAGCCGGTCGTCGACGCGAAGCTGCACGACGACCGGCAGACCGAGACGCTCGGTCAGCTGACGCTCGCGGATTTCGTCACCAGCCACGCGTACGACCGGCACATCCGGTCGTGCCGGCTGCGCTACAAACGCCGCCGCGATCTGCTGGTTTCGCGGCTCGCGCGGGTAAACGGCATCGCCGCCGGCCTGCACGCACTGGTGCCGCTGCCGGCAGGTGGCGAGGCGACCGTACGCGCGGCGGCTCTTGACCTGAATCTCGCGGTCGGCTTTCTGGGGGATCGCTGGCATTCTCGCGGCGACCGTCCCGAAGGCCTTGTCGTCGGCTACGGAACGCCGGCCGAGCATGCATATCCGGCCGCGCTCGACGCGCTCAGTCAGGCGCTATCTTCGTGTCCGCCTGTGTAAAGAGGAAGTCGTTGATGTCCAGGCCAAAGAGCTTCGCAAGCTCGCCGGCGAGCAGCTGGACCGGCAGGATCTCCAACACGGCCTGCGAGATGCCAGTCGTTTTCGGGATGGTGATGGCGTTTGGCCGGCTCTCGGTGGTGATGACGGTGGCCGGAATGCCGGCCTCGGTCAGATAGCCGGCGAGGCGGAGCTCGCGGTCGTCGCCGAACAGCACACAGGCGCGGGTCGAGGTCAGCGACTCCATCGGACCGTGCAGATACTGGTAGGTCTCATAAGCTGTCGCGGTGATCCTGGTCGACTCGCGGATCAACAGGGCACCTTCCGCTGCCGATGCTCTGGCAACACCGGCGCCGACGAAGTCGATCGACGTCACGTCTTTCCACGCCTCGGCCAGATCCCGTGCCTGCTGAGCCGAGTTTTCGAGCGTACGCGCGACAAGCTCCGGCAGCGTGTCGGATTCCTCGCGTACGCCGTCGATCGCGGTGGCGAGCAGGCCGAATGCCTGCAGCGTCGCGGTGTATCCCACCGAGTAGACGCGGCTGTCCCTGCCGTGGCCGAGGTCGACGATCGCGTCGACAACCTCGCCAAGCGGTGCGTTTGCGTCGTTTGTCAGGCCCAGCCGCGCGCCGCCGACCAGCCGTGCCGCCTCGACTGTCTCGCGGCTGCGGCCGCTTTCCGACACGAAGACATACGCGTCGGCGAGATCGCGCCGGCCGAGTGCCAGCAGCTCAGACGCGTCCACATTGGACACCCGACGACCGTGCCTGGCCAGCCGGTGCACCAGTGCGTGCGCCGCATGCGAACTCGCACCCATCGAAACGACGGCGAGATTTCCTTGTCGCCATGGCGAAAGATCGATGGTGTCGAGCGCGTGCCGAACGCTCACGGCCGACTGTTTGAGACGGGCCGGCTGCGCGGCGACCGCCTCGTCATAGTCCAGGTGGTCCATCTCGACTCCTCAGGCTAGACCGGACGCGATGGCGAGTGCGCCGACCACCGGCGGCCGGTCGAGGACGTACGCGGTGAGCCGCGGACAGAGTTTCTCCAACGTGCTCAGGAAAGCCTCACGCAGCTCCGGCTGCGTTTGGATGACGCTGCCGCCGGCGACCACCGCAGTGGCGGGGATGCCGCGGTCGACCAGGCGGCGTACGACCGCCGCCAGCTGCCGTCCACCATCGGCGATGGTGGCCGCCGCGATGACCGATCCTTCCCGCGCCGCGGCGAAAACCTCGCCGGCATAGCTTCCCCAGACGTCGGCGGAGTTGGCGTGGGTGAGGGCCATCGCGAGCTCCGGTCCGTTGTCCACCGCGAAACTGGCCAGCAGCCGGTGGGTGAGTGGATCGCTCGTCTCGCCGGTGTCGAGGTCGGCGAGCACCGCGCGGACCGCCTCTCGGACGAGGCCGGAGGCGCTGCCCTCGTCGCCGAGAACCCATCCCCAGCCGCCGGCGATCACCAGCTGGTCGGCCGCGTCGCGTACGACGGCGATCGAACCCGTGCCGCAGACAACACCGATCGCATGAGGCACTTGCATCGCCGCCGGCATCAGTTCGGCGTCGTTGACGACCCGCACCGGACCGGTGACACGCGTCCGTAGTTGCCGCTGGAGATCGAGACATTGCTCGGTCGTGTCACAGCCGTGCGCGCCGACGGCGATCGCGTTTTTCGTCGCTTCCGAGCCGAAACTCTCGGTGACGAGCCGGGCCAGTGCGGTCGCGTCCTCGACCGGGGAACGTCGGCGCCAGGTCGACGTACGCACCACCCGCTCGTCGGTCACCACGTCACCGCTGCCAGTCGCGAGGTGCGTCTTGGTCGCGCCGATGTCGATGCCGATGACGGTGATGGCCAGCCTCCTCCCGAATGTTTTGGAGGCTAACAAACTGCCTGGGTCACGGCAACAGCATCCGGTCGAGCGCACGCGCGATGGCGATGTGTACGGCGCCGAGCACGGTCGCGCTGTGGCCGAGCGCGCCGACCGTGACTTCGGTGTCCCAGGCCAGCTCGCGCAGCGTACGGTGGACTTCGGGCAGCACGAGCTGGTTTTGGCCGACACCGCCGCCAAGCACGACCAGACCGGGGTCGATGACGCCGAGGACCGCCACGGCGAGCCGACCGATGTCACGGGCGTGCTGGTCGACGACGCGGCGGGCCGCGAGGTCACCGCGGACGGCCGCGGTGAACAGCGCTTCGGCGTCTTTCGGCGCCGCGCCTGCCGAAGCTGGCCAGCTGGCCGCGCAGCGCCGCATCAGCGCGTCCGACCCGAGATGGGTCTCCAGGCCGGCGTGTCGCGGACTTTCCCTCTCGCTCCACGGAAACGGCAGCATCGCCACCTCGCCGGCGGCTCCGTGGGCGCCGTGCAGGAGCTTGCCGTCGATCACGATGCCGACGCCGATCTTCACGCCGACCTGCAGATACGCGAACGTGCGCTGACCGCGTGCGACGCCGATCCGATGCTCGGCGATGGCCGCGCAGTTGACGTTGTTTTCCACGACCACCGGCACTTCCGGCGGCACCGGCAGTGCGCGGAGTTCGGCACCGTCGATGCTCATGCTGGCAGCGTCGTCGGTCGGCTTCGTCGGAGCCGCGACCACGACGTCCCGCAACGGGCCGGCGCGGTTGCCGACATCTGCGCGTACCTTTTTGGTCAATTCCAGGGCTATCGCGGTCGCCGACGTGGTCACGCGTCGCCGGCGTGGCGACATTTTCTCCTCACGCGAGGAAAGTTGGGTGCCGTCCATCGAGTGCGCCGCGACGCGTACGCGCGTCGACGCGACCTCGACGCCGAGCACGTGACCGGCGCTCGGCGCCACCGAGTAGAGGACCGCGCTGCGGCCGGTCGCACCTTGTGTGGACCCCAGCTCGGCCACCAGGCCGAGCCTGGCCAGCTCGGCGATCGCCACCGACATCGTCGGCCGGGACAGGTCAAGCGACTGGCCGAGCTGCGGCCGGGTGGCCGGTCCATCGGTGACCAGCGCACGCAAAACGGCGCGAGCGCTCTCCGGCAGGTCGAGCCGACCGACTGACTGTGCCATCCTGCTGGCCTTTCCAGATGCGGACACGGAGGACCAGTAAACCGCAAAGTCGTCCGACCGGCCTTGTGAGGGCAGAACCACTTTGTTAGGTTGCAAAACATTCGAGGCTCTAAGGAGGCGTTTCGTGGCCGTCATCCGGGTTGCGCTCGTCGGACTGGACCACTGGTATTCGGCGATTCCGCTGGCCGAAGGCGTCGCGGCCAGAGACACCGTCAGGCTGGTCGGCATCGCCGACGCGGAGCCGGAACGCGCCGCCGAGGTCGCGCGGCGGTGCGGTGTCGACCGCGTCGAGACGCAGTGGGCCGCCTTGGTGGAGGACCCGGGTGTCGACGCGGTGCTGAGTTTTCTCAGTCCTGACCGCAATGCCGAGGTCTGCCAGGCGGCGGCAGCGGCCGGAAAGCACATCATCTCCACCAAACCGATGGCGCGTACGCTCGCCGACGCCACCGCCGTCGTGGATGCCGTACGCTCGGCTGGCGTGTGTTTTCTGCCGGCGGAGTCACGGCAACGGCTCGGGCCGCGCAGCCAGTTCCTGAAAAGCTGGGTCGAACAGGGCCGGCTCGGCCGGCTGGCCAGCGCGACGCAGACGATCTGGGCCGGTCTGCCGCGGCGCTGGCCGGACGATCCCGATCCTGGCTGGTTCGCCGATCCGGCGCGTACGGTCGGCGGCGCGTGGATCGACCACTCCGTCTATCAGCTCGACACGTTGCGTTGGCTGCTGGGCGAAGAAGTCGTCTCGATCACCGGAACCGTCGGCAACGTCAGGCATCCGGACCTGCCGGTCGAGGATATCGGTGTGGCGGTCGTGACATTCTCCGGTGGCGCGATCGCCACGCTGGAGGACACCTGGACGGCGCCTGACGGTGGATTTCAGATGAGCGGCACGTACGTCGGCAGCGAGGGCGCCGTGCGGGTCGACGGCATCGAGAAACGTACGCACGTCCTGGCGGATTTTCCGCCGTTCCAAGGATGGATCCAGACCGCCACGCCGGCCGGCCACGACCAGGCCGCCGACATCGACCACTGGGTCGCGGTGATCCGCGAGGAGGCCGAGCCGATCGCGACCGTGGCCGACGGCTGGCGCAATTTGGCCGCCTGCCTCGCTTTCTACGACGCCGTTCGGACCGGACAGCACGCCACGCCGGAGGTGGCGCCATGGTGACCGCGCCGCTGCGGCTGGGCATCCTTGGTGCCGGCACGATCGCGACCTCGGGGATCGGCCTGTTGCCTTACCTGCCACAGATTTCCGACAAGGCCGCTGCCGTCGCCATCGCGGATGTCGACAAAGATCGCGCACAGTCGGTGGCCACGTCGTACGGCATTCCCCAGGTTTTCGCCGATCTGGACGAGATGCTCGACGGCGCCGAGATCGACGCCGTGGTCAACCTGACGCCGATCCCGGTGCACGGCGACACCTGCATTCGCATCCTGTCCGCCGGAAAGCACCTGGCGACCGAGAAACCACTGGCCACCACGATGGCCGATGCGGACCGGATGTGCGCTCTGGCGGAGGAAAACGGCCTGATCGTCGTCTGCGCGCCGTTCAACATCCTCTATCCGGACCGGCTGGCCGCTCGACGGCTGATCCGCGACGGTGCGATCGGAAAAGTCGCGTTCGCCCGGGTCAGATCGTCACACGGTGGTCCGGCGGCAGGCGCGTGGCCGCTCGACCCGACCTGGTTCTACCAGAAAGGATCCGGTCCGCTCTACGACATGGGGGTCTACGGCATCCACGAGATCACCGCGCTGCTGGGGCCGGCGAAACGCGTCGTCGCGTTCGCCGGCATCACCGAGCCGGTGCGGACGGTGCGCGGCGGCCCGTACAAAGGCAAGGAAATCGAGGTCACCGCCGACGACAACGTGTTGATGATGCTCGATTTCGGCCAGTCGACCTTCGCTGTCGTCGACGGCACCTTCAACGTGAATGCCGCGCGCGGCCCGAAAGTCGAGATCTTCGGCCGGGCCGGCACGATCAACATCGCCGGCGCGCCGTACGGCGGCGACGGACCGCCGCTGGAGGTCTTCCAGTTGGACGCGCTGCCCGGACTCGGCGGTTGGATCACGCCGTCGCTGCGCGAGATCGAGGCCGAGACACAGCGGCTTTTCGGCCTGCACCGGGCCGTGCTGGCCGACCACCTCGCCGACTGCGTCCTGTCCGGCCGAAAACCGGTGCTCAACGTGCGGCATGCCCGGCATGTCCTGGAGATCATGCTCATGGCCGAGGAATCCGCGCGTACCGGCCAGGCCGTCGAGCTGACGACGACCTTCGAGCTACCGTTGGAATGACCTAGGTGCAAGGTGAGTTTTCCACGCCTCGGCCAGGCGCGCGGCGGGGGAGAACGAACAAACCGGACCAGAGTGTGGCTGGGGCGCCGGAGGTTGCCTTGGCGTCCCGGTAGGTGGAGAGAAAGTCCAATATGTGGGATCCGAAGGCATGTTGAGCGCTAAATGTCTGCCTTGTGAGGTTCGCGGATGGTGTGAATGGCGAGTAACTAGCGCTGGACGCAAGAAACAAGGCTTTCGTACTCCCGCGATCACCAGGGGGCTGTGACTAGTGTGACCGTTGAGGCAGGTAAGGTGGGTGTGGCTGCCTGCTTGGGATAAATGTCCGGTTCGATGTCTTGGTAAAACAAGTACTACGCAGCCGAGGCGCCTCACCTGCATTGTCAGGTCGCCGTGCCGCACGTCCGCCGGAGAGTTGTGAGTGTCCTCTCCGTGCCGTTCACCGCCTCGCCGGTCCTCACGTAGGGTAGGCGGCGTGCCGTTGACTGTGGTGGGGGTCGGAGCCGACGGGCTGTCGGCCCAGGCCAGCGAGGTCGTGCGCGGCGCCGACGTCATTCTCGGCAGCGCACGCCAGCTCGCGTTGCTGCCAGACGCAGGCACGCGAAAGATCACCTGGCCGTCGCCGATGCTGCCGGCGTTGCCGGGATTGATGGAGGAACATCGCGGCCGCGAGGTGTGCGTGTTGGCGAGTGGCGACCCGATGTTCCATGGCATCGGTGCGACACTTGTTCGCCTGCTGGGTGCGGAAAACGTCACCGTCCTGCCGCACCTGTCGTCGCTGTCGCTCGCCTGCGCGCGGCTTGGCTGGCCGGTCGAGGATGTCGAGGTGGTCAGCGCGGTCGGTCGTCCGGTCGAGACGCTGCATCCGGTTGTCCAACCAGGCCGCCGAATTCTCCTGCTCAGCGCCGACGGACGGACGCCTGCCGCAGCCGCTCGGCTGCTGGTCGACCGCGGCTATGGGCCGAGTGAGGTTGCCGTGCTGGAAAGGCTCGGCACCGAAAAGGAGCGGATCGTACGCGCGACGGCGGAGAAATGGACCGATGACGCCGATGCGCTGAATGTCGTTGCCATTACGTGTGTTCCGGCCCCGGAGGCGGCGCTTTTGCCGCGTACGCCGGGGCTGCCGGACGACGCGTACGAATCCGACGGCCAACTGACCAAACGCGAGCTGCGCGCGATCACGCTCGCGCGGCTGGCGCCGGTGCCAGGACAGCTGCTGTGGGATGTCGGTGCCGGCGCCGGCAGCATCGGGATCGAGTGGATGCGCCACCATCGCACGTGTCGCGCCATCGCGGTCGAGCGGGATGCCGAGCGTGTCGCGCGGATTGGCCGTAACGCGGCAAATCTTGGCGTGCCAGCGCTGACGATCGTCAGCGCGGAGGCGCCGGATGCGTTGGCCGGGCTGGAGAAACCGGACGCGATCTTCGTCGGTGGCGGTGTGACGGTCGCCGGCATGGTCGAGACGTGTTGGGACGCACTGAAACCTGGCGGCCGGCTGTTTGTCAACGCCGTGACGATCGAGTCGGAAACATTGGTCACGGCGTGGCAGGGGCGGATTGGCGGCGAGCTCGTCCGCGTCGAGATCAGCCGAGCCGGGGCGCTCGGCGGATTCACCGCCTGGCGGCCGATGTTGCCGGTGACACAATGGATCGTGACGAAAGAGGCGACGCCGTGACCGTCCGATTCATCGGAGCCGGTCCTGGCGCCGCCGACCTGATCACCTTGAGAGCGCGGAAATACATCGAAGACTCGCCGGTGTGCCTCTACGCCGGAAGTCTCGTCCCGGAAGATCTTCTGGCGCATTGTCCGGCCGGCGCGAAGTTGGTCGACACGGCCAATCTTAGCCTCGACGAGATCGTCGCGGACATGCTCGCGGCCGACCGGGACGGCCTCGACGTGGCCAGGCTGCACTCCGGTGACCCGTCGGTTTTCAGCGCGGTTGCCGAACAAACACGCCGGTTGGACGCCGCCGGCGTGGCATACGAGATCGTGCCTGGCGTGCCCGCCTTCGCCGCCGCGGCTGCCGCACTGAAACGCGAACTGACCGTGCCAGGGGTCGGACAGACGGTCATCCTGACGCGTACGTCGGTGCGTGCGACGCCGATGCCGGAGGGCGAAGACCTTGCCACGCTTGGCAAAAGCAGGTCGACCATCGTCCTTCACCTTGCGGTGCAACGGATCAGCGAGGTGGTCGACGAACTTGTCCCCAATTACGGCGAAGACTGTCCGGTCGCCGTCGTCGCGATGGCGAGCCGACCAGACGAGATCATTCTGCGCGGCACGTTGGCCGACATCGCGGCCCAGGTGCGGGCAGCCGGCATCCGTCGTACGGCGGTCATCGTCGTCGGCCGCGTCCTCACGGCCGGAGACTTTCCCGACAGCCACCTCTATTCGGCGGCTCGTGACCGGCCGACGATGACTCCGGCGCGGTCTATGACGACGACGTCGACCACGACCGGTGCCTCCCGGAGCACCGATTGAGCGACCGTACGTGCGCCGTCGGCGACCAGATCTCCAAGTGGCAGGCCCGCTTTCTGGCAGATCTGCAGTGCGCCGAGCGCGGTGTTGGCCGCGCGCACCTGCTCCACCAAGTCCTGCGAGCCACCGGCCGATGCCACCAAGGTGGCGAGAAAATCCGGACTGACCTGCGAACGGCCGGAATGCAGGTCCAGATGTCCGTCCGCCAGCTTGGAAAGCTTGCCGATGCCGCCGGCGATGGTCAGCCGCGGCACCGGATGCCGTCGCAGGTATTTCAGCACGGCACCGGCGAAATCACCCATGTCCAGCAGCGCATCGTCCGGCAGGCGGTAAAGCTCGGCGGCGACGCGTTCGGACGTGCTGCCGGTGCAACCCGCGACATGCCGGCGGCCGGCGGCGCGCGCCACGTCGATGCCGCGGCGGATGCTGTCGATCCAGGCCGAGCAGGAATACGGCACCACGATGCCGGTCGTGCCGAGGATCGAGAGGCCACCGAGAATGCCGAGCCGCGGATTCCACGTACGGCGAGCGATTTCCTCGCCGTCGTCAACGGAAACCTCGACGACGACATCGCCGCTGCCGCCATACAGCGCGGCAACCTTGCCGAGGTGCTCTCGGATCATCCGCCGCGGCACCGGATTTATCGCCGGCTCGCCAACGTCCAGCGGCAGGCCCGGCTTCGTCACCGTGCCGACACCAGGACCCGCGCGAAAAGTCACACCGGAGCCACCGGGACGTACGGTCGCACCGATCACCGCGCCATGCGTCACGTCCGGATCGTCGCCGGCATCCTTGACGATCGCGGCGGAAGCTTCACCCGGTCGCAACGACTCACGTGCCAGCGCGAAAGCTGGTTGCTGTCCGCGCGGCAACGTGATGCGCACCGAATCTGGGAAATCTCCGGTGAGCAGCGCCGTGTACGCGGCCGTCGCGGCGGCGGTCGCACACGCGCCGGTCGTCCAGCCATGACGCAGCTCGGTCATCCGTGACCGCGCGCATCCTGGTTCTGGGCGGCACCGGCGAGGCGCGCCGGTTGGCCGCACTGCTGCAAAAACGCTATGCCGTCGTGTCGTCGCTGGCTGGCCGGGTGAGCAATCCAGCGCTGCCGGTCGGAAAAGTGCGGATCGGCGGTTTCGGCGGGGTCGAGGGCCTGACGGTTTGGTTGCGGGACAACGACATTGACGCGGTCATCGATGCGACGCATCCATTCGCGAGCACGATGACCGCGTCCGCCGCCGAGGCGACGCAGCGGCTCGGTCTGCCTTTTGTGGTCGTCCGCAGGCCACCCTGGCAACCGCAGCCTGGCGACGACTGGCTGTGGGTCGACGACATCGCGGCGGTGCCGGCGGTCCTGCCGGGAGAGCGCGTCTTCCTGACGACCGGCCGCACGGATCTGGCGGTCTTCGCCGATCTGGACGCCTTCTGGTTTCTGGTGCGTACGGTCGATCCGCCGCGGCCTCCATTGCCGAAACGGTGCGCGGTGATCCTCGACCGTGGACCGTACACAGTGGACGGTGAGCTGGCGCTGCTCCGCGAGCATCGAATCGACGTGCTGGTCAGCAAGAACAGCGGTGGCGAGCTGACCGCCGCGAAGCTCGTCGCGGCACGCGAGCGCCGTCTCCCGGTCGTGATGGTGCGCAGGCCACCGCTGCCGCCGGTCGAGACGGTGGCGTCGGAGCAGGAGGCCGTTCATTGGCTGCGCGATGTCATTCCGGATAGCGGCGCGGCGTGAAGACGATCTGACGACCGTCGCGTTCGGCCATCCGCGTCTGCGACGAGCCGACGATCAGCAGCGTACGCATGTCCACTTCGGACGGATCGAGATCCTCGAGGCGGACGGCGCGTACGCTTTCGGCCGGGCCGCCGGCATCTCGGCCGATCACCACCGGCGTGTCCGGATCGCGGTGCTTCAACAGAAGATCGCGAGCGTCGACGAGCTGGTGCCTGCGAGTGTGAGACGCGGGGTTGTAGATGGCGATCACCAGGTCGGCCTCAGCCGCCGCGGCCAGCCGGCGCTCGATCGCCGACCACGGTTTGAGCCGGTCGGACAACGAAATCACGCAGTAGTCATGGCCAAGCGGTGCGCCGATCCGGCTGGCAACGGCCTGCGCGGCGGTTACTCCTGGCAGCACGGTGACCGGCACGTCCACGTATTCCGGCTGGCACGCGACCTCCAGAACCGCCGTCGCCATCGCGAAAACTCCAGGGTCACCCGAGGAGACGACAGCGACGCGGCGGCCTTCCTGTGCGAGGCGGAGCGCGAGTGCCGCTCGCTCGGCCTCGACGCGGTTGGGCGAGGGATGCTTGCGTTGCCGCGGACTGTCCGGCAGCCGCTTGAGATATGTCCGATAGCCGACCAGATCGTCGGCTTCAGCGATCGCCGTGGCGGCTTCAGGCGTCAGCCAAGGCCGGCCGGCTGGTCCCAGCCCAACGACGGTGACGCCACAGCCGGGTCGGTCGGAGCGTCGCGAGCTTGGCAGCAGAGCCACCGAAAAGTACGGCACGTCCGCAGCGTCCACAGTGGACAGTGGAGCGACCCGCTGGCGAGAGGTCGTGGCGCGCTCCACATACCAGGCCTCGTCCAGTTTCCCGGCCTCGGCGAACGCGGACCGTACGCTCTCGAACGAGCGGCCGAGCTTCATCACCGCGGCCGTGTCGGTCTCCGCCAGCCGCCTGGCGAGCTCTGCCGGCGGCAGAGTTCCCGGCAGTACGGTGAAAACCTCGTCGCGCTCCGCGAGCGGCTGGCCGACCTGGGCGGCCGCCGCGCTCACCGAAGTGACACCGGGGACGATTTCGGTCGGATAGCGGTCGGCAAGTCGTTTGTGCATGTGCAGATAGGAACCGTAGAAAAATGGGTCGCCTTCACACAGCAGCGCGACATCCCGTCCGGCGTCGAGATGAGCGGCCAGCCGCATGGCGCTTTTCTGGTAGAACTCGTCGATCGCGCCCTGATAGCCACCGGGATGATCGGTTTTCTCCGTTGTCACCGGATAGACGAGCGCTTCCTCGATCTGGTCGTCGCGTAGGTATGGCGCCGCGACCTGCCGTGCGATGCTTCGGCCGTGGCGCGCGCTGTGATAGGCGATCACCTCCGCGGCGCCGATCAGCCGCGCCGCCTTGATGGTCACCAGCTCCGGATCACCGGGGCCGAGCCCGATCCCGTAAAGGCGTCCTGTTGGCACGGACGTGTTCACTCCTGTTCACTCGCGATTGCGTTGATGGCGGCGACCGCCATCGCGCTGCCGCCGCGACGACCGTGTACGACGACGAACTCCAGGCCGCTGTCGGACAGTGCGCGTTTGGACTCGGCGGCACCGACAAATCCCACCGGCAGGCCGAAAACGGCGGCTGGTGTGCCGGCACCTTCGGCGACCATTTCCAACAGCCGAAATAGCGCGGTCGGTGCGTTGCCGATGGCGACGACTGCACCGGCGAGGCGATCGCGCCACAGTTCCAGTGCGGCGGCACTCCTGGTCGTACGTAGTTTCCTCGCCAGCTCGGGGACTGTCGGATCCGTCAGCGTACAGACGATGTCGTTGTCGGCTGGCAAGCGGCGCCGCGTGATGCCGCTGGCGACCATGGCGGCGTCACACAATATCGGTGCGCCGCCTCGCAAAGCCTGACGTGCCATAGCGCCGACGCCTGACGACCACGCGAGATCGTCGACCAGATCGGTCATGCCACAGGCGTGAATCATCCGCACGGCCACCTTTTCCAAGTCGGGTGGCACCCTGCCGAGATCGGACTCGGCGCGGATCGTCGCGAAGGACCGGCGATAGATTTCCGCGCCATCCTTGAGATAATCGGTCACCGGAGACCTCTCACAACCTGGACCGGCGACGCGGTCAGCCGGCCGTCGACCTGGTATCCGTCCGGTGTCGCGACGATGTCGATCGCGTCGCCGGCTGGCCGGCCACATCGGCGTCCGCAACCCGACCAGTGAACGGGGCGGCCAGATGTCAGATGTGAGACGGAAAGTGCGGCGTCGGCGCGTACGTCTGCCAGCGCGCTCGCGCATCGCGGCCGACCGGCACATGACGTGACACCGATCCACGCCGAGTCGGGATCGACGATCAGGCCAGCGGCCAGCAAAGCCTCGGCATCTCCGCCAGGAACGAAAATGCTGCGCCACGGCGTTATTCGTACGTCCACGGTCATCGCGGCAGCCTGGTTCGCGGTGAGCCGGCCGAGCGGCACACCGACGACGAGCGGATCCCGGCCGACGGTTGTCGGTTTTGCCGACGCGTACGCGCTGATCTCGCCACCGGCCCTTAGCGCGAGGCGCCGAGCGACGTTCGCGGGACCGTCGGTCAACTCGGCCAGTCGCCAGGCAGTCGATTCCTGGGCGACGCGCTCGGCGAGAAATGCTTCGGCGGTCGCGCGTACGGTGGCGGCGGCATCTCCCGCTGGCACCCGGATTCCGGTGTCCTGGCCGGCGAGGACCAGCGCGAAACCGGCGGATTTCGTCGCGATGAGACCAATATCACCGGCCAGGCCGATCACGTCGCCTCGACCGTCGTCGACGACGACCAGGAAACGACCCGGCAGCGCCGCCAGCGACGGCGTGTCCACCAGCGCTGAATCGATCGCCGCGACCAGCGGATGTACGTCGAGCAGCCCACCGGAACGACCGCTGAGTGGCGACGCGATGATGTTGCGTATCCGCTCATGCGTGGCCGACGGAAGCAGTCCGGCCGCCGCCAGTCGGTGTGCCAAATCGATTTCCGCGCCTGCCGGCAAAGCCCTGATCTGGATGTTGGCGCGGGAGGTCAGCTCGAGTGTGCCGTCGCCGAGTTCTTGGGACGCCGTCCGCAATATCGCGAGTTGGGCGGCGGTCAGCGCGCCACCCGGAAGGCGTACGCGCGCCAGCCCGCCATCGGCGGCGGGATGCACGCGCAGCGCTCCGGGACAGCGGTCGGCTGCCTCACGCTGCACGGATGTCGTCACCCGCCGGATACTACTTGCCGTTTCGCGTTTGACCAGACCTGCCTTAGAGTGGGGCTGCCAACTGAACAGCGATGACGGTGCAGGAAGCCGGTGCGAATCCGGCGCGGTCCCGCCACTGTGACCGGGAAGCGACCCCCGCGACACGCCACGGCCGACACGGCTGGAAGGCGCGGGGTGAGCGGTGATCCGGGAGCCAGAACACTCGCCGTCGTCGTGCCACGACCCCGGAGCGCGGACTCCGGAGGAGAGGATGCACAGGCATGATCCTGCTGCTGTCGACGTCGGACACCGACCTGCTGTCGGCCCGCGCGAGCGGTGCGAATTTCCGGCTGGCCAACCCGGCGCGTACGGACGTGGCCGATCTGCCGCGACTGCTGGAAAACATCGACCTCGCCGTGGTGCGCGTTCTCGGTGGCCGCCGTGCCTGGCAGGACGGCCTGGATGCGCTGCTGGCCAAAGGCATTCCGTTGGTCGTGTTGAGCGGCGAACAGTTGCCGGACGCCGAGCTGATGGAGTTGTCGACCGTGCCGATCGGCGTCGCGGCCGAGGCGCACGCCTATCTCGCGCATGGCGGACCCGCGAATCTGGCGCATCTGTATGCATTCCTGTCCGACACGGTGTTGTTGACCGGTTTCGGCTTCGCGGCTCCGGAACCGATGCCGCTGTGGGGTGAGTTGGAGCGTACGAGCACTGGCAGCGGTCCGGTTGTCGGCGTGCTCTACTACCGCGCTCATCATGTGGCTGGCAACACGGCTTTCGTGGAAGCCCTATGCGCGGCCATCGAGGCGGCCGGCGGTGAGACCTTGCCCGTGTTCTGCGCGTCTCTGCGTACGGCGCCAGCGGAAATGCTGGCCAGACTGGGAAAAGTCGACGCGCTGGTGGTGACCGTGTTGGCAGCCGGCGGCACGACACCGGCGGCGGCCACCGCCGGCGGTGACGACGATGCGTGGGATGTCGGCGCACTGGCCGAGCTGGATGTCCCGATCCTGCAGGGACTGTGCCTGACCAGCGACCGGAACACCTGGTCTGACAACGACAACGGCCTGTCGCCGATGGACGTGGCCACGCAGGTGGCCGTGCCGGAGTTCGACGGCCGACTGATCACCGTACCGTTTTCGTTCAAGGAGACCGATTCCGACGGCCTGACGCGCTATGTCGCCGATCCGGAGCGGGCCGCTCGCGTCGCCGGGATCGCGGTCGCGCATGGCCGGCTGCGGCACGTCGCCGCGGCTGACCGCCGGATCGTCCTGATGTTGTCGGCGTATCCGACCAAGCATTCCCGGATCGGCAACGCGGTCGGACTGGACACGCCGGCTAGCGTCGTACGGCTGCTGGAAAAGATGCGGTCCGCCGGCTATGTCGTCGGAGATCTTCCCGGTGTGGCCGCGCAGGACGGAGACGCGCTGATGCACGCGCTGGTGGAGGCCGGCGGCCAGGATCCGGAGTGGTTGACCGACGAGCAACTGTCCGGCAACCCGATCCGGATCTCCACGGCGAAATACCGCGCGTTCTACGACACGCTTCCGCCGGATCTGCGACAGAGCATGGAAGAGCACTGGGGACCGCCGCCAGGTCAGTTGTACGTCGACAATGGCGACATCGTGCTTGCCGGCCTGCGCGGTGGAAACGTCGTGGTGATGGTGCAACCTCCGCGCGGATTCGGCGCGAACCCCATCGCGATCTACCATGATCCCGACCTGCCGCCAACGCACCACTATCTGGCCGCCTACCACTGGCTGGCCGAGGATTTCGGTGCGCACGCGGTGGTCCACGTCGGCAAGCACGGAAACCTCGAATGGCTGCCGGGAAAGACGGTCGGCATGTCCGCCTCCTGCGGCCCGGACGCCGCTTTGGGCAACCTGCCGCTGGTTTATCCTTTCCTGGTCAACGATCCCGGTGAAGGTACGCAGGCGAAGCGCCGCGCACACGCGACGTTGATCGACCATCTGGTGCCGCCGATGGCACGTGCCGACAGCTACGGCGATCTGGCCCGCCTGGAGCAACTTCTCGACGAACACGCCAACATCGCGGCAATGGATCCGGCCAAGCTGCCGGCCATCCGCGCGCAGATCTGGACGCTGATCCAGGCGGCCAAGCTGGACCACGATCTGGGTCTGGACGACCGGCCGCATGACGCGGAGTTTGACGATTTTCTGCTGCACGTCGACGGCTGGCTCTGCGAGGTGAAGGACGCGCAGATCCGTGACGGCCTGCACATTCTCGGCGAAGCGCCGATCGGTGCGGCGCGGGTCAACCTGGTGCTGGCCATGTTGCGCGCACGACAGCTGTGGGGCGGCCGCCACGCGCTACCTGGCCTGCGCGAAGCCCTCGGTCTCACCGACGGCGCTTCACTGTCCACTGTGGACGATCATGAGGCAACGGCACGGTCGCTGGTCGAGCGGATGGAGGCCGCCGGCTGGACCGCGGCGGACGAGGTCGTACGCGATGTTCTCGGTGTTTCCAACGACACTGTCGAGCGGATTCTGACCTTCGCGGCAACCGAAATCGTGCCGCGGCTGGACCGCACGACCGACGAGATGTCGGCCGTCCTGCACGCGCTCGACGGCGGCTATGTGCCTGCCGGTCCGAGCGGATCGCCGCTGCGCGGCCTGGTGAACGTGCTGCCAACCGGTCGCAACTTCTATTCGGTCGATCCGAAAGCGGTGCCGAGCCGGCTCGCCTGGGAGACCGGCCGGTCGCTTGCTGAGTCGCTGCTCGCGCGTTATCGGGAGGACACCGGCGAATGGCCACGTTCGGTCGGCCTGTCGGTGTGGGGGACCAGTGCGATGCGGACGGCCGGTGACGACATCGCCGAGGTTTTGGCTCTGTTGGGCGTACGACCGGACTGGGACGACGCGTCGCGCCGGGTGACCGGCTTGGCGCCGATCGAGGTGGCCGAGCTGGGACGGCCGCGGATCGATGTGACCGTACGCATCAGCGGCTTCTTCCGCGACGCTTTTCCGCATGTCGTGGCAATGTTGGACGACGCGGTGACGTTGGTCGCCGGCCTGGACGAGGCGGACGAGGACAACTTCGTGCGCGCGCACGTACGAGCCGACGAGGCCGAGCACGGCGACCGGCGGCAGGCGACCCTGCGAGTCTTCGGCTCGAAACCCGGCACATATGGCGCCGGTCTGCTGCCGCTGATCGACAGCCGCAACTGGCGCGACAACGCCGACCTGGCCGATGTTTACCAGACCTGGGGCGGATTCGCGTACGGTCGCGACCTGGACGGTGCGCCTGCGCGCGACGCGATGCGCACGGCGTACCGGCGGATCGCCATCGCGGCGAAAAACACCGACACGCGCGAGCACGACATCGCCGACTCCGACGACTATTTCCAGTATCACGGCGGCATGATCGCCACCGTACGCGCACTGACCGGCGAGGCTCCGGCCGCCTACATCGGTGACAGCACGCGTCCGGAGTCCGTACGCACCCGGTCGCTCACCGAGGAGACAGCACGGATTTTCCGCTCACGTGTGGTGAATCCGCGTTGGATCGCCGCGATGCGCCGGCACGGCTACAAAGGCGCGTTCGAGCTGGCCGCGACCGTCGACTATCTGTTTGGCTACGACGCGACCGCCGATGTCGTGCCGGACTGGATGTATGAGCAGTTGGCCTCGACGTACGCGCTCGACCCGGAAAACCGGAAATTCCTCAACGAGTCCAACCCGTGGGCCCTGCACGGCATCGCCGAGCGGCTGTTGGAGGCGGCGGACCGGCAGCTCTGGCGTGAGCCGGATCCGGCGACTCTTCGTGCCTTGCAACAGATCTACCTGGAGACCGAAGGCGACCTGGAGGACCGTTAGGCTTCACGGACCGGGCATTGCCGCTCGACGATGCCGTCGCGATCGATCTGTCGATAAAGGCCGTATGATTCCAGGCCCTGTTTCTCCAGAGCGATGTCAACCGTCGGCGATGTCCTCTCGCGGGCCGCGGTAAATGACGGTCGCGGCACGTTCCTCCGCCGGCAATTCCGACGATGTCCAGGCCATCGACTGGCTCTGCGTGATCGGTGAGCGGGATCCCAACGGCTACGTCGATTTTCGAGCCGTCCAGACGACCATAGAAGGTGCGAATGGTGATCGGTTCGTCTTTGGGGATTTTCCGGAGCAGGATGTCGACGGTGGCGCCGATCTCGCTGATGTCGTTGACTTCAGCGCGGACCTGCGCGATCCGTTGCGCCGGCAGCGATGCGATTTCAGAGTGTCGTTGGTCACGATCAATCCCGTCTCGATCGATCGGAGTCGCCGCGCCACCTCCGCGAGCCGGCCGGTGTGGGCCTGGATGCGTTGTTCGAGCTCCGCCTGGCGAAGTCGTAGCATGCCGCGCAACTCCGCCAGCGACACGTTGTCGTCCAGCATCGCCGCGCACAAGTGTCCCCGATACTCAACATGGCGACCTCATCTCAGACCATGACATCGTGTCAGAGTCAACCGATCTCCGATAAGGCGGACATGGACGGACTCGACTCGGCGTACGCTCGTGGCTGGATAGCCCGCTTTCATTCGTCGATCTGATCGTCGGACTTGATCTGCCACGTTGGCTGTCGTTGGTGCGGCCGACAAGACGGACGCTCAGCCGGCTTGTCCGCCGGACTGTCGTCTGCAACGGCAACCGTGAAACGCTGCGTGCCGTGTTCGCTAAGGGATTCGATCATTGCTTGGCATTTCCGCTCGTACGCGCGCAAACGCCATCGGCTGCACGCCTGGTCGAAGGACCTGTTGATGCCGCCGGTGCGACTCCTGACATCCTCACGAGCCGTGACGGCATCTCACCGATTCCCGGTTCGATGGGCTGCGACGGATCGGCGTCGAGAAGCCAGCCGAGTCGCCTGGGTCAGCCAGGATCGCTCAATGGCGGCGGCTGCGGTCCGCGCTCCGCGCCAGCCAGTAAAACCTTGATGACCACAAACCAGAATTCTACCGCAGCGTGCCGCCGCCCGGAAACGCCGCAGCATACCTAAGACGTGGTGCGCCAGCGAGATGGGCTGTCGCCTCCCAGAGGCGCTCGCTCTCGTCAAATGCATCAAACGACACGTCGACGGAATCATCGTCGCCATCACCCGAGGCGTATCCAACTCCCGCTTGGAAGGAATCAACGGCAAGATCCGGCTCATCTAGCGGCGCGGCTACGGGCACCCATCGCCCGAATCACTCGGCTTCCCACAGAATCCTGGCTCACGAGAGTCCGCGATCGACCCGTCAACACATTCGCACTCGTGGCACGCCGCGAAGACGCAACCACGCGCTTGGCCATCGTCTCGGCTTTCTGGTTGCTGGGGCGGGGAGCGAGCGTTTGTGTTGTTGGTTGGTGGTCCACCTGTTCGGTTCAGCCGTACAGGTGGTAGGTGTTTCGGAGCGGCTTTTGCTCGTAGTCCACATCGAGTGGTGGGATGAACTCGGGGTGGCCGTTGTTCATCCGTACGGTCCAGTCGGTATGGTGAATTTCGCGGTGGTGCCGGTCGCAGAGCAACACGCAATTTTCCAGGCACGTGGTGCCACCATCGACCCACGACACAATGTGATGCGCTCTCGTATGCCGGACCGGCCGCGTACAACCTTTGTCCCGGGCGATCAACGCTTTCCGCAGCTCTGGACCGGCCAGGCGCTCCTTGCGGCCGACATCCAGCGAGACGCCTTCGGAATTGAGGATGACCGGAATAATGTCCGCGTCGCAGGCCAGCCGGCGGGCGGTTTCCGGGCTGATGGTCAGGCCTTCGTACGCGCGCGCCACACCCAGGCAGTCGCGCAGCATCTCCCAGGAGATCGTCACCATCAGGTGCGGCCGCTCGCCGCCCTGGATCGGCAACTTCCCGGTATCAGCCACGAGATTGAGAATGTCGGCCAGCGCGTCACCGTTGCGCTGGGCCGCCGATCGAGGATCCGGCTTGCCGTCCTCGCCCTCTGGTTTGGCCAACGGCGACAACACGTCCTGCAACAGACAACCGGTCTCCGCGTCCAGGATGCCGCGCAACGCGAGGCGGCCGTCGCGACCGGTGTGCAGATGCAACTCCCGGCGCGGCTTCGCGGTTTCTTTGTCTGATGGTGCGGCGCCGTCGGGATCGAGGTAGGCGTGCAGCCGGGTGCCGAGCCGATAGAGCCGACCGGCGTCCATGTGCTTGGCGCCCTCGACCATCGCAGCCTCGGCTTCACGCCGCTGCTGGAAGTCCACGTGCGCCGGCAACCTCGTGATCACCGTACGGATCGCGTCCAACTGCGAGTCGGCCAGATCGCCGCGGCGCATGGCCTGGGCGGCGAGGTCCAGCTTCGGCGCCAACATCTCACCGGTCAACGCCATGCCCGGGCAGAACGCGCGAGCGCGCTGCACCCGGCGACTGGCCTCGGTCGGGGAGAGCAACAACTGGTCTTCCAACAGCTGCTGGATATTCTTGGCCTGCAGCTGCTCGTACGCCTCTTTGTGCTCAATCGCCTTCACGATATTCAACACCCGCGCCGCGGCCTTGCGATACTCCCGCTCCGCCTCGCGCAGCATCGCCGCGAGCGCGTCCGCGTCTTCTTCCGGCCACGGGTCACCGACTGGCGCGGTGGTGGCGGAAGGAGTGGTCATGCCTCCAATAATACCGGCCACACCGACAAAACCACGCCACCACACACATCTGTGGACAATGTTTTCTTCGCTACAAGCGAAAAGTCCAACGTGTGCGTACGAGCGCTCCGCACCAAGCACCGTTGGTCGACAACGGTCCGCAGATGACACGCAGCTCTGGCCGGTAGCCAGGCTCAACACGCCAAGCATCTGCCGCACTCCGGCTTGACAGTTGGCGCCGGAAGCCGATCGGTCGCCGTGCGTCCAGACGCATCTTGGGTCGACACGCCGACATAGGCTGGTTCAACCACGACTCGACCCCAAGATGTAGTGTCAGGCGCGTTGGTGGTTCACCCCGGCGGCCAGTCGGGGGGTGGCAACAGGGAACCCGGTGCGAGTCCGGGACTGTCCCGCAGCGGTGAGGGGGAACGACCGCCGTCATCAGCACTGGGTGACAAACCTGGGAAGCGACGGTCAGTAGGCCAACGGTGCCCCCGAGTCCGAAGACCTGCCATCGGCGTGCGTACGACCCTGTCCTGAGCTCACGAGGAGGAGCCGTCATGTCGCGTGCCGTTTTCACGCCCGATTAGCGATCGGCTGTTTTCCCTTGTCGCCGGGAAACGCCGGAAATGATCTCTGTCGTCATGAGTGTGCCGCCGCATGCTCATTTTACCGCCGTGGAGAACACGCATGTCCAAACCCAGCATCACGGTGGTCCGCCGCAACGGTGAGACCTCCGCCTTTGATGCCAGCAAAATCTCGGTCGCGCTGAGCAAGGCATTCCTCGCCGTGGAAGGCGCGGACGCGGCAACCTCCAGCCGGGTACGCGAGCTGGTCGCCGGGCTGACCGGCCAGGTCGAGGCGGCGTTGTCGCGCGACGCCGGTCCAGATCGTCCAGTGCACATCGAGCAGATCCAGGATCAGGTGGAGCTCGCGTTGATGCGCGGTGAGCACCACAAAGTGGCACGCGCATACGTGCTTTATCGCGAGCAGCACGCGAAAGCGCGAGAGAAGGCGCCGGAGATCGCGGTCAGGCATCCGGACATCGAGCGGCTCACGCTGGTGGTCAAGGAGGCCTGCGCCGGCCTGGACTCGGTGTCCGCGGAGCTGGTTCTCCAGGAAACCAGGCGAAACCTGTACGACGGCATCACCGCCGCCGAGCTCGCGCTCGCGCCGTTGATGGCGGCGCGTACGCTCGTCGAGACAGATCCGGAGTATTCGTACGTCAGCGCGCGACTGCTCCTCGACAACCTGCGCGCCGAGGCACTCAGCTTCATCGACGGGAGGCCGTCGACCGCGAGCCACGGCGAGATCACCGGTGGATACGCCACATACTTCCAAAAATACGTCGAGCGCGGCATTGAACTCGGCCAGCTCGATCCCGCTCTGAAAAGGTTCGACCTGGCCAGGCTTGGCTCGGCGTTGGACGCGGACCGGGACCTGCTCTTCCAGTTTCTCGGCCTGCAGACACTCTACGACCGCTATCTGCTGCACAGTCGCGGCACGCGTTACGAGCTGCCGCAGGCGTTTTTCATGCGAGTGGCGATGGGGCTCGCGCTGCGCGAGGTGCAGCCTGACGACCGTGCGATCGAGTTCTACGATCTGTTGTCGTCGTTCGACTTCATGTGCTCGACGCCGACGCTTTTCAACGCTGGTACGACCCGGCCGCAGCTGTCGTCGTGTTTCCTCACCACGGTGGAAGACGATCTGAGCAGCATTTTCCATGGCATCAGGAACAACGCGTTGCTGTCCAAGTACGCCGGCGGACTCGGCAACGACTGGACGCCGGTGCGCGGCATCGGCGCGCACATCCGCGGTACGAACGGCGAGTCGCAGGGTGTGGTGCCGTTCCTGAAAATCGCCAACGACACGGCGGTTGCCGTCAACCAGGGCGGAAAACGCAAGGGTGCGGTCTGCGCATATCTGGAGACCTGGCACATCGACATCGAGGAGTTCCTCGATCTGCGCAAGAACACCGGTGACGACCGGCGCCGTACGCACGACATGAACACCGCCAACTGGGTCCCCGACGAGTTCATCCGGCGCGTACGCGCGGATGCCGACTGGACGCTGTTCTCACCGGACGAGGTGCCGGATTTGCACGACAAGTACGGCCAGGAGTTCGACGAGGCGTACAAGGTGTACGAAGAAGCCGCCGACCGCGACGAGATCGCCGTCTTCCGCAGGGTGAAAGCCAAAGATCTCTGGCGCCGGATGCTCACGATGCTGTTCGAGACCGGTCATCCGTGGATCACCTTCAAGGATCCGTGCAATGTGCGGTCGCCTCAGCAGCATGCCGGTGTCGTGCATTCGTCCAACCTGTGCACCGAAATCACGCTCAACACGGCGGTGGACGAGGTGGCCGTCTGCAACCTCGGCTCGGTCAACCTGGCCCAGCACGTGAGCAGGGACGGCATCGACCACGACCGGTTGGCGCGGACCGTACGCACCGCCGTACGGATGCTCGACAACGTCATCGACGTGAATTTCTACACCATTGCGGAGGCGCGCGACTCCAACCTGCGGCACCGGCCGGTCGGCCTCGGCCTGATGGGGTTCACCGACGCACTTTTCGTCCAGCGCATTCCGATGGAGTCGGCGCAGGCCGTCGAGTTCGCCGATCGCAGCATGGAGGCGATCAGCTACCACGCGATCGCCGCGTCGACAGAGCTCGCCGAGGAACGTGGCAGCTACCAGTCGTACGAGGGATCGCTGTGGAGCAAAGGAATCCTGCCGATCGACTCGATCGAGTTGCTGGCCGCCTCGCGCGGTGGTGATCTCGACGTCGACCGATCGCGGACGCTGCACTGGGAAGGCCTGCGTACGCGCGTCAAGGCGGGCATGCGTAACTCCAACGTCATGGCCATCGCGCCGACCGCGACGATCGCCAACATCTGCGGCGTCGGCCAGTCGATCGAACCGCTTTACCGCAACCTGTATGTGAAGTCCAACATGTCCGGCGACTTCATCGTGGTCAACGCCGCGTTGGTCCGCGACCTGAAGGCACGCGGCCTGTGGGACGAGGTGATGGTCAGCGACCTGAAGTTCTTCGACGGCAGTCTCGGACCGATCGACCGGGTGCCCGACGACCTGAAGACGTTGTACGCGACCGCCTTCGAGATCGACAGCCGCTGGCTGATCGAGGCGGCCGCGCGACGACAGAAATGGATCGACCAGTCGCAGTCGCTCAACCTCTACATTTCACGGCCGAACGGCCGAAAACTGGACGAGATGTATCAGCACGCGTGGATCCGCGGCCTGAAGACGACCTACTACCTGCGCGCCACCAGCGCCACCCACGTCGAGAAGAGCACGTTGCGCGGCACCGACGGAAAACTCAACGCCGTGGAGGCGTGCCGGATCGACGACCCCGACTGCGAAGCCTGCCAGTAGAAGGAGATGCAGACATGACGACCATCGACCGTGGAGCGGCCAGGGTCAGCGTCGACGACAAGGCGATGATCAACTGCCGTGCCGACGTCAACCAGCTGCTGCCACTGAAATACACCTGGGCCTGGGACAAATACCTGGCCGGCTGCAGCAACCACTGGATGCCGACCGAGGTCTCGATGCAGGCCGACATCGCGCTGTGGCGCTCGCCGACCGGCCTGACCGCCGACGAACGCCTGATGACCAAACGAAACCTCGGCTTCTTCGCGACCTCGGAGTCACTGGTCGCCAACAACATCGTGCTCGCCGTCTATCGCCACCTTACCAATCCGGAGTGCCGGCAGTATCTGCTCCGCCAGGCCTTCGAGGAGGCCGTACACACCCACACTTTCCAGTACATCTGCGAAAGCCTCGGCCTGGACGAGGGTGAGCTGTTCAACATGTATCGCGAGGTGCCGTCCATCACCGACAAGGCGGCCTGGGCCCTGGACTACACGCAGCATCTGGAGGATCCGGAGTTTCGCACCGGTACGCCGGAAAGGGACCAGGCCTTCCTGCGCGACCTGGTCGCCTTCTACGTGATTTTCGAAGGAATGTGGTTCTACACCGGATTCGCGCAGATCCTCTCGCTCGGCCGGCGCAACAAGATGGTCGGCATCGCCGAGCAGTACCAGTACATCCTGCGCGACGAGTCGATCCACCTCAACTTCGGCATCGACACGATCAACCAGATCAGGATCGAGAACCCGCACCTGTGGAGCGAGGAGTTCCAGCGGGAGGTGCGCACGATGCTCGCCGAGGCGTGTGAGCTGGAGGTCGCGTACGGCCGGGACACCATGCCGCGCGGCATCCTCGGCATCAACGCCGACCTTTGCCAGCAATACATGCATTTCATCACCAACCGGCGGTGCGGCCAGCTCGGCCTGAAGCCGGTGTTCGGCGCGGCCGACAACCCGTTCCCGTGGATGTCGGAGGCGATGGACCTGACGAAGGAGAAGAACTTCTTCGAGACCCGCGTGACCGAATACCAGTCAGGCGGTTCGCTCGACTGGGATTGACCGCTAGAGCTGCCAGCAGAGGGTCACCGACGTGCCGCGTTCGGTCGCGTCGATGCGTACGTCGTCGGCGAGCCGGCGCATCAGGAGGAGCCCGTGTCCGCGCGGACCGGGGGAGACCGGCGCTGGCCGCCATCGGCCATGGTCCCGGATGGTGATCACCGCGGCGCCACTGACCACCTCGGCGGTGACCAGCAGCTCGCGGTTGACGACCGGCACGGTGCTGTACGCGTGGTCGACGATGTTGGCCAGCGCCTCGTACGCGGCGAGGCCGAGCGACTGCACCTGCTCCGGGTTCAGGCCCACGCGGTAACCCCACTGGGTCAGCTGTTTGCGCAGGTCACGGAGGCGCAGCGGATCGGCGGGGATCCATCCCGTCGTCAGCGTGCCGACGATGCCGCCGGAGCGGCCGCCGGTGCCCTCGGTCGTCGGCGTGTTTGTCTGCACACCCTCTCCTCGACCTGTCGCAGGACCTGTCAGCAAGTCGACTTCCCAATACCCGCCGGGCGCGGTTTCTACACGCGGCGCGGCGGTGAATTTTGCCGCAGCGCCGAATGTCCGGTTCACCGTGCAACCCGATCGGCCGGTCCGCCATTTGGAAGGGTGAAGCGCGGTGAGAGGAGCGGGCGTGCGGGCCGACAGGGAACGGCGTTACGTCGAGTACGCGACGGCACGGATGCCGGCGCTGCGGCGGACGGCGTACATGCTGACCGGTGACCCACATCGGTCGGACGACCTGGTCCAACACGCCATGACCAAGCTCTACCAGCACTGGCGGCGGGTCGAGGACTATCCGCGGCTGGACGCGTACGTCCGGCGGATCCTGGTCAACGCCTTCCTGGAGGAGCGGCGGCACGCGTGGACCAGGGTCGCGCTGGTCGACCGGCCGCCGGATGTCGCGGTCAGCGATCCGGACCGCAGCGGCGACCGCGAGATCCTGCACGCGGCGCTGCTGCGGGTGCCGCCTCGACAGCGAGCGATGCTCGTCCTGCGCTTCCTCAACGACATGTCCATCTCCGCGGTCGCGGAGCTGTTCCGCGTGTCCGAAGGCACCGTCAAGAGCCAGACCGCGCGTGGCCTGGAGGCCATGCGGCGAGCGCTGGAGGCCGAGGCCCCGGACGCGTACGGGAGGAAGGTCCAGTCATGACCGAACCCAGCGAGACCCTGCTGGCGCCACTGCGCGACGCCGAGCCGGCCACGCCGCCGGCGTATGACCTCGACCGGGCGATCCGTGACGGCCGGCGCAACATCAGCCGGCGTAACCTGCTGGTCGGCTCGGCCGCGGCCGCCGTGCTCGTCGCCGCCGGCGGCGCGGTCGGCACGCTCCGGCCGCCCACCGGCAGCATGCCGGTCGCGTGGATGGGGCCGCGCGGAGCGGCGGGCGCGGCGACCGATCCGGCGACGCTGACGTTCCGGCTGGCCTGGTCGCCGGCGACGCCGGTCGTCGACGTGTCGACCAGCGAGTACGGACAGCGTACGCAGCACATCGAGATCGGCTCCGACAGTCATTACCGGGTGGCCGCCGAGGTCGGCATGTACGCGCGAGGTGCCGGCTGGCGCGATCCGCTGATCACCACCGACACGCCGCTTTATGGCCAACCGGGCCGCACCGGCATGCCCGACGGTGAGCCGGGGCCGACGATCGGTGGCCAGCGCTCGGTTTGGCTGTCGAAGTCGGCAAGCGGCGCGTCGGTCGTGTGGCCGTGGAGTCCGGGCGCGTACGCGGTGGCCGCTGCGCGTACGGCCGAGATGGTGGAGCGGTTGGTGAACGGCATCCGGCTGGTGAACGAGCCGGTGCGCGCGCCGTTCACCGCGCCGCGGCCGCCGGTCGCGTTGAAGCTGCGGGAGACGAGTGTGACGCACGGACCGGGGGAGACGTACGCGGCCAGCCTGGCCTTCTCCGACCGCGCCGATCTGGCCGAGCCAGGCAAGAGCTGGGCCCGGATGGTGCGTTACGACGTGATCCGCGACGCGCGCCGGGACAACGCTGGCAGCGACAAAATTCCGGCACCAACGTCCATTGTGGACGGACATCCGGCGCATGTCGCCTTCGCGAACGGCGGCGAGCTGGCCTGGCTCTTCGACGTGGACGGCTTCCTCGTCGAGGTCGGTGCCTGGGATCCGGCCAGCCTGCGGCTGCTCGGCGGTGCCGGCGCGGTGCTGCGTACGGCCCGGCGGATCCGGCCGGTGGCGAGTCCGGACAAACAGTCGTCGTGGCTGCCGCCGCTCTCCTGACCCGTGGGAAAGGCCATGGACTGCGATGCGCTGAACCGGTTACGTTGACGGCGTGATCTCGTTGACGGTGGCGCTGACCTTCCTCGGTGTGGTCCTCCTCGGAGCGATGGCACCCGGTCCGGATTTCGTACTGATGACCCGAAACTCACTGTTCGGCGGCCGGAAGGCCGGCGTCGCGTGCGCGTTCGGGATCGCCTGCGGCGTGTTCGTCTGGGTGGTCTCGATCGCGCTCGGCGTGGCGAGCCTGCTGGCCGCCTCCGCCGTCGCGTTCACCGTCGTGAAGCTGGCGGGTGCCGCATATCTGCTCTATCTCGGCGTACGCGCCTGGTGGAACGTCCGAAAGGGCGGTTATCGCGACCTGGAGAGCGCCGACCTCGGCGACGTGCCGGCCGCCAAGGCCTTCCGGCAGGGACTGCTGTGCAACCTGCTCAACCCGAAGGTGTCGGTGTTCTTCCTGGCGCTGATCCCGCAGTTCCTGCCGGTCGCGGCGCTGCCGACGCAGACGCTGGAGCTGGCGGTGATCGCCACGCTGGTCAGTGCCACCTGGTGGGTGACCTTCGCATTCCTGGTCGGCTCGCTGCGCCGCTTCTTCGGTTCTGGTCGCGTACGTCGCGCGATGGACGCGGTGATGGGGACGCTGCTGGTCGGCCTCGGCATCCGCGTCGCCACGCAGGTCAGCTGATGCGGCGCACCCCACTGCACGACGGCTGGACCGTACGCGCCGCCGAGTCCGAGGTCGTGCCGGCGACGGTGCCCGGCTGCGTACACACCGACCTGCTCGCCGCCGGCCGGATCCCGGATCCGTATCTCGACCAGAACGAGGCCGAGCTGGCCTGGATCGGCCAGACGGACTGGCGATACGAGATGACCTTCGACTGGCAGCCTGACGGCGACGACCGTGTCGACCTGGTCTGCGACGGCCTGGACACCATCGCGACGGTGCAGCTCAACGGCGTCGTCGTCGGCCAGACGTACAACATGCATCGCGGTTATCGCTTCGACGTAGGCGAAAACCTGCGACCAGGCGGCAACCAGCTGGTGGTCACGTTCGCGTCGCCGATCGGATATGCCGTCCAGCAAAGGGAAAAGCTCGGCGCGCGGCCCGGTGCCTACGCGTATCCGTACAACTTCATCCGCAAGATGGCCTGCAACTTCGGCTGGGACTGGGGACCGGCGCTGGTGACCGCCGGCATCTGGCGGCCGATCGCGCTGGAGTCGTGGTCGACGGCACGGCTCGCCAGCGTACGACCGATCGTGGCGGTGGAAGGAAAAGTCGGCAAGGTCGCGGTGCAGGTGGAGGTCGAGCGTGCCGGCGATGGCGAGCTGCCGCTGACCGTACGGGTCGGGGACATCGCGACCGAGGCCGTCGTACCGGCCGGCGAGGACAGCGTGACGGTCGAGGTCGAGGTGCCGGAGCCGCGGCTGTGGTGGCCGCGCGGATACGGCGAGCAGCCGCTCTATCCACTGCGGGTCGAGCTGGCCGGCGACACGTACGAGCGGGAGATCGGCTTCCGGACCGTACGGCTGGACACCGGTCGCGACGACATCGGCACGCGTTTCACCTTTGTCGTCAACGATGTCCCGGTGTTCGCGCGAGGCGTCAACTGGATCCCGGACGACTGTTTTCCGCATCGGGTGGATCGCGACCGCTATGCGCGGCGGCTGGACCAGACCGTCGAGGCCGGCGCCAACCTCGTACGCGTCTGGGGTGGCGGCATCTACGAGAGCGACGACTTCTACGCGCTGTGCGACGAGCGTGGTTTGTTGGTGTGGCAGGACTTCCTGTTCGCCTGCGCGGCCTATCCGGAGGAGGAGCCGCTGCGCGGCGAGGTCGTCGCGGAGGCGCGGCAGGCCGTCACACGGCTGGTGTCGCATCCGAGTCTGGTGCTGTGGAACGGAAACAACGAGAACATCTGGGGATATCACGACTGGAATTGGCGGGACCAGCTCGACGACCGCAGCTGGGGGCTCGGCTATTATCTCGACGTACTGCCGAAAATCGTCGCCGAGCTGGATCCGTCGCGGCCATACAACGCCGGATCGCCGTGGTCGCTGTCGGAGGACATCCATCCCAACGACCCCAACCACGGCTGCATGCACGTGTGGGACGTGTGGAACGTGCGCGACTATTCCGGCTATCGCGACTATGTCCCGAGATTCGCCGCCGAGTTTGGTTTCCAGGGGCCACCGGCCTGGTCGACGCTGACCCGCGCCGTCCACGACGAGCCGTTGGCCGTACGCGGTCCGGCCATGCTGGCACACCAAAAAGCCGTCGACGGCATGGAAAAGATCGACCGGTCGCTGGTGGAACATTTCCGGGTGCCTGAGGACTTCGGCGACTGGTTCTGGGCCGCGCAGCTCAACCAGGCACGAGCGGTCTCGTCCGGTGTCCAGTGGTTCCGGTCGTGGACGCCGCGCTGTGCCGGCACGATTTTGTGGCAGATCAACGACTGTTGGCCGGTCACGTCGTGGTCGGTGGTCGACGGCGACGGCCGGTTGAAGCCGGCCTGGTATGCGCTGCGCCGGTCGTACGCGGATCGCTTCGTCACCATCCAGCCGCGCGACGACGGCTTGGCCGTGATCGTCGTCAACGACACCGATGACGACTGGGACGACGCCGTCACCGTGCACCGGATTTCCTTTGACGGCAACGTCATCGCGTCGGTGGAGCTCGACCTGGCCTTGTCGGCGCGAGGAAGCCTGACGACGATGCTGCCGGAGTCGGTGGCGGTCGCCGGCGACCGTACGCGCGAGCTGCTGGTCGCCACCAGCGCGGCCGGTCGCGCCGTCTGGTTTTTCGCGCCGGACAAGGATCTCGCGCTGCCGGCCAGCGCGTACGACCTCGACTGTGTGGCGATTTCCGGTGGCTGTCAGGTGACGGTGACCGCGCACGTGCTGCTGCTCGACGTGGCGCTGCTCGCCGATCAGGTCGCCGCGGACGCTGTCGTTGACGACATGCTGGTGACGCTGTTGCCAGGTGAGTCGGTGACCTTCACCGTACGGACGGATGCGACCGTCGATCCGGACGATTTCGGCGCTGTGATCCGGACGGCCAATCAGCTCGTCCAGTAGGCCGTGGACTGTCCTATTGCCCACCTACCGTGCTGCTGGTAGGTGACGAGATAGGAGAGGTCATGTCCGTTGTTCGCACCGGTGCCGATCTGCCGGCCGGCGAGCGTACGCTCAATCCGTTCGCGATCGTCGATGGTGCCGCCGAGTTGATCACCTTCGTTGAGGAGGTGTTCGACGGCGTGCAGCGTGCGCAGGCGCGTACGCCGATGCCGTCCGGTTTGGCGCGGCTGCGCGATCCGTGGGGAAACCTCTGGTGGCTCTATGCGCCGGCGCGCGGTGGCGACGCGACTCCGCACTGGGAGGGCGGCTCCACGTACCTGTTCGACTCGCTGGACGTGGCGCTGCGCGAGGCCTAGCTCTCATCGGGAACATGCGTGCGCATAGAGCTGTTACGGTCTATGCGCACGCATAGATGAGGAGCGGGAGATGCAGTTCGGGATCTTCACGGTCGGGGACGTGACCACCGACCCCACCACCGGGAAGACGGTGTCCGAGCACGAGCGGATCAAGGCGATGGTCACGATCGCCCGCAAGGCCGAGGAGGTCGGCCTGGACGTGTTCGCGACCGGTGAGCACCACAACCCGCCGTTCGTGCCGTCGTCGCCGACCACCATGCTCGGCTACGTCGCGGCTCAGACGCGGCGGTTGATCCTGTCGACCTCGACCACGCTGATCACCACGAACGACCCGGTGAAGATCGCCGAGGACTTCGCGATGCTGCAGCACCTGGCCGACGGCCGGGTCGACCTGATGATGGGTCGAGGCAACACCGGGCCGGTGTATCCATGGTTTGGCAAGGATATCCGCCAGGGGATCGAGCTGGCGATCGAAAACTACGACCTGTTGCACCGGTTGTGGCGCGAGGACGTCGTCGACTGGGAAGGCAAGTTTCGTACGCCACTGCACGGTTTCACCTCGACGCCGCGACCGCTGGACGGTGTGCCGCCGTTTGTCTGGCACGGCTCGATCCGCAGTCCGGAGATCGCCGAACAGGCCGCGTACTATGGCGACGGCTTCTTCGCCAACCACATTTTCTGGCCAAAAGAGCACTTCATGCGGCTCGTACGGCTTTACCGGCAGCGTTTCGAGCATTATGGTCACGGCTCTGCCGACCAGGCGATCGTCGGTCTCGGCGGCCAGGCGTTCATCCGGAAGAACTCGCAGGACGCCGTACGCGAGTTCCGGCCGTATTTCGACAACGCTCCGGTCTATGGCCACGGTCCGTCGCTGGAGGAGTTCATGGCCGAGACTCCGCTGTCGGTCGGCAGTCCGCAGGAGATCATCGACAAGACGCTGACCTTCCAGGAGCATTTCGGCGACTATCAGCGACAGTTGTGGCTGATGGACCACGCCGGACTACCGTTGAAGACCGTGCTGGAACAGATCGACATCCTCGGTGAGGAGATCGTGCCGGTGTTGCGCAAGGAACTGGACTCGCGCCGGCCGGCTCACGTGCCGGACGGTCCGACGCACGACGCGCGGGTGGCGGGTGATTCCGGTGGAAACTAAGAAGATCGTCGTTATCACGGCCGGCCTGAGCCAGCCATCGTCGAGCCGCCTGCTCGCCGACCGGCTGGCCGAGGCCAGCGCACTCGCCCTGCGCGACTTCGGTGCCGACGCCGAGATCCAGGTGGTCGAGCTGCGCGACTTCGCCGTCGACATCGCGAAAAACCTGGTCTCGATGGTGCCGAGCGGAGCGCTGCGTACGGTGATAAACGCGGTGACTTCGGCGGACGGCCTGATCGTTGTATCGCCGGTTTTTACCGCGTCGTACAGCGGATTGTTCAAGTCGTTCTTTGACCTCCTGGACAACGACGCGCTGGTCGGCATGCCAGTCTTGATGGGTGCCACCGGCGGCACGGAACGGCATTCGCTGATGCTCGACTACCAGATGCGACCAATGTTCGCATACCTGCGATCGGTCGTCACTCCGACCGCGGTGTACGCCGCGTCATCCGACTGGGGCTCAACCGACGGCCACCTCGCCACCCGAATCGACCGCGCCGCCGGAGAGTTCGCCCAAACACTCGCCGGCCGTACGCCGAAGCCACCCGAGCCGGACTTCATCCCCTTCGACCAACTCCTCGACAATCGCTAAATGTCCGTTTTGATGGGCAGTCGAAGGCCATGGTGTCCCGGTCTGTGGCGAGAAGTCCCAGTATGTGGGATGCGAGGGCATGTGGAGCGCTAAATGTCCGGCTTGTGAGGGTCGCGGATGGCATGAATGTCGAGTTACTAGCGCTGGACGCAAGAAACAAGACCTTCACGCCGCCGCGATCCCCGGAGGCTGTGACGGGTGTGACTATTGAGGCTGATAATGCCGTTGTGGCTACGGGGCTGCAACAAATGTCCATTTTGATGTCTTGTTAAACAAGTATTACGCAGCCAGGCCGCCTCACCTGCATTGCCAGCCACAGCAGTCACACCAGCACCACCCCGGACGCTGTGACGGCGTCCAGCCCGACGGGTTGCTTCCCGCACGTGACCCAGAAAACCCAGCCCCGCACGAAACCGCCACCCGCACCCCTATGCACACCGATTGGCGTTCACGCGCCCCCTCCCTTGAGGTCGCCCTCCGCGCAGGAGCGCCCGCCGCGCAGGCGAAAACCCAACCACCCACCCAACGCAACAAACAGTAAACGCGACCACCTCCCAACGCACCAACAGGAGACGCGACCACCTCCCACGCCCGAAACAGGAGACGCGACCACCTCCCCAACGCGCCAACATTGAGGCCCACCACAACATTGAGGCCCACCACCCGCACCCAGAGACCCAACCACTCCACCACACCAAACGGACGGCCCACCACCGCTTGAATCCGGCCTGCTCCGCCACGCAACATCCTCCGGCAGCAGGCTGTCGCCGCTCTTGAGTAATGTCAGCAGGCGTGACGGCATCGGTCGAGTTGCGCGTGCTCGGCGCGTTCGACGTGGTCGTCGACGGCCGGCCGGTGGCCGTACGAGGTGGCCCGGCGGTCGTCCTGGCGGCGCTGGTGGCGGCCCCCAACCGCTTGGTCAGCACGACGGCTCTGGCCGGTTACGTGTGGCCTGACCAGCCGGAGCTGCAGGTGCCGGGCAACGTGCAGACGCTGGTCTCGCGGCTGCGGCGGGCGATCGGTGGCGCGTCGGTCGAGACGGTTGGCAACGGCTATCGGCTGGCGGTGCCGGAGGAGGCCGTCGACCTGTGGCGGTTTCGCCGGCTGGTACGCGAGGCGAGCGAGGCCACCGATCCGCTGGCCGAGGCGACCGCGCTGGACGCTGCGCTGGAGCTGTGGCGCGGCGGGCCGTTCGCCGACCTGCTCGGCGACCGCGTCGCGCCTGGTCTGGTCGACGAGTGGTTCACTGCGTACGTCCGTCGCGTCGACCTTGATTTCGAGCGCGGCGCATACGCTCCGCACATCGCCGAGCTCGGCCGGCTGACCAGCCGTTATCCGCTGCGCGAGGTGGCCTGGCACCGGCTGGTGCTGGCGCAGTTCCGGTCCGGCCGGCGTGCCGAGGCGCTGGAGACCTATCAGCGCGCCGTGCGGCTGATACGGCGTGAGCTCGGCCTGGATCCCGGTGCGGAGCTGCGCGAGGTGCAGCGGCTGTTGTTCGGCGGCGCCGAGGAGCCGCGGCCGCGTCGTACGGTGCCGCGCCAGCTGCCGGCCTCCAGCCGGTTCTTCACCGGCCGCGCCGCCGAGCTGACCGCGCTGGACCGGCTGACCAGCGGGGTGGCCGCCATCGTCGGCGCCGCCGGTGCCGGCAAGACCGCGCTCGCGGTGCACTGGGGACACCGCGCGGAGGTCCGCTTTCCGGACGGCCAGCTCTATCTGAACCTGCGAGGCTTTGGACCCGGCCAGCCGCTGGAGCCGAGCGTGGCGCTGGAGACGCTGCTGCGCAGTCTCGGGGTGCCGGCCGGACAGATCCCGGCGCAGCTCGACGCACAGTCCGCGTTGATGCGTACGCTGCTGTCCGGCCAGCGCCTGCTGCTGGTGCTCGACAACGCCTTCGACAGCGAACAGGTGCGTCCGCTGCTGCCAGGTGCCGGTTGCCTCGTGCTGGTGACCAGCCGCAACCAGCTCCGCGGCCTGGTTGGACAGGACGGCGCACACCGGATCCGGCTCGATCCGCTGACCACGACCGAGGCGGACACGCTGCTGGAGCAGGTCGTCGGCGGGCAACGTACGCGCGCCGAGCCGGCGGCGGCGACAGCCCTCGCGGCGGCCGCCGGCCAGCTGCCGCTGGCGTTGATGATCGTCGCCGAGCGCGCGGCCCGGCAGGCGACGCTGCCGCTGGCCGACCTGGCCGCCGAGCTGCGCTCCGACCGGCACCTCGACCGGCTGGTGCTCGGCGACGACAGCGCGGGGGACATCCGGTCGGCCTTCTCCTGGTCGTACGAGGCGCTGGAGGAGCCGGCGCGGCGGATGTTCCGGCTGCTTGGCGTGCTGCCCGGCGGCGAGTTCGGCGTACCGGTCGCGGCGGCGGTGGCCGGCGTGACCGACGGGCAGGCCGCGCGGCTGCTGGACCGGCTGGCGTCGCTGCACCTGGTCGAGCCGGCATCCACCGGTCGCTTCACGCTGCACGACCTCCTGCGCGAGTACGCGGCGGAGCTGGTCACCGACCAGGCCACCGCACGCGAACGAGTCCTCGACTGGTACGCGCACACGGCGCTGGCCGGCAGACAGGCCATGAGCAACGGTTACGACAACGAGTTCTACGTGCCGCTGCGGTCGGCGGACGTCCGGCCGCAGCGGTTCGGCGGCTACGACGACGCGTTGCGCTGGTTCGAGGCGGAGGCCGAGTCGTGCCTGTGGGTCATCCAGCAGGCGGCGGCCGAGGGCCGGCACGGCCTGGCGATGATGGCCACCAAGGCGACCTGGCTCTTCATGTATCTGACCGCGCGCTGGCGCGACATGCGGGCCGCCAACCTGGCCGTCCTGGAGTCGGCGCGCGCGCATTCCGACCCGTACGCCGAGGCCAACGCGCTCAACCACCTCAGCATCGCGGTCGAGATGCTCGGCGACGTGGACCAGGCGTTGGCGTACGCGCGAGAGTCAGCGGACCGCTATCGGCGTACGCACGCACCGCGCGGTGAGCTGGTCGTGCTCGTCAACATGGCTGGCACCCTCAACGCGCTCAACCGCTATGACGAGGCGCTGGAGCTGCACCGGCAGGCATACCTGTTGGCGGAGCAGGTCAATGACGTGGTGTTGCAGGCCGGTGCCCTCGAGGTCGGCTCGACCGCCTGCAGCGGACTCGGCCGGCACGCCGAGGCGATCGACAACGGTCGCCGCGCGGTTGAGCTCTATCGCAAGCAGGAGGAGCCGGGCCGCGTCGCCGGCGGGCTGCTGGCGCTGGCGCGCGCGTACGCCGCGGCCGGCGACGACAGCGCGGTGGAGACGCTGCGTGAGGCGCTTGGCATGGCTCAGCGTGACAATCTCGCGCTTCGGCAGGCGGACATCCGGGTCGAGCTCGGTCGCCAGCTGCGGGCGGCCGGCGACCGCGCGGCGGCGATCGCCGAATGGCGGACGGCGCTGCGGATCTTCGCCGACCACGACGATCCGCGAGCGGCCGACGTCGAGGCGTTGCTTGGTGCATGATCGTCAGGTGCAGACGAACATTTCCGCGCTCAGCGCCGCGCCGCTGGAAGGCGCCCTTGTCCGACTCGTCCTTCTTACGCCCGAGGAGCTCAAGCTCGTCGCCTCCGGCGGCCGGCTCGACTGGTACGCCGACGGCTATCCGCGCCAGGACGACTCCGACGCGGCCAAGATGTGGCTGCGTGCCGGTGAGGCCGACCGGGTCTGGTCGGTCCGCCACGTGATCCGCCGCAGCGACGGCCTCGCCGTCGGCAGCATCGGGTTTTTCGGTCCACCGGACGAAAACGGCGAGGCCGAGATCGGCTACGGCCTGGTCGAGTCGGCGCGCCGGCAGGGGTTGATCAGCGACGCGATCGCGCTGTCTGTCGCGGCCGCCGAAGCCGCCGGAGCGCGGGTGATCGCGCACACCGCGGCCGACAACCTCGCCAGCCAGGGCGCGTTGCTGAAGGCCGGTTTCGTCCGCGATGACGGCGAGAACGAGGATGGTGAGTGGAGGTACGCGCGTCCCGCCTGACCTGACGGGGAGGTGACGGTGCAGCCGGTACGTCCGCAGGATCCGGTCTGGATCGGTGCGTACCGGGTGCTCGCGCGTCTCGGCGCCGGCGGCATGGGCGTCGTGTACCTGGCGCGGTCGCCTGGCGGCCGGCTGGCGGCGGTGAAGGTGATCCGCGAGGTGTACGCCGGCGACCCGGACTTTCGCGCCAGGTTCCGCCGCGAGATCGTCGCGGCCGGCCGGGTCACCGGCACCTTCACCGCGGCGGTGCTGGACGCCGGCCCGGAGGCCGACCGGCCGTGGTTGGCGACCGCGTACCTGCCGGGCCTGACGCTGTCGGAGGCGGTCGCGACGTACGGTGGCATGCCGGCGATGTCGGTACGCGCGCTGGCGGCCGGGCTGGCCGAGGCGCTCGACGCCATCCACCGGGTCGGGGTGGTGCACCGGGATTTCAAGCCTGGCAACGTGATCCTGACCGCCGGCGGACCGAGGGTGATCGACTTCGGCATCGCGCATCCGACCGACGTCACGGCGATCACCAGGGTCGGCGGCGTGGTCGGCTCGCCTGGCTTCATGTCGCCCGAGCAGGTGGCCGGCGAGCCGGTCGGTCCGGCCAGCGACGTGTTCACGCTCGGCTCGGTGCTCGCGTACGCGGCGACCGGCGCGGAGGCCTTCGGTGAGGGGCCGCCGCAGGCGCGGATGTATCGCGTCCTCACCAGGCAGGCCGACCTGAGCGGCGTCACCGAGGCCTGGCTGGCGGACCTGATCACCGCGTGTTTCCGTGCCAAACCACAACATCGGCCGACCGC